>CAZEFF010000004.1:23371-59839 GCA_964511315.1 uncultured bacterium | reverse complement strand
GGGCACACTTATTTCATTTGGATTTGAAGCGGAACCACGAAGTCTTGCTCCCGCCTTTCAGGGTAAAAAAATCTTTTATCTCATCATGCCGGGCTTTCCCATCCTCATAGCCCATCGTAATTAATTCGCGAATAAATTTTTCATGAAACATAAAGCGTGTCTTTTTTTGACGGCCTTGATGAATGGTCTCATCATTACTGACGGAAGGAACGGGTCTTATGCGTTTTGAAGGATGGATAATACATACTTTGACATTGTGATAATGACTGGGCCTCGATTCTTCGTGAAAAAGAGGCATGAGGCTGTCGGCGTCCGCTTTTTTATGTTTTCGAGATAAGGCCTGATAGAACCGGTTTAACATTCGAATTTGAACAGCTTCTCCGAATATCGCGTCGCAGCTTAATCGTGTGAGCAGCATCCTGATTGGGTCCGTAAGATGCGGGCGGAAGTTTTGAGGGTAATGCGGTAAATGATCGGGGATCGGATGATCGGAAGCAATACTCAAAATATGAGTTGCCCCCATGTGGATTGCGGGGCTCAGTGGACGCTCCATGCTGATCGAACCATCCAGATAAAAGCGTTCTCCAATTTTTACGGGCGGTAAAAAAATGGGTACACTGCAGCTGGCTTCTAAGTGGCGGCCGATGATAGAGTCAAGTATTCCCACGGAATGAAATAAGTTCCAGGCTTTCGCGAGGGGACCTTCACTGAACCAGCATGTGCGGCCAGACAAAAGCTCAGTCGCGGCAATGGATACTCCTAATGTGCTTCCCGACTTGAGTGAGAAATCAAGATTTTTCCGGCTAAATCCTTTTTCAACAATTTTGCGCATGGGTTCAGGGCTTAAAATTGACCAAGTGCTTTGACCGGCGTCATGTCCGCGCCAATGATGATAAAGTGACGCCACAAAGCTTTTTAACAGGTGACGATGATACCCGGGGATATGAAACTGCATCCATAATTCTTCAAGGACAAGTCGTTTTTTAAACGCATCATGGGATTCTGCAGCGAAAAAGGTGGTATTTAAAGATCCGCAAGAAGATCCGGTAAATATTTGAAAAGGGCTGTGGGAGCCGCGGCAGAATTTCTCGTGGATATATTTTAAAACACCCACTTGATAAGCGCCGTGCGCGCCGCCGCCTGTACACACCAAAGCAAAAATGGGGCTATTATTCATCAAATTTATCCTTTAAAGAAGTATACCTGACCCCTGTCATTTGTTAAAATTCAGCATGCCCGATGACTCTGTAAAACATCCGCAGTTATTTGAAGCCAATGCGCTGCTCTTTTTGAGGCGGTTGTCCCGCAAGTATTCCCGACTATTCACTATTTCGGATATACCTAAAGAAGAATGGAAGACTTTAAAGGGGCAAGGATTTCACTGGGTATGGCTCATGGGACTGTGGAAACGGAGTCAGGGCGCGCGACAAATGGCGCTTAAAAATAAGGTGATGCTCAGTGAATATGATCAGGCCCTTCCCGGATGGCGTCCGCAGGATGTTTTAGGGTCACCTTACGCGATCTATGATTATTCGCTTGATCCGCTTTTGGGCCGGACGGGTGAGCTCGAAGAACTCCGTAAGACGCTCAATGAACAAGGTTTGAAGCTCATGGCGGATTATGTGCCGAATCATCTAGCATTGGATCATCCGCTGACACAATCTTCGCCGGAAATGTTTATCCGTGTTAGCGAGTCAGACTTTTATCGCTATCCCGATATCTTTTACCAAGCCTCAGCGAATGTCTATTTGGCGCACGGGAAAGATCCTTACTTTCCAGCATGGAATGACAGTGTTCAAATTAATTATTATTCACCCAAAGCCCGCCAATTTACCATCGAAACGCTTTTGAAAATTGCTGAAAATGCGGACGGAGTGCGCTGCGATATGGCGATGCTCGGCATCCACCGGATTTTTGAAGCGAACTGGAAGAATTTCTTGCAAGGCGCGGCATTCCCCAAAATGGAATTTTGGAAGGAAGTAATTGCGGCGGTTAAATCCAAATACCCCAAATTTGTTTTCATGGCGGAAGCTTATTGGAATCTTGAGTGGGAGCTTCAGCAAATGGGTTTTGATTATACGTATGATAAAAAACTTTATGATAGGCTTTTGCATGCTTCTCCGGCCACGATCCGCGGACATTTATGGGCTGAGAAAACGTATCAAGAGAAGTCTGTCCGATTTATTGAAAATCACGATGAAAAACGGGCCGCTTCGGCTTTTGGCCTAGAGAAGTCATTCGCGGCTGCTTCCGTAATCGCGACAATCCCCGGGATGCGCTTTTTTTATGACGGTCAAACAATAGGCAAAAAAATTCACTCGCCGATTCAGCTCGCTGCCGAACCGATCGAGCAGGAAAATACGGCGGCAATTGATTTTTACCGAAAACTATTAGGATATTCGCAAGTGCCGTGTCTTCACCGAGGAGCTTGGAAGCTTTTAGACGCGGGAGCAGTTAAAGAAGGGATTCAGGCATTTGAAAATATTCTTGCCTGGGGATGGCGGGATGAAAATCAGCTTTGCGCGGTGATCATCAATTACTCAGATCAAACCGTTCAGGCCCGTGTGCGGATGCCCATCGAGTGGTTTGAGCGCAAGGTGAAAATTAAGTTATTTGACCATATGAACGGTCAGACGTATGAGAGAGATATTAAGGAGCTGACAGACGCCGGACTTTATGTTGAATTAGGGCCTTGGAAACAGCATTTGCTCGAGTGCCGCGAGTGAGGATCGTTAACCCAAAGTTTTATTTGGTTGTCATTTTAATAGGTTCCTGTCTTTTAGGGGGAGATTTAACTGGGAGTGCGGAAATGAAAAAAATATCAAAAACAGATTCAGATTGGAAAAAGCAGTTAACGCCGGAGCAGTATCATGTGATGCGCGAAAAAGGAACTGAGCGCGCTTTTACCGGCAAATATTGGAATCATAAAGGGAAGGGAATGTACCGATGCGCCGGCTGCGGTGCGGAGCTTTTCAGTTCTGATGACAAATTTGATTCGGGAACCGGTTGGCCAAGTTTTTCAGCCCCCGCAAAATCAGAAAATGTGGCGACTGAAACAGACCGCAGTCATTTTATGGAACGCACGGAAGTGCATTGTCCGTTTTGCGGCGCTCATTTGGGGCATCTTTTTGATGATGGGCCGGCGCCGGCTGGTAAACGCTACTGCATCAATTCCGCGTCTCTTACTTTTGATGGTAAGGAGAAGGATTGCGGTAAGGACTCATCATGCCACGGCTGATCTTAAATCCTACAGTCATTGAAGCCGCGGGAAATAAGCCTAAAATTATTCAGGAGTACATTGGCCGGGTAAATTCCAAAACCAATGATTTAAGTGTTGCTCATATGAAAAGCCCTGCGGGTTGGGTTGAACCTGGGCAGACTCCCGAGTTTGATGAGTATACGATTGTGCTAAAAGGAATGCTTCAAGTGACCAGCCAAAGCGGTGCCTTAAAAGTACGAGCGGGGCAGGCAGTGATTACCGAAGCAGGTGAGTGGGTTCAATACAGCACTCCTGAAGAAGAAGGCGCGGAGTATATGGCTATTTGCTTACCCGCGTTTCGCCCCGATACCGTTCACCGCGATTCTTAATTTCTCTCCCGCATTCTGATCCTCAGCGATTTTTAATCGTGAAGTGACGCGCGTCACATCCGGTTTATCCCTTCTCGCATATCCTTCAATTAGAATTTGAGACTCGCAGGGCTTTCGTTAAACTGATTCTAGAAAGCGAAGGTGTCCCGTGATTAAGAATATTCGGCAGGGAAAAGAACTTGTGGTGGTTTCAAGCAACCGGGTTGGCGTGCTCTCCGGGGTTGCGCAGCTCTTAGCTGACCGAGGCATTAACATCACAGCGATTTCGGCTCAGTCTGCTGGGGGCGTGGCCCTGATGAATTTTGTTGTCGACGATCATCTTCATGCCAAGGACGTTCTCAGAAAGAAAGGCTATGTTTTTCACGAGAACGGTGTTTTGGTGTTAGAGCTCGTCGATAAGCCGGGAGTTTTGCGCGGAATTACTAAAAAACTCGCGGCAAAAAAAATAGATATCCTGAATGTCTATGGCAGCGCGCTAAGTTCTTATTCGCCTTGCGTACTTGTGCTTTCAACAAGCTCTGATCAAAAGGCGATGGTGCTTCTCAAGAAATAAGTTTTTGGAGGCGTGCTCGCGGGTGGGCCTTAAGGGGAGGTTCACTGCAGTATCTCCGTGGGCCGCCTCCGCTTTCTTGACGCTTGACCCCGGGAGCACTTGCCTATAAAATTCCCCGCATGCCTAAAAAGTCAAAATCAAAACCTTCGAATTCTTCACGCAAAAAAGCCTCGGTTGGGGCAATTGTTTGGCGCGAGCGCAAGCTCGG
This sequence comes from uncultured bacterium, assembly GCA_964511315.1. Lineage (GTDB taxonomy): Bacteria > Omnitrophota > Omnitrophia > Omnitrophales > Aquincolibacteriaceae > CAZEFF01. The sequence continues at coordinate 55,490 of CAZEFF010000004.1, read as the reverse complement.
GGATATGCTTGAGCATCTTGATCATCTGGATCATCCCAAACCTCTGCCAGGCTACAAATCGACTTTGCCCGGAGCTCCCGGCTGGTGGGCAAAGGACAATCCGGGTACAGCGCCGCTCGTTTAAACAGGAAATTATGAAAAAAATAACCCCATTCTTGATACTTCTTTTTCTTATTCTATTTTCTCCCGCAAGCAAGGCCGCTGATGATCAAATGATTATGCAACTCGCCCAGGCTTTTTTGGGTGGGGGGCAGCAGCAGGGAAGTGGCACGCGGAGCGGGCAGGGCGGCGCGCTTCTAATATACGGAGACGTAAACCGCGATGTCTATCTAGGATGCCTCAATTGTTCTTCCTATGAGCGTGACTCTGTAACCAACCCAAGAAGCCCATTCGCGAGTCCGAATTCTCAAACCAGTCTTTATAATTCGCGCGGTCCCTTCGGATCACCCAATTCAGATGTGAGCGCGTGTTCGCGCTTCGCGGAAAATCCTCCTGTTGTCGTTGATGAAAACGGCAGATTTTACGGACGTCTTACCGTCAACGATTTTCACCAGGATGCGATTCAGGATCAGCAGATTTTAAGTTGGCTGCATAATGAGGTTTGCGCGAGTTCTGGAGGCTTTAGCAGCCGCAGAAGAATGCAGCAGCAACAGCAGCAATCGCAGGGCCTGACTTTTACCTTATGATTAACGCGAATGAGCTTAAGCGCAAAGATGTGATTTCGGTGGATGGTGAGCCTTGCAGCGTGGTTGAGGTAACCTTTGCGGCGCCAAGCGCGCGCGGGGCGTCGACCATGGTGAAGGTGCGAGTTAAAAATTTACTCACAGGCGCTGTTCAAGATAAAAACTACCGAACGAGTGAAAAATTTGATGAACCGGATGTCGAGCTCGTTCCTGCTTCATTTCTTTATTCCGATCAGGACGCCTACCACTTTATGGATGAAGCGAGTTATGAGCAGTTTGCCCTGAACCATGAAAAAATGGCTGAACTTAAGGGATATATTAAGGAAGGCGTTCCTATTCAGGCGCTTAAATTTAATGGAAATTACGTTTCTCTTCAGCTTCCCGTGTATGTCGATCTCAAAATTGTCTCGGCCGATCCCGTCGTGAAGGGGGATTCCGGCGGCGGAACCGTTGGAAAAGCCGCGACTCTCGAAACCGGACTTGAAGTTCGTGTCCCTCAATATATAAAGGAAGGCGATATTGTTAAGGTTAACACGCAAACCGGAGAAGTTTCCGGGCGTGCTTAATGAATAAAGTCTATCAATTCTAGTCATTCCCCAGCATTGTCAGCTTTAAATTACCTCTAACGCTTTCCATCCAGTTAAATCATTTTTATTCTAACTATTGGAGCTTAGTATTTGACGCTCTGCAATACGGCAGTTATTATTTGCTTACTTTATTAGCGGTTTAAATAAGAAATTATCACTTCTTTAAAAATGAAGTTGTATCTGAGGTTTCGAAATTAATTTTTTTTAATCATGACAGAGAAAACTAAGAACATTTCCAGCCAGTTTCAAAAAGTAATGAGCGGTATGCTCATTTTCTGTCTATTGTTATCCACAGCACAAAATGCAGCAGCGTCAGCTGTGGCTTCAGACCTTCCAGTTCTTCCTTCGTCCCTAAACTTTGCAAAGGAAAGTCTATTCACCCTGTCTTTGCCTGAGTCGGTAGGGAAGGTTAAAAAAATCCACCAGGGGACTCGTCCAGAATTTATTATTCATATTCAGGACGCCCACGCCAACGAAGAAGCTCAGAAAAATATTTCAAATATCATTGATTTCTTTCATCAAAAATATGGTCTGGATCAAATTAATGTGGAGGGGGCGAGCGGCGATCTGAATACGAAGCTGTTTACTTTTTTCCCCGATGTCGCCGCGAAAAAAGAAGTTTCTGATTATTTTCTAAAACTCGGCCGGCTTTCAGGCGCGGAATACTCAGTCATGACCCGTAATCCTAAAATTGAGCTTGCGGGAATTGAAGGCGCAGAGCTTTATCAAACGAATCGGAAATATTATCTTGAAGTTCAGAAAAACAAGGCGCGAAATTTGATAATCGTGGATGCCGTGGAAGCGCTCATGAAAAAAGCCGAGCGTTTTGTTTTTACTGAAGAGGTCCGAGAACTGCACCGTCATCGGGAGGTTTTTCAGCGGGAGAGCGCGCAGCTGCTTCAGTATACGCAGTATTTGGTGGAAAAAGCTGAAGCTCATTCGCTTGATCTGACTCATTACCCTAAAATCCGAGCTCTTCTTGAGCTTCATGAACTCGAGAAAACGATTGAAGAAAATAAACGCAAAAAAATTGACATCAGCGATGCTTTGAAACGATACCAGGCGCTGTACGCAGCAATTAGCGTTGATCTCTTCGATGAAATTCAAAAACTTGAGAATGCTGTCAAACGCCCGCTTTTAAAATCCGATGAGGCAAAGCGTCTTGACCGCGTGTTTGAAGTCATCGCGGTTATGCGGAAAATGGTTAAATTGACCTTGAGTGAATACGAAGTTTCTGATTTTTATGCCCACCGTCCCGAATTTTATTCGGCAAATATCAAAACTATTTTGACCCCAATCTTTAAAAAATACCATTTCCAGGAGAGCCTGCCCTCTAACCTTGAAGATCTGGACTCAGAGCTTCCAATGGTTGAAAAGTTTTATGAAACAGCGCTTAAGCGAGACCAAGTGCTCATCCATACCGCGGTGGCGAATATTAACGCAGCAAAAAAATCAGTGTCCGCGATTGTGACGGGCGGTTTTCACACTGCTGGAATCGAAAAATATCTGGCGGAGAATGGATATTCGTACATTATCGTGACGCCCGCGATTAGCAAGATTGTAAATTTTCAGGCAGATGAGGCGCTTTATGATGCCGCTATGCAGGGCCGTCCGCTTTCACTGGAAAAATCGTTAAAAGAAATTTTCCGTGCTTCACAATCGGTCAAAGACTCGCGTTTCCAGCTTGCCGCTGCGCTGCTCATGAATATTCAAAAAGGATTGCCGGCATCAGAGCTTTCCCGTCACCCGAATGCGTTAATTCTTTGGCGGGCTTTGGCTGCCGCAAGTTTGCGCCGGGCGCGGGGAAATACGGCCGCGGTCATAAACCGCATGACAATTTTTTCTAAAGCGGACCAAGCAGCGATGACTGAACTTTTAAACCAAACAGCTAACTCAAGCGCCGTACAGCCCTATGTCCGCAGTGAAGCGCGTGGACCCGGAAAAAACTGGTGGAGCCAGACGCTGTATGCGGCTGGTTTTTGGATGACGATGTTTTTGCAGACTGTGGGACCCCTTGTTGCGGATGAAATAGAAAAGGGGACGAATAATGGTCCGAATGCGGCTCCTGCGGTTCTGAATGAAGTTCCCCCTGAAAATGAGATTCAGGAAGAAATTGATTTGCATTATGAGCAAGGAGCGCTGAAGCTCGCCGAACTTCAAGCGCTTAGTCCGGAAGCGAGAATCCGCTTCTTAAGCCATATGCCTCTCGACCGGCTGATTGATCTTTTTCACGCGGATGAACGCTCTCGAAAATTAAAAGAAGCCATTCCGGTTAAGGTAGAGCCTGATATGCATCTTGCCGCCACGGCTTACCCGATGTCGGATGAGATGATCGCCTACGTTACGGATTATATGAAAGTCCACGGATTGCCAACCGATAATCCCAACTCACTTTATCCTAGAGATTTTTATTATAAGGTCTTGCGTCCAATAACCATTGCTTCCGGTTCGAATACTGATCCCATGGCAAAAATTAAGTACGATGTTAAAGCTCTGCGAAACGATGTTGAATCATGGCAAGAGTTTAAAGCTAAATATCCCGGGCGGGATCTGGAAAGATTGACATCTTCTTTTCTAAGACTTGGCTTTGATGATTATTTAACACAGAAAGAATGGAAAGCGGTGGACGCGAATTGGAAATACCGAACTGAAACAGGAGTGCCCTTTAAAATTTATCTCGCCTTTATGATTTTAACTCGAGGCCGCAATTTCATTACCGATAACTATGAGCATCCGCATACCACTTTCAACAAAAGGATTCGCGGCATTATTGGACCCTATACAAGGGAAAGCGTGGCGGATCGATATTTGCTGATGATGACGCCGCATGATCAGGCGCAAAAACTCGTTGAAAATGGACTTTCGGAGCCTTATCAGAATTGGATGAGAAATTATATCGATGGCGGAATGCCTCACTTGTTTCCCGAGTCTCTTTATGTCGGCGGCGAACAAAAAAACGAAAGGGTCGGCAATACAATTAATCAAGTTGCGGAAATTTGGCGAAAGCATTTTGGAGTCTATGGGATTTCATTCCCGATCGCGGGCTATCATGAAAATAGCGATGAGCGCCGGGAATTCCGCAACGCCCTCGAAGGCGGCGCGTTTGTCCGCAACACCAACACTTTTAACAATGACATACTTTACTATGACCAGAGGGCTACGGCCGAGAAGTATATGGGCAAGGGAACGGATGAACAGATTGCTTTGCGCATTATGCAATTCATTCTTCAGCATCCGGTTTTATGGAAAAAGGGCGCTAAGAATTTGAACGATGTTTTTGATCTGAAACTGATCGAGGAAATTGTTGTGCATATGAAAGCGCATTATCAAGATAAAAGTGTTCTTGAGCTGCGCCGTCCGGACATTGGGGATTGGATGATGGATGAATTAATGGGTAAGTTTTTACGCTCCCGCCGTCTTTTGATGGTTAATCCAAACTATGGCCATCCAGGTGCGGCTGTTAATATGACTTATATCCCTATCCATCAGCCGGCCTTTTTAGATGGAGAAGAACCCATTAAGAGAATGCTGACAGAGGTTCAGTCTCATTATGAATATCTGCCGTATGATTATCAGATGCTTCTTTGGGCTCCCCGTTTGAGGGTTGAAAGTTTATTCGAACGCGGTCCTTTTCAAGTTCCCACGCTAGAGAAAAAAATTAAGAGCAAACAGGATCAAATCAGTATGATGAAGGCAGATCTGAAAAAACTGGGCGGTACAGTACCTGATTTAGATTCCTGGTATATAAACAGCAAAAATGACATTGAATATGGCAAAGGTCACTATGTCTATCTCAGATCTGCTGGAAAACAGGCGCGGTATGAGGCGGAACAAAGTCTGTATAAAACCTGGCAGGCAGAAAAAGCCAAATATCTGAATTATAAAGAGCGGCTTGGAATCGTGAGAAATCTGCCGCATGAGCAGGCCGAGCTGCTTCGGTTGCAAAAAAATCTCCAGGAGCTTCAAAAGCTTGAAACCCAAGAGGATGCTTTGCGGAAAGAAAGTAAACAGCTCTGGGAGGAAAGAAGCCGCCTGACGAAAAAAGAGAGCAGCGGCGGTCTATATACTCTTACATTTCAAGAAACTCAGCAGTTAGAGCGTATCAAAAAAAGATTGAACATTATCGACGAGTTTATGCAAAAACTCCGCAAGCTTCGGAATGGAGATGAGACGGACAGGGATGTTCTTTTTGAGCGCCAAATGGTGGATCAATGGGATGTTACGCAGCGCGAACTTGAGTTCTATGCCTGGGTTGGTGAATTGATGAAAGATTCCTTTACAAACTGGCATCTCGCCGAATATTTAACTGCCCGAAAGCTGGGCTGGGATACCGAGAAAAGCGTTAAACTGGCTAAAATGAAATTGGCGCTTCGGCCGGGCCTGGAATATTTATATGGAAGACAGCTTAAAGTGGAAGGGGATTTTTATTATGATGATCCCGGTGTTCTTGAAGCTGTCGCGGAAGAGATGGTTGAGCGCGGGTTAGATCCTGAAAAAGATGCCGTCTTGGTGGAAGCGCTTTTTGCCATTGCGCATTATCAAAAGAAATGGCCCAGCGCGGAAAATAAACGGGGTCAGTACGGCGTCGTTGAGTATGAAGCTCTCCAAGTACACAACCTTTTGGTTGAGGAAGCAAATAAAATCAAGATTTTTAATCTGCGTAACCCAGAGCACTATAGCTTTTTAATCTGGTGGTCTTTAAACCGGCACTCGGATGAAGATTTTTCAAGTTGGAAAGCCGTTATTGAGCAGCATCCCCTCAAAGAAATCGCAGAGATTGCTGGGCAAAAACGGGAGGCGCTCTTTAAAGCCCTGAATAAGCATTTGATTAAAAGCAAACAGCTTGCTGCCCGGGAAATTCCATCCGATTACAGCCAGATGACGCCTGCGGAACGGGGAGAAGTGATGGGATTTCTAGAAGAAAGTATCGTGGATTGGAATCAAGCTCTTAAGACGCATGATCTTATGACTATTCTTTTTAAGGATTACGCGGAGCATCCTGAAAAATTAATTGATGCTATGGAAAAAGCAACAAACTATAACGAAAGCCTCTATGGGCCGGGGTGGAAGTACACAAAAGCCAAAGGCGGTTTGACGGCTAAAGCGATTGTGGAAGATCCTAAAGCCAAGGCGTATTTTTTTGATTATCTTTTAGAGTATGTGATTAAGCAGTCGCCTGCGGTAGAAAAATCCAGGAGTGAAATTCGTCAGCCGGCGGCGCTGCAGGCAGCGGTTAGAGGCGTTGAAGAGATTCGTTTTGATTTAGAGAAACAGAATATATTTAAACTTATTGATGATGGCAAACGCGCGGCCTCAGCGCTTGACCTGAGTTTTGCAGAAATGCTCTCACGATATGGGACACATCCCGATGTACTGAAATCTCTCGGATTGCGTGAATTCGATGCGGCATATTCAGCGGATCAGCGGGGTATTTTTGTTCAATATGACGCGAAGATTCATGATCAGAATTATTTCAATCACTTGCTCATAAACCGTCCAAGCAATTCAATTCCGGTCATTGTTTTCATCACTAAAATGGAAGAAATGAAACGGATTAACTCTTTTAAATTGAAAGGCAGTTTGCAAATTTCTACTTGGGACCTTGCAGCGTATATCCGTGAGAAGCGAATTCCGCTAGGAATGGTTCTGCAGGTTATTCGGGATAAGGCTCAGGGTGCTGATTATGAAAGTGCTGCCCAGGGGATTGAAGTTGAGGCGGTTAAACTTTCAGAATATGTTGTTTTAGGTCTTCAAAAGCAATTATTGCCGGAAATTCGATTTAGGATGATCAGTCAATTCCTTCAAGCGATTATTCAGACGGCTAAATCGGAAGCCCGCATCGCTCAATCAGCCTAACATTTCTTATCATTTTATAACAGGGTACCCCTTTCAGGCGCTTCAGCTTATTCCTACTTATTAAGCACTAATATAATATAGTGTTTAAGCTTTTAGCATTGACATATCTCTATACGGCAGGCATATTTGTCCAAGCTTTCTTACGTATTTAAATAAGCTCTTAGTATCTTTTAATTCCACTCGTGCTGTCGCTGGAAAATCTGGAGGTTAAAAAGTTTTAACTATGATGGATATGCAAAACAGACGATTGAAACCCTGGCTCCGGGCGGTAGCTTTAGTGACGGTGATTGCTGTCACCACGACCTCTACGGTGAGCGCTAGCGGCATTCAGCCAAATGTTTCCGCGTCGAAAGCATCGGCTGCTGATTTACTTCCCCAAAAAGCAGCCGGTGTTTTAGACAATTTGAACCTTCCTTCTTCGATTGGTGAGATCAAAAAGGTTTTTCGCGGAAGTCTTCCGGGCGTTGTGATTCATATTCAAGACGCGCACGTGAATGAAGAAGCGCAGAAAAACATCGGAAAAATCCTTCATTACTTTTCAAAAAATCACGGACTCCAGCTTGTTAATTTAGAAGGCGGTTCCGGCGAGCTTTATACGGAGCTCTTTTCTTTCTTTCCTGATAAAAATGTGCGCAAGGATGTTTCTGAGTATTACCTGAGAGAGGGAAGATTGTCTGGCGCGGAATATCAAACGGTTGTTGAAGACAATCAGCTGAAGCTTTACGGGGTTGAAGATAAGGCCCTTTACCGCCGCAATAAAGAAGCTTATTTAGACGCCCTTCACTTTAAAGAAAAAGACGAAACCCTGCTTTCTGTTCTAGGAGAAGCGCTCAAAAACACATCCCGCTTCGTTTTTTCTGACGAATTGCGTGAGCTCTATCGGCGCCGTGAAGCATTTCAAGACGGCGGGCAAAATTTGGCTGATTATGCGCGTTATATTACTGAATTGGCAGGGAAGAATAAAATCGCGGTTCATGATTATGCGGGCCTGCATTCGCTGATCGCAGTTTTTGACCTTGAAAAAGAAATCAATTTTGAAACCGCGGAAGCTGAGATTTTATCACTGGGCAAAGATTTAAAATCCCTCCTTTCACGCGAGCAGATGACCCGCTATTTGACTTATTCGGTTCAGTACCGGATGAAAAAAATGGCCCGTCGGGATTACTACCGTTACCTTGAATCCGCAATTCGGGAAATTGGGAAAACTCCCGCGGGAAAAGATTTGCCGGCTAAATACGCCCATCTCTCTAAGTATCTCCGTTATATCCAGCTTTATGACTCGGTCGACGTTAAAATTTTTGACGAAATTGAACAGCTTGAGCAGACAGTAAAAAGCAAACTCTTTACATCGAATGAGCAAGTCGCACTTGATAAGCTAATCCGCATTCACGGCATTCTTAAAAAGATGTTCGAGTTTTCGTTAACGAAGCAGGACGCGGATTTCTTTTACGCGAACCGCAATGATTTTAAGACGGAAACATTCAGCCGGGTTCTTTTGCCGATCATGCGCGAGCATCATTTTGAACAAGGCCTTCCGGAAGGAATTTCCCAGCTTGACGCTGATTTACCCAGAATCGAAAAGTTTTATGAGGCGGCAATTCTTCGCGACCATGTACTGATTCAAAACGCGGTCCAAAAAATGGGATTTGAAAAGACGCCGGTAAGCGCCATCATTACCGGAGGATTTCATACGCCCGGAATCGAAAAATATCTTGCTGAAAAAGGTTATTCTTATGTGATTGTGACGCCGAAGATAGAAGGCGCTCTTGATACGCAAAAAGAAGCCGCGCGTTATGAAAGCGCGATGAGTGAAAAGCCGCTCCCGATTGAACAGACACTTGCCCAAACATATCTTGCTCCTCAAAATGAAAAACTCAACGATCCAAGGTTTCAGCTTGCTGTGGAGTTGCTTTTGAATGTTGATAAGGCTTTAGGTGCGGAATCAATCAGCGGCAATCCTTCAGCAAAAGCTTATTGGACGATGCTGGCGGTCGCGATGGCGGTCAAAACGCGGGACCTTAAAAAGGCGGCGGCTTCTATTGATAGTGCGCTTCCTAAGCTTCCTGAAAATGAGAAGGCAGTTTTGCGGAAATTAGTTTCAAGTGTTTTGGGCGGCTATTACCGTGAAATAAAATCGGGCAAAGATAAGAACTCTCTTATTCAGCATATTTATGTGACACAGGGAAATCAATATCTCGCCTTTGAAATTTCTCCCGTAAAAGCGGACGTCTCTGAAATCACGCAAACGGTTGGGGATAAGCGGATGATTGCTTCGTTTGTCTATGGAAATCATAAGGTTGGAATTTTTAGAATTGACTCCGCGGTTGTTGAGGCTCAAATGGAAAAAGAGAGAAGCTCAAAAGCTCTTTCGAGTGATTCGCTGAATTTGGTTGCTAATTTGAGCCAATTGACCGCCGCTCTCAAAATGATTACGGTGAAAGACTGGAAAGGGCAGTCCGAGCTCTCAGCTAAAATTAAAATCGAAGAAATTAAAAACAGTATCGAGATTTCAAACGATGCAGTCGCTCTGATTAACGAAGCCGTTAAATTGCAAGATCTTAAGAAAAAGGCCCGGTATGACGGTTTGCCCTCGCTTCTTAATAAAATTGTCGATTCGGCACTACGGAGATCGCTCGCAATTATTCGTGCGGATGTCGTAAAAGCCAAACGATCCTGGAAGATAAATAAAGCTGAAACCGAGGAACGTTTAGCACCTTACCGCATTTCTCTTAAGTCAGCGATTAGTGTTTTTTCTGGTTCATTGGCGATGTCCGAAATACGTCAGCTGGCCAGCGATATTGACGCTGTTTTTGAAATCCTGGAATCTCAACCACAAAAAACCTTAGCAGCGCCCAAAGAAGCAGTTGTGACGCCGTCTATACCTGCAGAAACTCAAGTTCTTCCTCAATCAACCCCTCAGTCTGTTGCCGCAAAGGTAGTGAGTAAGCTAGCGCAGTTTTGGAATTCGATCACGAATCTATGGAATGGGCTGCTGAAACTGATAAACCAGCTCAGGGACGATTTAATTTCAAAATCTAGAAATGTTAAAAATCGATATTTGAGTTTTGAATTATTAGAACCACGCTCTACGCCTGCGGTGTTTTTGGGCCCGTTGCCATACACTGATTTGCCTGCTTATGCTGATTCCGATACCGCTCAAGTTGGAGCGATGATTACCGGGCACCAGCTGAGAGGTGCGGATCAGGTGGTGTTTTCAGGCTCAAGATTTGTCCCAGTCGATATTCAGATTAAAGATGCAATCACAGATGGTGATGGCCAGTTTTACAATCTACTGCAAACCCAAGCTTTTGATAATTTGAATTATGCTGAAAGTCCAGTCACTGAGCATTTAAGCGAAGTTTCTGCTAATGCTGAAGCAGCTGTAGTGCCCGTGCAGGAAGTTATCCTTCGCAAGCTCGTCAATGAGGTGCAAAAACTTGAAGTTTGGATGGTTAAATTTGAAAATAATGAGCGCGCGATTCAGTTGGTGGAAGACGGAAAGCCGTTGGTTCAAATTTCCATTCCGAAAAATGGGACAACAAGTTCGGATCAGATCAATGTCGACGGGAATACCGTGACTGTCACTATTTATGAAATGGATGCTCGAGGAAATGCGGATTATTCGAAGCCGCTTGAAATTATTAAAATTAATACGGATGACAACACGTTTACCGTGAAAACGGTGGTCCGTGGAGGCGGTGGTGCTGCGAAGGTAACAAATGTTGGCATTGCCTTCAAAACGGGTGGCGGCGGCGGCGGAGCAGGTGGCGGCGGGGGTTCGGGCGGCGGCAGCGGTGGTGTTATTGCTCCTGATCTTGGCGGCAGCATGATTGATCTTTCTCATGTGCTTCCTGATTATCAAGAACCTTCGATAAGTGAAGTGGTCTTGGAAGAAACAAGGTTTGGTGATAATGAAGAGTTTACTTTGCGCAAGCTATTAGTGACACGTGAAAAGAAAGAGGAGACTGCTTCGGAGAAGAGCGCTGACCGGAAAACTTCCTATAAAGAAGCCAAAGAAGAAGAGTATGAAATTGTTGATATGTTCGGTAATAAACTTGCCCGGATAAAACTAAAATTTAAAGCAAAATTTGCAGCTCTTGGCTGGACGGTTCTTGAAAATAAATTTATTTTAATCCCTGTTGAGTTCAAGCAGTCCGCGGAACAACTGAAGCTGGCTGAAAATGATAAAAAAGAATCATCGACTCCGGATGAAAAATTGGCGTCTACGGGACAAGGAGTTATTGTGCTCGAGGTTCGTCAGCAAGAAGCCCGCGAGATTATTGAGAATCCACAATTTGTTGAAGGTGATCCTGCCAGCCTGATTGCTTCGGCTCGAGTCATCGACGGTAAAATTTCTTTTGACAATTCTAAATACGATAATCCAGAACTTGCACCGCAGAGCTCGAACGCTGACCGTCCTTCTGTTGTTGAAAACTCAGGAGCAGCTTCTCACCAAGCGGGACCTTCAGGTGGAGAGAGTTCATCTGGGGCCGCCCGTTCTGAGCTTCGTGTGAACCGCCGTGATTTCTTAAAAACAACTGTTTTTGGAGCTGCTGCCGGCTTTATGGGGTCTTTAAGACAAATTTTTGGTCAAGGGCCGTCGAACCTCATCGAAGTCGATCCAGGACTAGAAAAAATGGCGGCTGTCATGAACAAATCTTTCGGGCTTGAGCTTGATCCAGCAGCCCTTCATTTAGATGTGAAGCGCGCTTCCCGTATTAAAATTCCGGATTATCAAATTAATCACACAGTTGATGCCGACTTTGATAAGTACAAATTTACGCCCAAAGAAAAAGAACTAATTATTGCGACAGCCCGAGAAATTTTAGAAATTCTAGGTATGCCGCTCAATGATCCGAAGTCGTATACGGCAATGGATCTCGCTGAAAGACGAATTGTCCAGTGGATCCTCCGTCAGGACGTTCGGGAACATCAGCGCGTCAGCGGTCTCCCGCTTTTTTTAGGACTGCTTAAAGAATCAGTTAGAAGCACCGCTCATTGGCTTGATTTTGAAAATTCATTTGTAAATGAAGATTTGAGCGGCACTTTGCTCAAAGTGGATAGTTCAAATGTGGCATGGAACCCCAAAAAACCTCGAGCCGCAATCTGGGTGTCCTATTACAGTGTCCCGCTTTGGCATGTTAAGAGCGTTCGTAATATTCTCCAAAACAATGAAGTGCCCGAAGTGCTAAGAAGCCAAGTTGGATGGAATATTAAAGACTCCGTCACCGTTGAAAAAGTCTGGGATGAAACGCCCCTTGGAAAGAAACTGGGAGTTAACATCGATACCTTTTTTGGCATATCGCTCATGCTGACGATGGCGAAATATAATTTTGAATACAATAAAGCGATCGGTATTGTGAGCGCGTTTGAAGCGGTTGCTGGCAAAAGGCTCGATCCGTCGAAGTTTTGGTATGCGGAACCTCATTTCTTTACCTCGCTGTATCTGATTTTGAATCGTGAGGAGAACTTAAAAGCAGAAGACTCAGAGGCTCTTTTATCTGCTCGGCAGCAAATTCTCGATTTAATTGGCGGCTCAAGTGACGGAAATTATATTTATTCGCACTTGTTAAAAACCAGCGCCCAAATGAAATGGCGCAACAAACAAGTCGCGACGATTTTCTTTGGGCCTCCCACTGTCGCGGAAGGGCTTGCTCTATATCCGTTTTATCAGACAGCGTATTCCCGAGGGAATGCGTATCCGCCTGTTGACCCTAAGGATTTATCCGGATCATTTGTTTTTTCCAGCATTTATCCTTCGCCGGAAATTAATCGCGGCATTATGGGGAAAGACGCGGTGACAAGCCAAGAAATCGTAGATGGCGACACAATGATTGTGTCGGCTGAAACGCTTGTGAATATTGTTGCCGGTGACCCCAGCAAGACTTTTTCTAATTTATACCGTACGCATGATGATCCGACGATTAGAAAAATTCATGAAAGAATTATGCGGGGAGATTTTAATGTTTATTTAGGTGATGATGGAAAGGTTAAGCAGTCCGCGGCCATTATTACGCTTAAGGAATTGCTGGCCATTAACCGCAAGCTTTTAAGCCCTGACGAAGCGAGTTATGTCCAATACCTTATTGGTCTTTATGTTCATGGTAACTGGTATGATGAAAAATCGAAGCAGCATTATATTACGGGTAAGTTTGTGAAGATGCTTATCGGTAAAGATATGGCGCGTGCCGCCACTTGGATGCGTTTTGGTTTCGAAGAAGGTTTGATCACAATTGAGAAAATCGGAAAAAATAGAGATGGGAAGCAGATGTACCGTGCCAATATCGCTTCACTTCTGGATCTCATGAAGAAAGTTGATTTTATGCTGCTCTTTACGGAAATATTATTTGGCCGCAGACTAAACTTAAATAATCCTGATGATATGGGCACGGTCTCAGCATTAGTTGAAAATATCCGTAAACTTAAAATGAAGCCAAAGCATTTTGCTCTTTTAATGGTTACAGGGGCGCAAAAAGAAGGTCTTGAAAATGTAATTCGCTCATACCGGGGAGAAGTAAAAAAAGATCCGCTGTTGCAAGAAAGGTTGGATCAAATACTGGCTTTCAAAGCAAATGCTGAAGCTGCGGGGTTTGCTTTTAATACACAAAAAGATCTAAAAAATGTTTTATCGCATTTAACCCGGTATATTAAAAAGGGCAGCGATTTTGATTTCAGCCATCCTGTTTTGGGCCCCAAAATTATTGGATTTATTCTTTCCTGGAATTCCTTCCGCGTTCAGGCGGGGCTTTCAGCCACTGAATCACTTGATTATGAATTAAGTGAAATTTTAAATAAGCCGGAATCCAGCAAAGAAAAGGTTTGGGAAGTAGCAAAGCCTTACTGGGAAGCCTTCTATAAATTCCTTCAATTAGATGGTGTAAAGATCGAAGAAGATTTCTTTGATATGGGTTCGCGCGGTCAGGGACAGGCAATGGCCATTCTTGGCGATATGGCCATTGAAGGCGGCGTCCGGACACTTAACCGATATTCAAAACTGACTTTTTATCTTGAAAAGCTGGCTGCTCAGGATAAAGCAAATGGAAATAAAGCAAATCGCGATCGAATTTTACGTCAGGTGAGCGAATTGATCGCTGCCCGTACTTTAAAAACAGCTCCCGAGATTACCGCAGAGGATGTGGTTGAGAATCCGCAGGTTACCGGGGAGTTTGTGCAGTTTTTATCGCGATTAGTAGATAATGATCCTGAGTTGGAAAAGCAGCTCGAAGCGGGCGCTAAACGATCTGAAGTCCGCACACAAAATAATCAATTGGGTCCTGAAATGTCACGCCGGACATTTAACACGCTTGCTGCAGGTGCGGTGGGTGTTGGATTATTTGCGGGTTTGCCAGGAGAAGCATCCGGCGGAGAAAAAAGTGCTGCTCTCCCAAGTGTAAAAAAAGATTTAGAGCAGCTTTCGAATCATTTTGGACCCATTTCCGGCCGCACGTCGTTCACGCCCCCTCTTTCTGAAAGAAATCTTGCATTTGAGCAGGGTATTACCGCTTTGCCTTCAGCGACAAATCCTATTATGGGCATCGGCGGTGATACAGAAGATAAAACTTGGTTTGACCAAAACATTGATGTGCTGACTGATCCCGCAAAGCGGACCGAGCTTATGCGCGATGTAATCTATCGCCGCCTCGCCCTTGTGGATCCATCGAAAGCAGTTCAACAGTTTGGCTCTGAAAAGGAAGAAGCTGATACCGTGACCCGTCTCGCGCAGGAACTTGACGCGAGAGTAAAAGCGGGCGATCCGCAAGCAATCGGTGAAGTTACGAGTGTTATGAGAACGCGTCTTGAAGGCGGCTGGGATGCCACGCGCGGTTTGGCGAAACGTTTTTTTGATGTCTTCCATAATGAAAATAAGCGCGAAGAGATTTTAGATGAAGCGCAGCTTTTTGCTGATTTCCAATACGGAAAAGGCTATGTCGATATCCGGGAGGTTCTTTCGGGGCGCCGCGCGGATATTAAGCGCAAGCGTGTTGCGAATGGTTTGGTGGTCAGCTGGGGTATTTTCCGGCTCCGTCAGAGTGTTGATTTGGAACGCAGTTGGAAAAAGACATCCCAAATTGCTCCTGAGATTATACGTGTTCTTGATTTGATTGAAAAAAGCCCTGAAAACGCGGAACTCTATTTTTCAAGCGCGGAAAAACTTTTTGCTCTCGACCGCGGCCTTGATCCATCCATGGCCCGCGCCGCTTCAACTTTGGCAGCGTTTAAGGATGACGAAGTCCGCTGGAACTTTGTGACGGGGCTTACCGCGGCTCTCGTCATGGATTTTAATCAAGGGACGTTAGAATTTGATACAAAGACACCTCTTGAGAAAAAATATGCGGTTCACGCGCGCAACTTGTTTTCCATGCTGACGAAATCCAGAATACCATTGGAAGATTACTATAAGGGTATCAACCGGTACAATCCGGAGCACCCCATGGATCCCCAAGAAAAGAATTCTCTGCGCCGCACCCAAGTTTGGGGAGAATATGGCGCCCGCCTGA
Source organism: uncultured bacterium (assembly GCA_964511315.1). Taxonomy (GTDB): domain Bacteria; phylum Omnitrophota; class Omnitrophia; order Omnitrophales; family Aquincolibacteriaceae; genus CAZEFF01. Next base: position 39,866 of record CAZEFF010000004.1, on the reverse strand, counting down.
GAATGATCGAAGAAGCTCATGGAACCTACGATTTAGATGAAGCGACTGTTCAGACTACACTTGAAGATTTAGTGCGCACGCAAAGGGCCGCTTCAAAGTATTGGCGCGTGATGGAAGACGCTGAAAATGTTTATTATTACCGTCTCTTCTATTTGGGCCGGCGCGATGGGGAAATCCTGGTGGACAAAGATCTTTCATTCGGAAATTTAAAAAATAGTCTGAATGTGGAAGATTTCTTCGCTCTTATTCACCATATTCAGATTGTGGAAAAACAAGCCGGTGAATCCTGGGTGAAAGAAATGCAAAGCTGGCAGACTGATGAAAGCAAACGCCCCGAATGGATGTCAGCCGCGGAGCTGGAAAAGGCGATTAATCTTATTAACGGAGATCCGGGTAAAACCTATGAAGGTATTAAAGACCGCCGGGTGCTGGACGGGGAAGCAGTAACTCTTGTCATTCAATTTATGGTCCGCCAAGGAACTTTGCCTGAGAAAAAACGCGCTAAACTCGCGGACGCTAAAAATGAATTTTGGAACCGCAGCCGCTGGGAAACATTTCTGCAGAGTCAGCACATGCTTTACCACAATGGCGATGACGGATTGCCGGAGCCTTTACCCCGCGGCGAAATGTCTCCTTATTTAAATCAAATCGCATTCAACGCGCGCAGTCTTGAAGCCGTTGCCCGCATCTTTAAATATGATGGATTGATTGCCCACCAGATTCAGAGCCATCTTGCGAGTAAAACGAAAACTTACATTGAAGGAAAGCTGAACCGGTCGCTGACTGCCGAAGAAGCTTCCCAAATTGCTCAGATCCCCGTGATGAACGAAGAAGATGTCATCGGTATGTCAGCCTATATTCAGGAGCGTCAGGATTTAGGTCTGATTGGACCCACTGAGCAGGACGTTTTGAAGTATTTGGAGTACTGGCTTGATGACGCGGCATTTGTGCAGGCCGAGAGTTTTGTTGCCTCCGAAACAGGTTTTTTCCTTCCAATGGAAATTCTTCAAAGTGCCATTGATATTTTCCGTGAAGGTCTTGATCATTTGGATTTATCCCGGCGTCATATCGTGGCGGGACGCTTCAAAACAATCTTTAAAGTCGTGGATTCCAGTTATAAAGATTTAGGGACCAAGCAGCTGAATCAAATCCGCCAGCTGAGAATCAGCTATTACGTCATCTTTAAGAAAGAATTAAAGCAGGCGGAAGAACAGTGGTGGCTGGATCAATGGGATAAGTTAACTATGGGTCTTGAGCGGAAAGGGATTCGGTCAACCCAAGAGCGGAATAAGATTCTTAAATTTTTCATTACAAGAATGATGACGGTGCAGAATCAATTAAGTGAAATGTTCTATAACCGGTTATTTGTGAACGGCCAGCTGACACCCGAAAAGCTCGCGCTGATTGATAAACAGATCGATGTCTTTAGGGAATTTGTTGCCGACAAAATTATCGATAATATTTTGAGAGCCGCTGACCGGAAAAAGAATGTGAAGGAACGCCGTGCTAAAATCCTTGCCGAAGAAAAGGTTCTGCTCCGGTATGAAAAGGAATTAGAAAAAGGCCGGGAAGAAAGAAAAATAACCAATCGCATTTATTTAACGAGTCTCTCGAAACGTACGGAGATGAAGAATTATCTCCGCGCGAAATCGCCGATTCCTGTCGATGAAGCCCTTCTTGAAAACGCGATCAATATGATGATTGAGCTAGGCTATAACGCTGAGGAAGTGATTTACCGCCAGATTTATCTTCCCCGGGTGGCTTATCCCAAAATCTATAAAAAACTTACCGGTAAAGAACCGGATCTTGAAAAAGAAATCGGAAAAATCAGCGCTTTTACCGATCCTATTTTTAAACGGTGGGGCTATTTAGGGGAGGAAAATACCGTTTTGCGCGACGCGATTAAGGCCGAGTTTTCGGGTGTTACAGCCACTGAAATTACGGATGTTGAAAGCGGAATTAATGATGAACTGCGCGAAATTGAAGAGCGGATGAAATACTCTTTTCATCTGCAGCGCGAACTGACAAAGCTTGGCGGAAAATACCGCGATCCGCGTGAACGGGAAAGTCTTTCCAACCGCATTGCGGCAGATGCCCGCGCCGGCGGTCTCGTGAAAGATGATCTTACTGACTGGATTGAAACAGCCCTTCAGCTTTTCCAAGGCGCGCAAGCGATTGAGCTGAGTGTGAGTGATCAGGAGCTCTTATTCCGCGTGGACTTGATTTTTCGTCTTGGCGTGGCGGATCTTTATCAGGAGCCGGAGTATGACGCGAAGCGGGATCAATTAACGCGCGTGACGGTAAATAGCGAACTGAAACCGATTTTTGCGGACGCTTTAAAGCATGCGGACAAATCCGTTTTTGACCCTCTTGTGCAGGGAAGAAATCTGCAGATAGTGTTAGGCAATCAGCTGGCCTTGGATTCTAAACGTCAGACGGAGATTACCGACAAGATTCTGGCCCGGATGATTTCTCAAAAAATGCTTCCGGCCGATTTTAAAGTTTTAGTCGAACGCGCGCAGGCCCTTAAAGTGATGATTGATCAGGCGCGCGCGGAATATGAAAAACGGCCGACATTTTCAGAGGCTGTGGGTCCGATGCCTGAACTGAGTGTGCTTGAAATCCTCATTTATCTCGATGCGACGCAGCCCGATCCACTTAAGAAAATTGATCTTTTCCATATTTTTTACCCAGAAATTTCCGGCGCGGACATGATCCGTTTTGAAAAGAAAGTCGCCCAAGCCCTCAATGAAAAGTTTCGTCAGGATCAGCTGGCCCGCTTTAAAAATGAAATTAAAAAACCAGAGTACGCGTGGGGACAGTGGGGATTCGGCCGGCTTGTAAAATGGCTCGATGTCGAAAATAACGGGTTTACTAATATTATTAATGGTGCCGTAATCTGGGGAGCCGCGCTTTGGACTTGGCGTTTTGTCCGTAGCGGATTTTTCGCGGATCCTCTTTCAACGATTGACCCCGAGACGGGTAAGCCGCTGATCGCTAAAAGTGATCTGCTTAAATGGAGCCCTAACCAGATTTACCGTTTCAATGACAGTCTTTTTGAGTCGATTCTTGATGCTTATACGATGTTTCTTATTTTGTGGAATTTCTCAATTTTCTTTCCCTTCGTAGGGGTCTTTTCGCCGGTTTGGGCGGGCATTTTCTTATATCTGTCGTATTTGCTTCTGAGAATGAATCCCTTTTTAACGCTCAGCCAAATGGTGGTTTTCCGCAAAGCGGTAGCGGTTTCGACCTTATGGACGGTCGGTATTATGCTTCTATTTAACGGTCCGGCGCTTATTGCCGGTACCATGGCCCTTTTGACGAATGTTCCTGCAGTGGCACTTTTTGTCGGGGTCACGGTACTTTTAATGGTTACGTCATCGAATTGGTTTAAGACACTTTCTTGGGTTAAAGAAAATATCGGAACTTCACGGAGCGCCGGGGATGAAGAAGCGCGCAAAAAAATCTATAAAGAAGTGAAAGAGTCTGGGCTTTTCGATCGTGACCCGACCATTCCCGTAACTGAACTTCCCGCGGAACTTCAGAAGCCGACGAATTTGATGAATCTTGCAGACGATGAAGTTATGACAGAGTTACGCCCTTGGCTTCCCGGCGGTGATACGAAGCAGGATTTTATCGATAAGCTTGATGAAGTCATCAAGAACATGGCCTTTTCGATGCGCGGCAATAATGATAAGAAATTCCGGGCGATTCTACTGCTTAACGGCGGTATGTTTAATAATGCGGCTGATGCGGCTAATTTAGACAAGAAATTGCCGGTATTCAGTGCCGGACGGCCAACAGAATGGACCATGACATACAAAGAGTTGTATGAACTCATTCAGGAAAGAATTAAAGAAGTTTGGTCAGAGTTTGATTATACGGATGAAGCTGGCGTGTTTCATCCAGGTCATGAGCGTATTCATATTCTTGTGATGCCTGGCGGAAGAAAACCCTTTTTGCAGGAACGTTTCGTTCGTTACGCGCGTTGGGGCGAAGATGGAACGAAAGGCAAGTGGTGGGGGCAGAAAGAATACGAATACCGCACCAAGCTTTGGGCAGATGCTGTCGCCGCGGGCCAAACACCTCCGGACGGAGCCTGGAATCCTGAAGACGATGCGCTGCAGCCGAAAAGCTTTATAATCGGTCAAAATACTTTCTTTTGGGGAATTCCTCATTTAGCCGTTCAAGCTGTGGAGGAAGAACGTGAGCGGAGACGTGATGCCGCGATTCAGTCTGCATCAGAGAAGAAAAATGAAAAAGAGGGGCGCGAGAAAAAGGCCACTGAAACTCTCGAAACATATAAGGCCAAGCATGCAGATCTTAACGCAAGAATTAAACCGCTTGAAGAGCGCTTGAAAGTTAAAGATATTTCGGATGAAGAAAAGACCGCGGTGAATGCCCAGCTTAAACGGCTCCGCGAGGAAATTGCACCATACGATCAAGCGCTTACGGATGAGCATAAGGTTTTTTATCTTGTGCCGCCTTTCATGATTCAGCCTTTCTTTATTGGATTAATTGGCCACGAGCAGGCTGCCTATATTCCATGGGACACTGCTAAAGATTTTGATTTCATTAAAGCTTATCTGCCGCGCGAAGCGAATAATGCGCGTGTGCGTACTAAAATCACGATTGATGATACGAACGCGCCCTTTCCGGGCGCCGCGCCTTTCATTAACAATATGATTATGCACTACGACTCGCTCGTCGGAGATCACCACTATCCGCGCGGTGAAAACGATCCCGTTCACAATTTGTTCCAGGGCGGTACGGGTTATCACATGGATGGTGTCCCTGACTGGATGCCGAATACACTCTATGAGCATCAGGGGATCACGGCTCACGGCTCCCTTTGGAATACCCAGGAAGAAAAAGACGAAATTCTTGATTTTATCCGCTTGTTTGGAAAATATTCCGGCTCGACCTATGCCTTTGATGATTTATTCGCGCCTCGGCCCGGATTTCCGCTTGGACTTTACGCGACCCGCTTATGGCTGCTTAGCGGTCTGCTGAATGCGCGTCTTGAAGAATTGGATAAAGAAGGTAAGTCAATTATTAATAAGCAGGGCGATGTGAACGGAAAGTTCACCGGGATTATTTTTAACGGTCCGAACAGTGAAGATGAAATCGTCAGTTATACCGCTTTTGACGCGATCGCGATTTGGACCTGGATTAAACAAAAAGGAAAGAACCTTGATGCTTTCAGGCATGCTTCTGAAGAAGAAAAAGGAAATATGATCCAGGAATTTATCAAGCTTGTTGCTACAGAAGCGCAATGGCATACATTTGGCGGTCCGATGTCTCATAAATCCTATGAACAAATGTTTGAATTGCTGAAACAGATCCAAGGGACCGAGAAGCCGCCTATTCGCGAGTTGGGCCCCAAGCTGATTCAGCGTCCGGATGGATTACCCTTGATTCGTGATGACCGTCCCAAAGGCAAAAACTTTAATGACTGGCGCGAAGAGTACAAGTGGGAAACTTTTGATATCGTTTCATTCTGGACCGAGCATTCCGCGAAAGTGGTTGGACAATCGGACCGCGCGGAAAGACTGACCTCTCTTGTTACATTTGGATTGATGTCCGCGTTTGTGTTTCCATTGCTTCTTGTGATGGGGGCCGCGTTCGTGGGGCATTTCTTTGGTTTCCTCGAAGTTCTTTATGTCACCGCCGCGTGGTGGCTGACCGTGGTCGTTCTTGTAGGACTTATTCATCCTAAAGCGACAGGTTTTATTTTTAGAAATATTCAAAACCTGCCTTCGATGGAAGTAGCGACGAACAAAAAAGTTGATATTGAAGGTACCCTTGGCGGCGGGCTTGGCGCAATTGTCGGCGCTGGAATTGGCTTATTAATATTTTTCTCACCGCTCGCGCTTCCGCTTCCAGTGACGCTCGCGATTGCTGCGGCGGCTGTGCTTGCCGGAGTTGTGATTGGAAGTATTCCAGCCGGAAATGATACTGTGGATATGATCAAAACGGTTTATTTTGCGCCTTTGAGCGGTGTGATCACTTTATTTATTCGTGGAGCGCTTGGTATCTCAGAGCTCGCGGGTTCTAACCCGTCATTTTTGCCGAACGTTGTCACAAAGCCCAGAACACTGACAAAAAATTCAGTGAACTGGTTCCGTTTCTGGGTTTTTGGCGGCGCGGGAACTTCCTGGGCCACAAATCCGGTTGAAGCAGCGACTGACCCTGTTTGGATTCTGCTGAGGTTATTAGCTGGACCGCTGGCATTTTCATCGTCTTTTGGTGTGGCCTTTATTGGGGCGGCCACTTTGGGCGTACCTTTTTGGATTCTCGGTACAATTACATTGTTTGTCGCCGGCTATCTTGCGTACGTTGTCTTCAGTTCTCAGGAATTTGAAGACGTGATGGGTGCCGCGACCGCGATTTATATTAAAGAAAAAGCGGTTGGGTTGAAGAAAACCGCTGAACAACTTAGAAAAGAAGGGAATGTTGAATGGGCCAAGCGCCTTGAACAGCAGGTCACAGATTTAGAAAATGAAGCCAAGGCTCTTGCTTTTAAAATTATTGGGTACCGCATCTCCGCACAAACGGATGTGGATACGGAGTTATCAGCTGAACAAAAAGAAGAACTGATTAAGCTGGCAGATTATTTAGTGAAAACAGCGGATGATAAAACAAAGAACGCTCTCAAAACGCCCTTCAGTGAAATTTTCTGGGAAGCCCTTAAGTGGTATGTTCCGCATGATGGAACAGCCGTTACGGCTTATGTTGGTATTGCGCTGAGCACAGTATTGTTATGGTTTTTCGGATTTCATCTTATGGCGCTTTTATTTGCGCATATCGCCCTGCAGGTTTTTGTTTATCTTTATCATGAAGGCAAAGATTTAGGGAACCGCATGTTTCATAATATTGCTCCGGATATGGATCGTAAGGGGCGGGAATGGGCGTACGCGCGTTTTGTCCGTTATACTGTTTTTTCGACGCTTCCTTTTATTCTCTTAGTGGCGTCCGGTTTCTTGGGTGGAATTGCCGCGCCCTTTATTCCGCTTCACTGGATTGTTTTGGCGAGTCCGATTCTGATCGCAATCTTCACTTCACCCTTTTCCAGCTGGGTTTTAGGGCTGCATTTTAAAGGCAAAATGCAGAGTTGGCTGCCAGTGGTGGATTGGGCGCTGGGCGCTTCGGTCATTATTTTGTTCTTCGTAGCACTTCATCCTGCTTTCCAGCCGTGGATGGGAACTTATCTTGAAGAAATGGCGAAAGTTCCTCTTCCTGTTGCTTCGAACGTGATTGGTGTGGAAGGCGCGACGGGTCCTTATGCCGTGCTTTTAAATGTGAAGTCGAGCCTAGTCTATGTGCATCTTTTGATTCTTGTAGGGGAGCTCGTGCTTTTCACGGCGGGTCTTGTTGGAAGTGTTGCGCACACGATCATGATTCTCAAGAATCAGCTCAAAGTCGGTGAGCTTCAAAAACAGTCGGAAAAAGAAGGTAAATACCTTGAGAATTTAGAGGCTCATAAAGTTGCGCTGCAGAAAATGAAAGCTATTGAAATAGAAATCGCAGCGCTTCAAGAAGCCGCCCAGAAACCCGTTGCTTCTCATGATGAAGTTGAAAGACTTGAAGCTGCCAAGGCGAAACAAGCACTCATTCAAAATGAATTGGATTCGCTTGAGAAAAAGATCGCAAAGCAAAAGCCAATCCACGAAGAAATTGATGAGCTGCGCGTTGAAGCGTTTAGTTGGTTTGATTCGAAAACAACCCGCTGGGCCTTTGGTTATCTCGGAACATTCCTGATTACAATCGCTGGAATTTTCTTTTTCCAAAACCCTAAAAAAATTACTGAAGAACCGCCGGTCCCTTCCGCGGTGATTGTGGATGAAACTCCGTATCCGCATCAAGTGGAAGTAACGGGGCAGCCTGAAACAAAAACTGAAGCACCGAAGGTTGTTTCTCCCGCAGCCGCTGAAAAAGAAATTGAAGGCGATCCATTGGCTCCGGCCGCGCGTTCTGAAGTCCGCCGCGCCGCAGTGAGTGAAGCACAAGCGCTTAAAGAAAACCTTCTCGCGAAAGATGATTTCAAATTTAATGTTGAAAAATCACGCGTCAGCACGGTCGTGAAGAAAGCGGACCGTGTTGGTATTAAACTCGATGCCGCAATGCGCGAAAACCAATCGGTTATTATGAAAAAATTGGGTCTCAATCCCGCTATCTTGAACGGCCGCGGTGAAACTTTGATCCGCTACCGTGCGGGTGTGGATAGTCTTGATTATCTTTCTGGAATCGTGAACTTGCAGTCTGTTCTCAATGTTAAAGTTGTGATCTTCGCTCAGAATGGGGCAGAACAAGAAACTCTGAAGAAAGCCCTTGGCGTGAATGCTCACGTTCTTATCTTGAATGAACTGGATAGCTATTTAGCCAAGAAAGCGGCTGAGAACTATGACTTGAGCCAGGCCTTGCAGATTGTGACCGAGGCCCGGTTGTACAAAGATAATCGTGAAGTGATCGAGAAGGTTCTGACCCAGGCTGTGGCCTTGTCACAGAACAACCTGGTCTTGATCGGATGGGATGAGCAGGTCCGTAACATGAAGGTTACGCGGTTCGCGGCTCTCCTTGAGACGATCTACGCAGCGGCGAGAGCCGAAGCCAGAGTCGCCCAGTCTGCTTAGAGAAACATCTTTAGTTTCTCAAGCAGCAGTGCCAAATCAAAGGATTTGGTGCCAGTCCGCGTAGTCGAGCATCTTTAGCGAGACACGCGGCAGTACTGAACCAAAGGGTTCAGGGCCAGTCCGTATAATCTAAGGTCGAGGGTGGAAGGTTGATGGTCGAAAAATGATCGTCAGGTTTCCTTCCAGCTTCCAACCTCTACCTTCGACCTTCTAATCTTACCCCTTGCGGCATAAAAGGTTAATTGCTAGAATAATCGCTCAATTCCACAGGAGGAGAGTAGCATGTTGAAGAAAAGCGTTTCTATTTTAATGGTTTCATTGAGCGTTCTTGCAATTACAGGTTGCGCGAAAAACCGCAAGCAGCAGCCTGAGTCAAATCTTAAGCAATTTGAACCTGCTCAGCCAGTAGCTGTTGCGCCTGCCGCGACCACAACTCGTCAGGCTCCTTACAGCAAATAAGTATCACGTAAAAAAAAAGCATTCATAAAAAGCCGCTATAGGCCGATACCTATAGCGGTTTTTTATTTTTAAACACGGAGAATGCGATGAACAAACCCGCCCTTTTTTTTATTCTTACTGTTGCCGCGCTCATTGGTTTCGGCGCCATTGAAATCAAAGCTCAGAGCGAAAAATTCGAATTGAAATTTCCGCTGGGTCTTGAGCCGGATATGTATCAAATCCCCGACAATAATCCGCTGACGCCGGAAAAAATCGAATTAGGGAAAATGCTCTATTTTGAAAAACGTCTTTCGAAAGACGGAACGGTGAGCTGCGCGACATGTCATGACCCCAAAAAAGGTTTTACGGATCAATCAACTTTCTCAACGGGAATCAATGGACAAAAAGGGACCCGCAATTCGCCGACCGTCATTAATGCCGGATATAATTTATTTCAATTCTGGGATGGCCGCGCGCCTTCATTAGAAGAGCAGGCTAAGGGGCCAATCGAAAATCCCGTTGAAATGGGGAATACTCATACCGCAGTGGTTGGAAATATCCAAAAAATTGAAGGGTACAAGCCATATTTTAAATCCGCATTCGGAGATGATTCTGTGACCATTGATCGGATCGCGCAAGCCATTGCATCCTTTGAGCGTACTATTCTTTCCGGAAACTCCGCGTGGGACCGCCATACGCAAAACAAAGATCAAACCGCGCTCAGTGAATCCGCGAAACGCGGCCTCGTTTTGTTTGAAGGGAAAGCGCGATGCACTCAATGTCACGTCGGATTTAATCTTTCTGACGGGGTTTTTCATAATATCGGTGTCGGCATGAAAGCGGAAAAACCCGATCTTGGGCGCTTTGAGCAAAGCAAACAGGAAAAAGATAAAGGCGCGTTCAAAACTCCGATTCTGCGCGATCTCTTAAAAACCGCGCCCTATATGCATGACGGCAGTGTCAAAACTTTGGAAGAAGTCATCGATCTTTATAATCGGGGCGGCGAACCGAACCAGTGGCTTGATCCTAAAATGAAACCGCTTGATTTGACCAAGGATGAGTCCGCGGATCTTTTGGAATTCCTTAAATCTCTGGAAGGTGATGTGCCGCAGGTTGATGAACCGAAACTTCCGGAATAGTTACAGGTACTCCCAGGCGGTGAAGGCGGCTGCTTGGCCTTTGAAATTTCCGGCAGGGTCGATCAGATTCCATACGGCTGCATTTCGAATTCTAAACCGTTTGCCTGTGCTGGAAACGCGGATTCCCGAATAATTATCGATAAAGCCCTTCTCCTTAACCGTTTTTAAAAAGTTTTCGCGCAGAGATCTTTCCATGGGCTCAGCTGTTAATCTTCCGGGGGTTTGGGTCAAATTTTCCCAGGTCATTTCCCATAAATTCAAGACTGCCTGATTTCCGTAGTTGAGGATGGGGTCAGCGTCCGTATTTGAGGAAAGTACGGGAAAGGGCGAATAAAAGAGGTTCAAAGCGGCTTGGGGATCAGCGGCTCCCATCGGGATTAGTTCTTTACCCATCCATTGTTTGTAAGAGTTTAGGATAAGGGCCGTTTGGCTTTTCGCAAAAACAGCGTCAATATTTTTTGGTAAGGGCTTCAGCATAGTGATAATATATCAGACCTCATTTGCGCTGTTAAGCGGAGATGAAGAAAAGCGGGCCTCAGAGCGTCTTAGGTGTATCAGAAACTCAGTCTGAAACTCTTGGGTTGCGGAAGTGAAGGGGAATCAATGAAAAAATTCTTAGTTGTTTTAGTGGTATTTGTTCTATTAATTGCCGGGGCGGCCGCGGTTTTTATTCTTACCTTTGACGCGGACCGCTACCGTCCGCTTATTGTAGATCAAGTTCAAAAGGCGATCAACAAGCCGGTGGAAGTCCGTAAGATATCACTGGGATGGCATGGCCGTCTTTCGCTAGACATTGACGGGTTAATCATTAAAGCGGGACAAAACTCCCCGAATGAGCTCATCCGCTTAAATTCAGCGAAAGCGCTCGTAGAATTTTATCCGCTTTTACAGAAAAAATTGCAGGTGACATCGATTATTTTAGAAAAACCGGTTGTGACGCTCGTGAAGCTTCCACGCGGTATCGATGGTTTTTTGCCTGATGCAGCGCCCGCGCCTATCACTCAGGAAGCTAAAATTTCTCCCGTAGACGCTGCGGCCGCGCTTCCTGCGGCGTCGGTTGACCCCAGCACATTTTTAATTGATCAAATAAAAATCCGTGATGGGGAACTGATTTTTCGCGACGAAACAAAATCTGTTCCCTCAGAAATCTATATCCGAGATATTCAGTCCACGCTGAATGACGTCGCTCTTAACCGGCCAGTGACATTTAAAATTTTGGGTGCGCTGTTAAGCCGCCGGCAAAATTTGCAGGTTGAAGGTGTTTTTGAAAATCATAATGGGATATCCAGTATCAGCGGCATTAAAGGGTCTCTTGATCTTGCGGCTGTTGTGCAGGAGGATTGGAATAAGCTTTTAGCTTCCCCGAACGGCGCGGCGGTTCCATTCCCGGGAGGAGAATTAACCTTTCAAATACCGTCTGTGAGTCTTGATGAAAATGCTGCCCGTAACCTTCAAGCAGAGGCCGATTACCGCGGCGGAAAAATTGTTCTGATTGAAAACCCTAATGAAATTCAAAATATTCAGGCATCTGCTGTGGTTAAGGATGGCCGGGTGGAAGTTCCCCGGTTCTCAGCGGATTTTGCCTCAGGCCAAATTCAGGGGGCGGGCGGATTTAACTTCAGTCTGCCTGAACCGCTGTTAACTTTTCAGGCCTCCGCTCAGAATTTAAGTCTCGCGCAGCTGGCTCCTGCCCGTTCACAGCAAGAGCCTCAGATCGAAGGGAATCTTTCACTTTCTTTGCAAGGGACTGGACGAGGCATGGGCGGAGATCAGATCAGCCGAACGCTGGCCGGAAAAGGCGAGCTCCTCATGGACCAAGCGGTTATCCGCAATTTAAATATTCTGCGGGAAGTCTTTTCAAAGTTTTCGATGATTCCGGGATTAGTGCGGAAATTGGAGGAACATTTGCCAGCGGATTATCAGGAAAAACTTGCGGCGCGGGATACGGTTCTTAATCCTGTGCAGGCGCCTTTTATTATTGAACAGGGAGTTGTGACGGTGCCGCGGCTTGATGTCAGCACGGATTCTATTCAGATCGTGGGCAGCGGCCAGGCGGGTCTTGACGGAAGGGTAAATTTCCCCTTATTACTTTTTATTGAGCCTGAATTATCAAACGCGCTTATCCATAGTGTAAATGAGTTTCAAGCTCTCGCGGATACGGATGGTCGCCTGCAGGTTCCGGTCATTTTGCAGGGTATCGCGCCGAATATAACTCCCGTTGTCGATCTTCAATATATTGCTTCAAAGCTGGCTGTTGCCAAAACGCGCGAGCTTCTGGCAGGAATGGTGCAGAAGAAATCAGATCCGAACGCCGTTGGCGGGACAACAACAGGGCAGAGCTTACCCGGTTCAACTGGGCAAGGTCTTGGGGGGAATTTACAGCCTCTAGATTCTCAGCAAGGCACCAGCCAACAGCCGCAAAGTTCAGGAAAACCGCCGAAGTTTAAAGATTTATTGGCAGGTTTTCTTGAAGCCAATACTCAAGATAATAATTCAACACCCACTAACTGATAAATTAGTTTAAGAGGAGGAAATGATATGCGTTCATTCCGGTTTTTAGCTGCAGCAATTTTGCTTTCCGCGGGGATCAGCGGTGCCGCGTTAGCGGATACTTATAAAGTGGATATTGATCACAGCACGGTAGGTTTCAAAATCCGTCATCTTTTTTCAAATGTTACGGGCAATTTTAAGGATTTTGAAGGAACGATTGAATATACGCCGGAAAAGCCTGAGACTTGGAAAACGGATGCCGTGATTAAGGCCGCCAGCATTAATACTAATGTCAACGCGCGGGATAATCATTTAAAAGGCCCCGATTTTTTTGATGTCGAAAAATTTCCTGAAATTACATTTAAGACCACGGAAGTTACCGATGTCATCGGCCAAACCGCGAAGCTTAAAGGACTGCTTTCCATTCACGGGGTTGAAAAGCCCGTTGTTTTGGATCTTGAAATTCATGGTGTCGGCAAGGACCCTTGGGGAAATATCCGCGCGGGTTTTACGGCCACAACCAAAATTAACCGCAAAGATTTCGGGCTCAACTGGAATGAAGTGGTTGAATCCGGCGGTGTTTTAGTGGGCGAAGAAGTTGAGATTATCCTTGAAATCGAAGGGATTAAGCAGCAACCTGCAGCAGTATAGTCATATCCGCTAAAGATGGCGGCTAATGGGGGATTCTCCCTATAGCCGCTGCCTTCGGCCTTTCCGCCATCATCCTCCCAAATACTCCTCTATTGACAGGCTCCCTTAGTTCGGATATATTCCTATTAGGATTTTATCTTAATAGGCTATTTAGATGAGGAGCCGCCCCAAATGCATGACCATGCACTGAATAAGGCCGAACGGTTTAGAAAGCTTTTGGAAGATCAGGACCTTAAGTATACCTTTGAACGCAAGCAGATCTTTGAGGAAGTCAACCGGCTTAAGCATCACTTCGATGCGGACAGTCTTTATGAACGCTTTAAAGAAAAGGGGCTAAGGATTTCCCGCGATACGGTCTACCGGACGATCCCTCTTTTGCTCGAATCGGGAGTTATTCAGAAGTCAGTAGGTGAAGGAAAGCGCGAGTTTTTTGAGCCCATTTCTGCCGATGGCCATCATGATCATATGGTGTGCATCCGGTGCGGAAAATTTATTGAGTTTACAAGCGATGAGATTGAAAGTTTACAGGAAAAAATTTGTGAAAAGCATGGTTTTAAGCTGACATTCCACGATCACAGGCTTTTTGGATATTGCGACAAATGTCACAGTTAAAAGAAGGTAAAGACGATTTGCGGACAACTTTGGATAAAATTAATATTGGGGAACAAGGTGTTATTGAAGATTACGCCGAGGTAAGCGATCTTCAAGGCCGCTTAAAGGAGCTTGGGTTAGTTCGCGGAACCATTGTTTCCGTTGAGCGTTACGCGCCGTTTGGTGACCCGATTGAAATTCAGGTGCGGGGGTATCATCTCGCGATTCGCCGCAAAGACGCATCGCATATTATTGTTTCGCGTTTGAAGGCAATGGAGAAAAAATAGGTTTTTATGAATGCCGTGATATCGGATACAAAAACAATCGCGCTAGTCGGAAATCCCAATTCAGGGAAAACGACTATCTTTAACGCGCTGACAGGATTGCGGCAAAAGATCGCGAATTATCCGGGTGTGACAGTTGAGAAAAAAGAAGGAACGCTCACGCTTCCTGAGTCGAGGGAAACAGTCAGCGTTCTCGATTTGCCCGGCACTTATAGTCTTTTGACGCGTTCCCTTGACGAAGAAGTTGTTCATCATGTCATCATGGGCCGGCAGACAGGAACGAAAAAGCCTGACCTTTTAGTCATTGTTGTTGATGCCTCCAACCTCGAGCGGAATCTTTTTTTTGTTACGCAGCTATTAGAAACGGGGATTCCCTGTGTTGTGGTTTTGAATATGTGGGATATTGCTAGTAAAAATGGCGGTGTGATCGATTTAATCAAGTTAGGCAATGAGCTTGGGGTTCCGCTTGTACCGACCGTGGGAAGTCACCACAAGGGTATCCAAGAGCTTAAAACCGTTATTGAAAAAAAGCTGAAAGAAGAGGTTTGCCCGATTTCATTTAAGGTAGGTTTACCTGTCTCAGTCGACCGTGAAATTTCAGGGCTTACCGTGATGCTTGAAAAAAATTCGTCGTTCCGGCCTTCTCTTTTAAGGGGGGAAGCGCTGAGACTGCTGGGGGATACACACTACCGGAGCTTCTTCTTTAAAGAAATTCCCGCGCTAAAACAATCGGTGATCGCCGTACAGGCGAATTTAAAAAATGAAAATATTGACAGCACGTCGATTGAAGCCGAAGCGCGCTATGGGTATGTTCAAAAACTTTGCCAGGAAGTGATTCATCTGCCTGAGGGAATGCCGGTTTCTTTTTCAGAAAAGCTGGATCGCGTGCTGACGCACAAAATTTGGGGATTTATTTTTTTCTTCACACTTATGGCGCTGATGTTCCAGGCGATTTTTTCTTGGGCGGCAATTCCAATGGATTGGCTTAGCGGCGTTGTGGATGGGGCTGGCAGGTGGGTGGGTGCGCATTTACCGGCGGGTCAGCTGAATAGTCTGGTTGTTGACGGCGTTTTTGCCGGGGTCGGCAGTGTGATTGTTTTTTTACCGCAAATTACGATTCTGTTCTTCTTTATTGCGTTATTTGAGGACTCTGGTTATATGGCCCGAGCCGCTTTTGTATTGGACCGCGTAATGCGAAAAGTTGGGCTCAATGGCAAATCTTTCATTCCGCTTCTTAGCTCCTTTGCCTGCGCCGTGCCGGCTATTATGTCGACGAGAACGATTGAAGACCGTAATGACCGTTTTGCGACGATTCTTGTGGCCCCGCTTATGAGCTGCAGCGCGAGGCTTCCCGTTTACGCACTGATGATTTCAGCCTTTATTCCGTCCATTAAGGTCTTCGGGTTTTTCAATCTTCAAGGCGTGACGCTTTTTTCCATGTACGTGCTGAGTATTACGGCGGGCATGACGATGGCGGCCATTTTCCGAAGAACACTGTTAAAAGGAGAGAAGGCTCCTTTTGTCCTCGAATTGCCCGCCTATCGGGTTCCTAACTTTCGTACTGTCATTATGACAATGCTCGAAAAAGCGAGTCAATTTTTATACCGCGCGGGCACCATTATTTTTACACTTTCAATTATTTTGTGGTTTCTGGCCAGTTATCCGCGCCATCAAGCGGTCGAGGCAAAATTTGAGAGCATGAAGTCGGAAGTTTCTCAAACTTTCTCAGGCGCTGACCGGGAAGCGAAGATCGCGGCCATCGACCGCCTTTACAAAAGCGAACAAATCCGCGGCAGTTTCGCGGGAAAAATGGGGCAATGGATTGAACCCGTTATCCGTCCCTTGGGATATGACTGGAGGATGGGGATTGGTTTGATTGCCTCATTTGCGGCGAGGGAAGTTTTGGTGAGCACGCTCGCGATTGTCTACAATGTCGGAGATTCGGGCGACTCTCACTCCAAATTGATTGAGAAACTGCAGCATGAAATTTCACCCGTAACAGGCAAGCCGCTTTACACCCCTCTCGTGGCAGTTTCTATGATGGTTTTTTTTGTTTTGGCCTGCCAATGCATGTCGACGGTCGCGATTGTAAAGCGGGAGACAAACTCCTGGCGTTGGCCGGTATTTATGGTTTTGTATATGACCGTTCTTGCTTGGACCGGTTCTTTTATCGTTTATCAAGTGGGGAGTTTTCTTAAACTCTAATATGCAGACAACTTTTGATTATACCGAGTTAATTGCGCTGGGAATCGTCGGAATCGCATTATTT
>CAZEFF010000004.1:1296-23271 GCA_964511315.1 uncultured bacterium | reverse complement strand
AACTTTTGATTATACCGAGTTAATTGCGCTGGGAATCGTCGGAATCGCATTATTTATTTATGTCCGGAGTCTAATTATCAAAAAAAAATCAGACTCATGCTGTAAAAAAAGCTGTGATTTAAAGGCGCCGTCCGTAGCGGTTAAAAAGGAAAAAAAGAAATCATGAACCCGCAAGGAGACATGAATCGTCAGCAAGATCCGCAACTTGGAAACCGCCGGCTCATATCTTCAGCTGATCTTTTTAAGGGTGAGCGTGAAGTGATTATTCGGCATGAAAATCAAGACTACCGGCTTTTAATTACGAAAGCCGGTAAACTCATTTTAAATAAGTAAGACTAACCATAGCTAGGGAAGGTCCTTTTACCATGTACCCAGCCGCATCAACAACAAAAAAGGAGAAATGAAAATGCTGGGTCGTTTACGTTTTAGCGGTGAAGGAAGTTTTTTAAATCGGTTGGGCGCGTATTTTCTGGCGGTTGTTGTGCTGGTTTCCGCAAATATGCCGTCGGCCTTTGCGCATGCGAGGACTTATGTGTGGAACCAGGAATATAAAACCCTGCCGCAAGGGCAATTTGAGCTGGAGAGTCATACGACCGTAAAAGCGCCGCGCATGGGCAAACATTCGAGCGCAAATTCCTGGAAATATGAAGAAGAGCTCGAGTACGGTATTTTGGACAGATGGACAGTTGCTCACTATCAGCAATGGGAAACTCAAAATCAAGAAGGTCTTGATGATAGCGGTGTTGCGAATAAAGATGTGACAAAGTACTCCGGATTTAAATTTGAAACAAAGTATCGGATTGGCGACAAAGGTAAATATTGGGTTGATCCGCTTCTTTACTTTGAGTACGCGTATGATCCTAGGGATCGATTTTCGGGAGCGCCCCATGTTTTAGAGGGGAAAGTTGTTTTGTCAAAAGACATTAAAAAATTTAATGTGACTTACAATCAAATCATGGAATCAGGGCTAGGGCATAAAGGGCGGACAGAGCATGAGTTTACCTTTGGCGCTAACTATGAACTGCTCGAAGGGTTTCGCCCCGGTTTTGAAATGAAAGGGCAGTTGTGGAATCCGGGTTCCAATAAAAATGAATTAGGACTTGGCCCCACGCTGGCTTATGAAGGGAAGTATTTCTGGGTCGCTGGGGGCGTATTGCTCGCGGCGAACCATCACGCGGATGATTTTCAAGCGAAAGTGAGTGTCGGTGTTCCCTTTGGTTGATATTAAAAAAATATTCTGTTGTTTGTTTTTGGCCGGAATGATTTCGGGTTTTGCCCTGTCTGCTTCAGCTTCGGAGCAGACAGGCAAATGCCTGGTTATGCCTGGTGAGAATGTGAAAACCAAGTTTTTTGCTGATTATCAAGGTGAGCGTCATTTTTTCTGCTGCCGCAGCTGCGTGAAAAAATTTAATAAGAACCCGGAAAAGTACCTTAAAAAATAAAATCCGGCTTCTTGTGCTCAGCGCTTTGCGCCCTTATAATCACGCATGATTCTTGCCTTTCATAAACCCTACGGAATTCTCTCCCAATTTACCCGTCAGCTTCCGGAGCATAAGACGCTCGCCGAGTTTAATTTTCCTAAAAACGTTTATCCGATCGGGCGCTTGGACTGGGACAGTGAAGGCCTGCTTCTTTTGAGCGATGAGAAGGAATGGAATGACCGGCTGCTTAATCCAAAACATGCGCATGAGCGGACTTATCATGTTCAGGTTGAAGGGACGGCAACGGAAGAAGCCATTTCAAAACTTCAAAAGGGCGTCATAATTCAGGGGAGGAAAACCAAGCCTTGCAAAGGATGTCTTCTTAATCATCCGGGTTACAAAGATCGGGTTCCGCCGATTCGTCACCGATTGACGGTTCCCACAAGCTGGATCGAACTTAAATTAATTGAGGGGAAAAATCGGCAGGTAAGAAAAATGACCGCGGCAGTAGGCTTTCCGACGCTGCGGCTTATTCGAACAGCGATCGGAAATTTGACGATTGGAGATATGCCCGCGGGTCAGTGGCGCGAACTTTCCGCGGATGAAAAGAAGCTGCTTTTAAAGAAAAGTACCGCTGCCTAAACATCTTATTTTTCCATTCCCTCCTTAGGGGACCTATGCTATTATTTGCGCTCCCGTCTTACATACTCCTCTATACAATTCACGGCGGTCGTAGCTCAGTTGGTTAGAGCATCGGTTTGTGGAACCGAGGGTCGCGGGTTCAAGTCCCGTCGACCGCCCATAATCTCTTTCTGATACTGCGAGGTATTCGAAAGAGATTTTTTTTGGTTTGAAACCGGGACTTGAAGGGAGGCCTCGTTTTAAAACATGACGAAATGTCATGCTTTTGAGGCCGGGTGGCCGACCTGAAGTGCGAAGCACGGAAGGCGCCAAGTCCCGTCGACCGCCCGTCTACTTCGCACAGTCTTTACGGCTGTCTTCGCAGGACTGGCAAAGGAGATGTTTCTTCAAAGTCCTGCGAGCTTGACGAAACAGGGCGAAGAAGAACATAATCTCTTATGATCTTTCCCGTATCTCCGCAAAAAAATGAAAAGCTGCAGCGTGAAATGGAGCGGCTTGGAATCCGCGAAGCGGATCTTGAAGAGTCTTTTGTCCGTTCGAGCGGTCCCGGAGGGCAGAATGTTAACAAGGTTTCAACCTGTGTTGTTTTAAAACATTTGCCGTCAGGCCTTGTGGTAAAGTCTCAGAATGAACGCTCCCAGGCCATGAACCGTTATCACGCCCGAAGAATTTTAGCGGAACGGCTTGATGCCCAGATTCGCGGACATCAAAGCGCCGAAGCTCAACGTATCGCAAAGATTAAACGGCAAAAAAGAAAACGTTCAAAAAGGGCGAAAGACAAAATGCTGCACTCGAAAAAAGTTCATGGTGAGAAAAAAGCCATGCGGCGGGCTATGAGCGAAAATGACTGATTTTGGCTGATTTAAGCCGCCTCTGCAGCGCTTTGAAGCTGCGGAAATCCTTCCACGCGGAGCACGATTTTTAGGGTTTCATTTGTAATTCCGATCATAGGATCAAAAACATTTCCCGTACCCAATTTATAATCTTTCCTTTTGATGAAGGTGTATGTCTCAAATGAGAGCGGCTTGTCCTTTGAGATTTGATCTGCTGGGGTGATGAGTTTTGTCTTGAAAATGGCCGGGCGGGTGACTCCGCGGATTGTTAGATCGCCTCGAACATCAAATTCCCGTCCCTGGATGTTCTCAATCGATTTGCTGCGGAAAGTAATTTCAGGAAAACGGCTCGGCCAAAAGAAGTTTTTGGACCTTAAGAGTGAATCATTCATTCGGTTGTCCGCCTTTAAACTGGCGGTTTGAATAGATAAATCGACGGTAGAATCTTCAACCCGTTCGGGATGGAACTGAAAGCTGCCTGAAAATGATTTGAATTCGCCCGCGGAAACTTTGACCCCGAGCTGTTTAAGAGTGAAGGAAAGCGTGCTTCTTTGGCTGTCATAGCTGTATTGCCTGGGAGTGTCAGCAAAAGACAAAGGTTGGCTAATGAAAAACAAAGAAATCAAAAATAATGGCACGATTTTTTTTAACATTTGAGTATTATATACGAACTTGATGTCTAAACGAAAGACCGCTTTTAAACCTCTTCAAGGCGAGTAATGCCGAAAATTCTTAAACGGATTATTCTTCTTTTTCTTGCCATTCTCATTTTTGACATCTTTTTTTCTTTTTACCTCTTTGACCGGAATTTAAAAAAGCGATTTCCGAATTTAGATTATTCGCAAGCCGTTCTGGGCAAGGCCTCCTGGTATAGCAAGCAGGACAAGGGTGTTACGCCATTTACCGCGAGCGGTGAAAAATTTAATGATAAAAAGTTGACCTGTGCTTCATGGGATTATCCCTTTGGACAGCGGCTTGTTGTCATCAATGTGATGACAGGAAAGTGGGTTGCTTGCCGTGTGAATGACCGGGGGCCTAATAAGCGGCTGAACCGGGTAATCGATTTAACAAAATCTGCCTTCAAAAAGATATCCAGGACCGATCATGGCCTCGCTTATGTTGCCGTTGTTCCGGCAGGGCGCTATCAGATGAAAAACTCAAAGTAGCTACGGGGGCTTTTTTCGAGCTTTTCCTCGATTCTCCTATATAAACCCGCCCCTTTTGGACCGATTTTCCCTCCTTTTACCCCCTCATTTTTATTGAAAAAAGACCCTTTTCCGGGTTGTATTTCTCCTATACAGGTGGTGCTTTTTAAACAGCGCAAGTTTGCGCACTCAAAACTAGCAAGATAAAGCATCAACCCTAAAATTTATAAAATGTTCAAATTAATCCGACAACCTCAGCAGACGCTGAATAAGATCACTGCTTTCGCGGTGTGTTTTATTTTTATCGTCTCAAGTTTTGTGTCTCCCGCCATGGCTGCGCCCGCGCCTTTTGCGCAAGCGCAAAGCAAGGCGGAAATTGATTCCGCGGCTATCCTTAAAAATTTTTCACTTCCGCAAGATTTAGGTCAAATTGAAGAGGTCTACAATCCTGGGAGTTTGCCCGCGGGAAAGCCGCTCGTTTTTTATGTACAGGACGCGCACGCGCAGGCGGATGCCCAGAAGAACATTGCGGGAATGATTCATCTTTTACAGACCCAGTATGGACTGCCCCTGGTTTTGCTAGAAGGCGGTGAAGGGCCGCTGGATAGTTTATTTTTCCGGGCTTTTCCTGACAAAGAGCGCAAAGAAAAAATCCTTTCAGAATATATTAAGAACGGCGAACTTTCGGGCGGGGAAGCGGCCTCAATTTTTGATGACCGTTTTGAAACACGCTACATGGGTATTGAAAATCAAAAATTGTACGATGAAAATAAAAAAGTTTTTCTATCAGTGCTTTCCGATGAGCCGAAGCTGACCGATCTGCTGAATGCGGAAAAATTAAAACTTCAAAAAATCTTTCAGGCGAAACTTTCCCCGAGCGCTCTTGAATTTTTAAAAGCCTCGGGAGAATTACGCGCAGAGAAAATGGATTTGCTGCAGTATGCGGAAATTATAAACCGATTGGCCGCTCAGAATCCAAACTCCGACAAGGCTCTAATCGAAAAATTTCCTGAAATAAAAAAACTTCTTCTTGTTCAGTCATCGAAAAGCGCTGAAAAGCATTCGAACGATACCGCGGAAGGCAATGCCCTGATTTTGGAGATTGAGCGTAATTGGATCAGTAAGCTTGATAATCCGAAGCAAATCCATTTAAACGGATTGCTTCAGCAGTACAGAACGGGCGCGATTGACCTTGGCGGTTTTCTGCTACAGGCGGAAACAATTTTTTCCGCGGCCAATATCCGTCTTCAAATTCCGGAGAATCTGAAATCTTTGACGCGCCCGGCCCGGGTTTTGGCGTCCATCGAAGGAACGAAGCTGTTTGATGAAATCGAGGCGTTTGAAGCGGTTTTGCGCAATTTGCTCGCGCGCACGCCCGAAGAAAAAAAATTGCTTTCACAGCAGCATGGGCTCGATTTATTAGGCCGTTTCTCCCGTCTCGAGCTGACTCCGCGTGAATGGGGAGAAATTAATCCCGTACTGAGTTACTGGCCGGAATGGAATCAGAATTTCAGCGCGCACAGAAAGTTTTATGAGCTGGCGCAACAAAGAGATCAAGTTTTGCACGAAAATGTTAACCGCGCGGCTGCGAAAGAAAAAGCCAAAATTGTGCTGGTGGTTACCGGAGGGTTTCATGCCCGCCGTGTGACCGAACTATTCCGGAAAGAACAGACGCCATTTATTTTGCTGAGCCCCGCGATTGATACGCCCGGCAGCCGGGATAATTATTTGCGGGTCATGCGGGGGGAGTTTTCCTACAAACCCAAATTCAAAGGGAATTTGTGGGACGCCCTTGCCGAAGATTACGCCGCGAAAATGGCGGCATCCTTAAACTCTCGTGACCTGACGCCTCAGCTAAAAACCTGGCGTGACCGGATCATTCAAAACGCGATCGCGGAAGGATCGATTACGCGTGTGGGAAATTACACCAAATACGTGGACGCGCTTATCCAGGTCGTTTTGCAGCAATTTGCAAGTGACAGTCCGTTCAAGAAATTATCTGAAGACGAAGTCCGCCGGCAAATCCAGAAAGAACTCGCCGCGTTTACACCGAATTACTTTGAAAAATTGCGCTTTTCAGCCGACTCGAAGATTGATTTGTTTGGGCAAGGTCTTGAAGGGATGTGGAAAACGGGGGCGATTACTCCTTCCGCAGTAGGAGATTTGCTTCGTCAGGTGACACAGGTTAATTCTGCCCAGCTTTCGCCGGATCTTGTGCTTATCCGGGATCATCAGCCGATTTTTTATGATTCAAAGATTGCTCTGCCGGTTTTAACTGACGCCGAGCTGAAAACTAAAATGGATGTTTTGATAAACGCCTCAGGGGATACGGATCTTTCCGAACTCGCCGCGAAACTCGAAAATTACGCGGCTTTTCAGCAAGCGGTGCAATCCGTCAGTCCTGTACCGGAAGAAGTGAGAAGCCTGATTGACGGACTCAGCCCTGCAGACATTCGCAGGCTCGCGCAGGGCATTCAGCGTCAAAGCCGTTCAGAGGTTCGCGCGGATTATCCGGGCAGTGATAAGTTTAAGGCGGTGCTTGAGGCCCTTAATGCAAAAGATCCCAGTAATCAAACTTACCGCTGGGTGGACGAGAGCGTGATTGAGGAGCTTCAGGAAATTGTAGAAGCTTTTAAAAGCCCCGAAGAAGTGAATGCCGCGCTGCGGAATATTACGGATCATCTTGAAGAATTTAGCCAAAAATTTCCGAAAGCCGATAAGGCGGCATATGCCCGGGGCTTTATCCCATTGTATTTGCCTATAATGGACCGCATTGACTCCAAAGCTTATCCTGCGCTGGTTGATCACTTGGGGTTTATTTGGAAAATGATTTGGCAAAGCACCCGCTCACGCAACAACGGCGACCGGGAAAAATTTCTTCCGCTCATCAAAAGGCTGCTTGAGCTCGATTCGCAGCATGGCCATTTAGCGCTGGCATCGGCTTTGTCTTCGCGTCAAAATCTTTATATGTTAGGGGATTTAGACGAGCGTATGTTCGGGCTGGCAATGCGCCTTCCAGACGCTCAAATTCCTGCAGTCTTTGAGGGGTTAAAGCATTGGCTTTCAGAGCCTGAGGTGAATGAAGAGGGACTGGAAATTTCCCACGAGAACCTCGCGATATCAATGGCATGGGTCCTTATGCTCAAAAACAAAATTCCGCTAAGAGAAGTGGTGGCTAAATTGGCGGAATCGCCTACTCCATTTAGGAGCATCCAAGTCGTAACATGGATCACGGGGGTTGAGCCTGAAGATCCAAAACTTATTATTTTTTGGAGAATAAATAACATTTTACAAAAGCGCGCGGGGAATCCGTCCGCAATTTCTGAAACGCTTAGCAGTATAGACTCGATTTTAAATAAACCTTTTGACGCTGAAACGGGTGATTACAGCAGCGCGACGCTAACAACCGTTCTTTCGCAGCTTGCAAGCCTTATGCAGCAGATAAACGCGCGGGATCAAGTGGAGAAGCAGGCAAATGCAAGAGAGCTGGGCGGTGAAGCGGCGGATGAAAATGATATTTGGGCAAGAACGGCGGGAGACAGAGAAGCCCGCTCCGAAGTCAGAGCAAAGAAAGTAAATCTTCAAGATGTCATAAGTCAGCTTGAGGGTATTGAAGGGTATGGTCCCGCGGCAAATGAAAAACGATTTCGTATTCTCATGCGGGAAGGCGGTAATTCGGAAGGGTACGCGGATCACGGAAGGGAATTTAGTTCTTTGCTTCTTAGCCTTCTTGTCAAATTGAAATCTGAAGATCCGCATTTTGACGATTTGAGAGACATTATAGCTAATCGGTTGGAATTTATACCGGAGCAGATCGATGGTCCGGATGCCGCCGCCGTTCTTGAGTCGCTGATCTGGAATTTTAGAAAAATAAAAAAAACATCTCAGCGGAAAAATGAAAATCAGCGGATGCTGCTCGGGCCTATTACCCAGTTGGCTCCAAAGGCGATTGGGAATATGGATCCGCATGATGTCATACAATTTGCGGTATCTTTGTTAGATGAGGATAGCCTTCTTCATTTAGACGCAGGACTTATTTTAAATGAGGTCGCTAAGAATTTTTCTCATGATATCCTCGCTGAACTTATTCCCTCCCTGCAGAACGCGGCTAGTAAGTTGGCCGACGATGACGTGATTTCAAAACAGCTTTTTTACGAAGGGATCGGGAACATTTTGATGCGTGTTGACGCGGCTAAAAAGTTTGATCTCGAAGCTTATTTTACTCAAAAACTAAGTGATGGAAATTCCAGTAACAAAAAAACTGTTGTATTCCCATTTTCCGCGGCGTTGACACGCAAGTATCGAGGAAAGCCCGATCGATTAATTGTGGACGCGCTTGTGAAGTTTTTAGATGGGGATACCGAGTCTGAAGTATTCGATGGCTTTGAGGTTCAGCGCGATAAACCAGCCCTCATTGCAATTTTGTCTAACCATGAAGCGTCTCCGCAAGTGATTGTTCAGCAGCTGGACAGTCTTCGCGGGCAGTTAAAGAGCCGGTATGCCGAAGAGCAAAAACAAAAATCAAAAGAACTCGAGCAAACAAGTTCTGAGGATTCGGGTATATGGACGAAATCGGCGTCGGACAGGGATGCTCGCTCAGAAGCTAGAGCGAAGAAAGTAAATCTTCAAGATGTCATAAGTCAGCTTGAGGGTATTGAAGGATATAGCCCTGCAGCAAACCGGAAACGGTATCTAATTCTTCTGCGCGAAGGCGGTAAGGGGGAAGGGTACGCGGAGCATGGAAAAGAATTTGCCTCAGCGCTTCTTGGCCTGCTTACAAAATTAAAATCAAGCGATGAGTTTTATGACGAAATGCGCGACATGATATCGAGCCGCCTGGTGGAGATTGCTGATAATGTGGATGGGCAGGACGCGGCAGATATCCTTGACGCTTTAATGTGGAATTTCAAAAAAATAAAAAAATCATCTTCGCGGAAGATAGAAAATCAAAGAATGCTTTTATTGCCCATGAGCACACTAGCTTTAAAAGCAGCATCCCCTGAATTAATTGAGCTCACGATCGATCTTTTAAATGAGACCCGGGGTATAGACTCAGATTCAGATGAAGTTCGAATCTTGGCGGGAATAATTCTGGAGGCTATCGCATTGACCTCGCCAGTGAGTGAACTAGCTGAAGCCCTTCCGGTTCTTTTTGGTATGAGGGATCTTCTCGAAGCTGATATTGTAAGTCGGATGCAAATAAATAGCGCGATTGGAAATATCATCATCGCAACGAGGCAGGATAAAGGGCTTAATTGGGAAGATTTTTTTACGCGCAAAATAATTCCGAGAACTAGGGAAACCGGTATCTTGAAGACTGCATTTTTCGCCTTTTCAGCAGCGATGGTGATTAAGTATCGAGGAAAATCTGATCGGTTGATTCTTGATGCACTTATGAAGTTTTTAGATGGAGATTCGGAATTTGATTTAGTGGAAGGATTCGATATTCATCGCGACAAGGCAGCCCTCGTTTCAATATTGTCTAACCAGGATGTTTCTTCGCAAATGGTTGTTGAACAGCTGCAAAGTTTCCGTGAGCAGTTAAAAAGCCGGTATGCGGCAGAACAGCAGCAAAAAGTAAAAGGACAAGATGTATCCGCGCCGGAAGACACTGGCATTTGGACAAAAGCAACCGGCGAGATCGATGCTCGCTCCGAAGCCCGAACCGATGAAGATAAATATAAAAAGATGAGCCTGGAACAGTTAATCCGTTCTTATCTCGCAACCGAGGACGATATTGTACGCGGTTTTCGGATTAGGGCTGAGTTTGACCGCCGTGCTAAAAATGCGGCCAAAGTTCCCGCGAAACGGGAAGCGATGCGCGCTAAAATTCTGGAATTTATCGAAGCTCTTGATAACGACCCCAAGCACTCATACGATCGGGCTGAAGGAAGGGGTTTTGATTGCAAAGCAGTTATGGCTGAAAGTTTTTGAGGGAAGTCAGTCTTCTACTAAAACGAGAGTGGGGATGTTAGAGGACTTTGGAGAGTGGATCTATTTACCCACAGTTATTTCTGATACAGGGCGTGTCGACTTGTTTAATTTTTTAGCAAAATTGCCCGGTCCGGTTAAAAATCCTGACATTTATTATGAGGATCTTGGAGCGTTAGGAAGGATTTTGTGTAACATTATCGTGAATATAAGATCGCCGAAAAAAATCCAAAGTTTAAATCCTGATATTTTTATGGAATTGCTCGGGGCAGTGACTTCTGATGTCCCGCGTGAAGATATCGCGAATGCCGCGGGCACTTACATGGTTCGCGCGTATGAAAATAATTTGAAGAGAGAAGAGTTGCACGAGCTGTATCCCGCGGCCAGAGAGTTATTTGCGCTTGAGAGTAAAAAATTTCCGGGAAAAAGTTTATTTGTGATGCCGGGTTACGGCAGTTTAGAAACTGTCCGTGAATTTTTTTCTTCAAAAGAAGATGTTTTAAATAAGCTGCAAAGCTACCGCCAACAACTAGCGGCTCGTGACGAGTTTGGGCAATCGCCGAAGCTCGAGGAGGGTTCTTCTCAAGAAGGAGAGATTTGGACGCAAACAGCGGCCCGCTCCGAATCAAGATCTCAGCGCCCCGCGATCGCGGATGAATTGGAAAATTATCTGTTTAATTTGCGGGCCCCGTTCGTGCTCAATGATTATGAAGGCAGTTATGCGGCGCAATATACGGATCCCAGCGTAACACGCAATATCAAAGAGGGTGAAGTGCTGGCTCAAATCATTCAGCGTCAGCCCGCCGCGGTGCAAAATATTCTTATTCCAATAACTTTGCGCGCGATGCGGAATATGTATTTCGGGCAAAAAGAAAAGTTTGATTTTCTGCGCGTTCAAATCGGATTTCTTCCCGATTACAATTATGACGGAATCGATGAATCGGTTGTTCAGGAGATGTTTGAAACGCTGAAAATCGTCTCGGAAAGGATCCGCTATGTGGATGACGCGGTTATTAGCTATAAAGCAAACGCGAAAGATGAAATGTTTGTGACAAAAGTTGTGCTTGCGGTAAAAAGTGTTAAAAATCCAGAATCTCGAGACAAATATAATCATCTTCTGCTGGATTATATGGGTGATATTTTTTATGGAAGAGAGATTCTCCGCCATCTCGCTTCAGAAATGATGATTTATGCGGGTTGGAAAAGTTATCGTGAAAAGAATCCTGATGAGTATGCTGAGTTTGAAACGTTTTTGCAGATCCGCCTGAGTTCGTCGTACTCTGCAAAAATGGTTCTAAGCGAGCCAGGCGCGTATGACAGCTTTATCCGGTTTCTTTCAGAGTTTAACGGTGATTTTGATTTAAAAAAAGAGCAGGTCGAAAGTTACATGGCCCAAGCCGAAGCCATTAGGGCACAGAAACTTGCTGACAGGGATGCTTCCCGGGTTCGTGATGAATCCGCTGATGGTGATATTTGGACCCGCACGTCTGCCCGTTCGGAGAGCCGCGCGGAAGATATCGCCGCGTTAAGCAACAAAGAGCTGCTCAACCTGCTTGATCAATATTCTAAACAAAAACCTGTTCCCAATGTGGAAGTTCAGGACACGGCGAAGGAGCTGCAGCGCCGCATGCAGGGGATAAAAGAAAACAATGATGAGTTTTACTCGATATTCAAAGGTCTTCTGCAGGCGATTAAGGAAATTGATTTTGAAGACAGCGGGAACACGCTTCGAATGGGAGATTCTCTTGTTTCCGTATTGCAGTCGATCGTTATCGGCAGTGCTTTCCGATTGGATTCCGCGAATCGTGAATTTGCGGCAAGAATATTGTTAGAAAAGCTTGAAAGTGTGCCTATTAAAGATCAGGTTTGGGTTGATGATTCTCAGCTTGTGGAAAATATCAAGTCTTCTTCCACAGCTTTGCTTGTCGCGGCGGGCCAGAAAGGAAAGGATTGGGCAAAAGTCATTTCAAATGACCGCATGAACAAACTTTTAGTGAAATTTAGAGCGGATTCGTTTATACGCTCGATCCTGAGCGCGATGTTAAGCCGCATGATTTTGGCGGATCATGCGGGTGAAAAAATAGACCAAGAAGTCATGGATGAAATGATGCCGCTGCTTGAGAGTCAGCAAACACCCGATTCTGAATTGCTGAAAGCGATCGAAGATATTTTAACGAATAGTCCTCAGACGGTCTGGGCGAGCCAGTTGAAGAGTTTGAAGGAACAGAGTTTGGCAAAAGCGGGATTGGCGAAACAGCAAAGGGCAGGCAAAGAAGAATTGCCTGGAAATGACATTTGGACTAAAACGCCAGCCGATGCACGTTCCGACCAGAGACTAATGCCTCCGGCACTCCGCGAGAAACTGGAAGTTTCACGCTCCGATATGCGCGCGGAAATCCTCGCGAGAATTGATAAGGTGATTGCCGAGGTTCAATACGATGAGAATGGAAAAACTCCGGATGATATCTATCAAGTGACTATGCAGCCTTTGATGGATATTGTCACGGATGATAAATGGAGACTCCGCGAATGGCAGCCGGATTGGCGTGAAGTATTCGATTTGTTTAAAAAATATTTAGCGCGAACCGGAATAACCCGCGCTGAAGAATTGCGGGCAATGTGGGCGATTACGAGATTGATGCGCGGCTTTCGTAATCCGATTCCTCTTGAATACCGGTTATTAGCTCTTCAAATGATGTCGGATATGTGGCAGCGAAGCGGAAAGAATGAAACGTTGGATCAGAATGTCCGCGACTGGCTAAGCATTACTTTCGAAGAAGCGGTTCAGGTAATCCCTGATGATCAAGTAAGCGCGGTAATTCGGCTAGCAGTCAATTTTGAAATAAATTTAAAATCGCGGTCCGCTTCTATCCAGAAGCAAGCAAGAGATATCGGAGTCTTGCTCAGCAGTCTTGCGCTGAGGACAAAGAATATGGAAGAACAAAAACTGCTTTTCAAACAGTTGCAGGGGCTGCTTCCATACGCTGACGGAAAAGCGGTCAAAGAAATGTCGAAGGGCCTCGCGATTTCCATGCTGTATGTTTTGGGATTGGGTCAAAATATTGACCAGGAAATTTTGCATCCCGAAAAATTACTTAATCCGCTCATTGAAACTTTGGCAGTGATATCGAATGATGACAAAGTGAACATCTTCTTTCTGCCGGGCTACGGGAGTTTAGATGTCCTCAAAAATATTTTGGCTGACTTGGATACAGCAAAAGAAAAATTAACCAGTTACCGCGAACAGCTTAAGGCGCGTTATGATCAAGCTGAAAAATTGAAGAGAAAAGCCCCCGCGCTGCCCGACGATGATGATCGGGGAATCTTTTTGGCAGGCGCAAATCAAAATGCCCGTTCCGGCCAGAGGCCAATGCCTCCGGCACTCCGCGAGAAGCCCGAAGTTTCTCGCTCCGAAGCGCGGGCGGGAATCTGGGGGCCATGGAGCCAGAGAAATAAGATCGATCCGGAAATTAAATCTCAGATCCGTGGGATGGTCGAAGAGCTTCGGAACGTACTGGGTTTTGGTAATGACGCGAGCATGAAGCGCACTGAGATTACCCAAAAAGTTTACAATCTTACTGAAAAATTTAAAAATTCACCAAAGAATCTTAAAGTGATACAGGAAAGTATCATCCGGGAGTTGAAAGATATAAAGGGCGATGAAAAAATAGATCATGCGGTTCGAGGGCATCTTGTGGGGATGCTCGTGATTCTCAACAATGTTTATAAAAGCCAAAACCGTAAGGCTGCTATGGAAGCCCTCTTTACAGCATGGCGTGATATCCGCACGGATGATTTTGAAGCCTGGCGTGCTCAGCGGTCAATCGATGCCGCGCTGCGGACCTATTTCCATCCTCTCAATCCTGATGAAATCGATTTCGCGAAAGAAAATATTTTGAATTTTCTTAAAGACGAGGCTTTGCTCGCGAAAAATGGGGTTATGTTCCGCCGTATTGATTACTTAATGATTTTGATAAGTCAGCTTTTTGAAAATTTCGGGAGCGGATCGAAAAACCTTGAGGCTTTTGAAGAGCCTCTTTTAAATCTTTTAAGAATACCTTCAGAAGAAAGATCCGATCTATTCGAAATCGCGGCAATACTCTGCTCTCTTTTGATGAGACAGCGAGGGTGGGAGACAAGTCCAGGGCCCAACGGTATTAGAGACGTTTTGACGAATGTTTTTACCGCTTCACGATTTGATGGACGGCTATATAGGCCGCTTTTCCCGTACTTTGGACATCTCGACGATTTAAAGAATATTATGCGGAATGAGCCCGAAGCCGCTTTGCCTCAGCTTCAAAGCTACCTCGAACAGATGAAAGCGAGAGCCGCTCAGGCAAAAAGTATTCAGCCTAATCTAAATGAACAGCCCCCAGACAGTATTTGGACGTCTCAGGCTTCTGCGCGTTCTGAGGCGCGGAAGATTATGGATACTATCCGGTGGATGCCGGTTTATCTTTTAAAATGGGTTCCTGGAAAAGGCGAAAATTTTATTTCAAATACCATTGCCGCTGTTTTAGTTAAATTAATCGGAGCTCTGAAATGGATTTATGCTGACTTGGAGTATCAAGGAATCGAAAATTATATTCAAAGCCATTTTCAAAATGAACTCTTTGTTGCTTCGGGGCCATTGTCTGAGAGCGGTTACATAAAATTCTCCATTGATCAGCAGCTAAAACAATTGACGGTCTTAGCGGGTCAGGCGAATTTCCCGACAGAGGAAGCTTTGTCTTTGGCAAGGAGGCTTGCCCATGAGAGTGCGTATGCTCCAGGGGATTGGTTTAATGAAAATGCTTTGGAATTCATGCGGATATTCCGCTTGATTAAAGGTGATTCTGTTGAAGAGCTGGACATGCGGGCTTATCTCGCGATGTTACTGGTCAATGTGATTAGACTGCTTGATGAACATGACTTTCAGTATTTAAGGGAAGATCTTTTACGCCATCTTAATGGATACGAAGGGGGCTATAGTCTGACGGATATCGCCAAACTATTATCCGCGATGGTTTTGCGGGATAGCCCGGAAAATGCCGGTAAATATATTGAACCGGTGCTTCATGGTTTGGCAAAAATTGAAGGTTCGAATGGCGTGGGCATCGGTGCGCTTGGGTTTGCGTGGTCAGATGAGGGAGATCTTCGTGAGTCGTTAAGCGATGTTATCGCCTGGGCGCTGATTAAAGAAAAACAGCTGGATCAGGATAATTTCTTAAATGTCCAGAGGGCTCTTGTGGAGCTCCTGATGCAGGAAGTTGAAGTTGCGGGCATGCCGCTCCCGCAGTCATTTTTCCCTTTAGCGGGAGATTTGAATGTGCTCCGTCAAATTCTGTCCAGTGCGAGCGAAGCGGTGATGATTGATCAAATCAAAAGCTACGGCGAACAGCTGACAGCGAATTGGAATAATAAACAATCCGAAAGTCCTTCCGCGGATAAACCCGAAACAGAAAGTCCCGAAGGAGGAGAATCTATTTGGATCAAAGATTCAGCGCGGTCAGAATTGCGGGCGAAAAAAGAAAATTATGGGGCCTGGACGACAGAGGCGTTAATTGGGGAATTGGCATCCGCGAAGAGCAAGACTGCCCGCTATCGAGTACTTGCCGCGTTAAGACATCGAAGCGACCACAAAGATCCTGATGATCTGAGCTTGATGGCCGTTCCCGTTATGCGGGAACTTAATCGGACAACCGAAAGTCAGAGCCTGAGCGCGATTTCGAAAATTATGCAAAATATAGGAAGCGGCGGAGTTTTAAAAAAAATAACGGCCGCGGGCTTCACAAGCTTTCTCGACGCTGCTGAAAAGATTAATCCGGACAGTCCGGAAGCTAAATCGAATTATTTTCATTCCAGTCTTATGCTGGGCTTTAATGAAAGCGCATTGAGTCAAAGTGACTATTTGCGTGTGATGAATTTTATTCTCCGGATAACGGAGCGCGATATGGCGGATTGGATTTTAGAGGCATATTTTGGCGATACTGTAAAATTCGAAATGCTTAAGCTGCGGTATCTGGCACTGACTAGAACTCTTTCTAATTTGGCGTTAAAACAAGCCCGCTTAGCTTATGCGGCTGACTCAAAAGTGAGTGGGGAGTTGACTCAGCTATTTCGAATAGGCCGTAAAACACAAAAAGACATTTATCGGTTTCGGGAAATGGGCGGTGATCTTAACATGGTTCTTTCTCTTCTTGATGAAGGCCGTGGTGAATCGGAGGATTTCCTAGCGGACAAAATCAATTCTTATCGGGAGCAGCTTATCGCCCAGTATGAAGAAAAGAAAAAGAAAAAAGATTCGGGCGTTTCAAAGTCAGAAACGGAGAGTGGCGATATTTGGCTTGGCGGGCCAGCAGGCCTCGGGCTGCGCGCGGCCGATAAAACCACCGGCCGTTCCGAGCTTCGGATGAATCGACGCGCAGAGCTCAAAAATCCCTTTACCAACATGGACAGCGATTCGATTTTATTGCAGCTTGATCTATTGACGCAGATGGACGGCTATGATGAAAATGAACTGGTTTTGCTGCTTGAGGCGTTGAAAAGTAAAAATTCATATATCGCACAATATCCCCCCGCACGAGTATTTAAAATCGCTGAGCCTTTGATTACCGTGATGAGCCACATTAACGGTGACAGCCTGAAGTTAAATCAAGCGAGAAATCTGATAGCGGATTTGCTTGCTAAGCTTGCGGTTGTTTGGCCCGCGGAGCAGCTGCCCTCATTGCAAAGGGTCCTGCTCGAAGCGCTTAAACAGACTTATCAATCCCGATCTAAAACGCCTAGTGAAAGCATGGCGCGTGAATCAGCGTTTACAATGATTCTTTTCGCTTTGTCGAATATCGTTTCTCGGGAAGATTTAAAAGACGCTGAGCCCATTATTGAGCCGGTAACCGAATATTTAAAAAATTGGGAAGTACTCAACTTTACTCAAATCGCGCAGCTATACGCAAAGATTATGGTCAACCTTTTGTTCCGGCAAGTATGGCCGGAACATCGGCAGCTGAAAGAAATCCGCCAAGAAATGCTGAGCCTTTTGGAGTTGGTTGATTTAAAGCGGGAAATGGTGATTTTTCCCGCAAAAGGAAATCTCGATACAGTCCGCGGTATTCTGAAGCAAAACGATCAAGCGAACATTATTTCACAGCTTAGAAGTTACAAGGATCAGTTAAAAGCAAGTTGGGATGTGGAACAGCTCGCGGCAGACGAGAAAGCGCAAAAGCCCGAAACGGAGCAGCCTAAAGATAATGCGGATGATATTTGGCTTCGGAGACCGGAAGGTGAAAGGCCGATGCGCAGTGAAGTCCGGACACAAAATAATGGGGATGATCTCCATTTGAAGATCTTCGCGTTGAAAACCAAAGAAATGGAAAGGCTGCGCAGCAATAATATTGCGGCTGAAGGATTGAGTTATCTCGCGCTCCGCCCGAAATTAAAGCCCGGTCAAATTGGAGCTCCCGCGGAAAAAGAAGCTCTGAAAGAATGGTTGGCCAGGAAGACTGAGGCCGAAGCGAATATCCGGAAAAAGATTTCAAATCTTAAGGAAGCTGATGAAATCATTTCCGAGCTCCGCACTCTTTTAATCACCGAGATCGCCGGATCAGAATTTATAGGGAGCCACGTTATTGATGACCCGGCGTATGATGAAGTGGAATTACTTTTGGACTACAAGGATTTGTTGGCATCGGGCGGCAGTAGGGAGATTACGAACGAAGATCTTCAGAAGATGATTGATGAACTCGAAAAAAAATTGAAAGCTGAAAAAAGGACTCTGAAGAGGAAGCCGCGAGTAATTAGGGGAATTTATAATAAGGGTTTTGTGAAAGCTTTCGCGGAAGAGGGGTATTTGAAACTGGAAGATCTCTCAGCTGTTGACAGGATGGCTTTGAAAACGCTTTATTCAGAAGTAGATCTTAATGATATCGCGGATGAAAGTGTGCGTTCCTTCGCGGGCCGCGTCGATACGCTGCTGAAAGTGGCGCAGTTTTTTTCAGAATCCAGTATTTACATTGATGTTCCGCTTCGAGAATATGTCGCGAACGTGCTTATTGGCGAGGATTATCCCATGACGGAGCTTTTGACTGAGCTCGATTCCCGGCAAAGTTTGTATGATATTTTTCAGGATTGGGATGTGAATGTCCGCCGTCATTTTAAAAGGGATCATGAAGGCATCAAGGCGCTTAGCGCGGTCATCAAACTTTATGGCCTGGTTTATCCTAACCTTAATGCCAATGAAAGGACGGGGCTTCTAACCGGGCATTTGAAAGATATTTTGGCCAATGCTTCCGCGAAAGAATTAAGCGAATTTGACGAGGCTAAAAATAAACTGCTTCAGGCGATTCCCGCTTCAGATCCCGGCCGTATCAAAGCATTTAAAGATGAAACCGCCCGGGAACGGCTGATGAAAAGTCATCCCGCAGCGCTTGAACTCGCCCTTAAAGATCCTAAGCATTTGCAGAATTTGCTGGCGATTCAGCTGTTGGGTGATTTGTCGGAAGGCGATATTTTCAGAATTACTGAACTGACTCTTGGCAAACTTCAGGAGTCGGATTATTTAAACGGCGCCCCAAAAGAAGACATTCTTGCCGGTATTGCCGAAATCGTTAAAACCGCCCGCGGGAATTTCCGCAATATTATTAATGAACTCATCAGCGGAAAATACAAACAGCTGGTCAATCATGATGTCGAACGTTTCAAACAGCTGGGGATTCTTATCAGTTTTACAGGTCCTGAAGGATTCCGAAAAATCCCATTTGATAAATTACGCGAACGCTACAAAGTTGCTCCGGGGAGTGAAGAGGAAACCCGTCTTCTTTCGATTATCGCGCAGATCGCGCGCACGGCAAAGGACGGAACCGGAGGGCTGATTGACGAAGCTTTTGGCCTTTATAGTGAAATGGCTGGGAATACGTTGGACGATTTAAATAAGCTTTTGCAGGCCTTCGGCTATTTTGTGCGCGTCGTCAATTTTCACGCGGATTATGAGAAAGCCGTTTTGAGCGGGGATATCGGAAAAGTTAATAACGAAACTTATTTTGTGAGTTTGCGCGATCTCAAGCGCACGCTTCAGATTATTCAGAAAAATTTCGGGAAAGGCATGGATATCCGCGAAGCCGCCTCCATGGCGGTCCGCCGCCGGTATTACAGCCGTCTTAATTTGCAGGACCGCGCTTATGTCCGCGATCTTATGGCGCGGCACAAGCTGATTCACGAAAATGATCTTTTGGATTTTGATTATGAAATCCGGGGTTATGAAAACGGCAGTACAAAAATTGAAATTTATCAAAAGCGGAAACCTGGGCCGCAGCGGTACCGCAGGCAGGAAGTGTCTGGCGGAGGACCTCAGTTTGTTCAGATTGAAGAAATAGCAGAAGCTCCAAAACGTCTTCTCGAAATTCCTCTCGATAAGCCGCTGACCGATATTGATCCGAATATTATTTTTAATCAGACAACGCGTAAAAACTTAGCCGCGCTTTTAGATGGGTTAGAAGTTGAGGAAGGAAAACGGTTTAATCCCGTGCTTGAGTTTGGTCCGACAGCCGGCGGTAAAAGCACGATTGCCGCGCTCGCTGCGAAAATTCTCGGCGTTGGTTATACCCGCATTCAAATTAATGAGCGCACGGATGAATTTGACCTTTTTGGGTCTTTTCAGCCGTATGAAATTGAAATTTCAATGGAAACGGCGGTCGCGAGACTTCAGGAAGCGCTTAACCGTAAAGAATACAACGCTCTTGAAACAGTCTTCAGCCGCATGCTCACCGGAAAAGAAGATCAATTCTGGACCTCCTTTTTTACGGCGGAAGAGCGCCAAAAAATTCTTTCTGATCCAAATGTACCAAGTCAGGAAGCGATAAGGCTGGCGATTCAAAAGCGGGTGCTTGAACATTTATCCTCTTATCTTGAACAGGCAAAAACTCTGAAAGGTCCGGTTCAGGAAAATACCGCGGCTGCCAAGAAAATCAAATCCATTGCCTATATGCTGGATCATGAAGTGGGTCTCCGCTTTACCGAAGGCCGGTTTCTTGAAGCTTACCGGCGCGGCGATATGATTTTGCTCGATGAAGTGAACTTGGCCAATGAGGATATGCTGGGTGTTCTTTACCAATTGCTGACAATGGGCTATCTCGAGTTTAACGGGGAGGTCATTGAACCGGAAAAAGGAAAAAATCCGCGGGTTGTCGCGACCGCTAATCCCTCCAGTTACGCCGGCCGTAAGCGCATGAGTGAAGCCTTCATGAACCGTTTTGAGATTGTTTATGTTGATGAAATGTCGGATGAAGAAATGCGGGATGTCATTGTCGGGCAAATGATCGCGGAGCTGACCGAATCAAAAAAATATAAACCGGAAGAGCTGAATAAACAGCCCTCGGACAAGCCGGACGAGTACGCGGCAAGGCTCGACGCGATTTTAGAAAAAGAGTATGGTGTGACCCGCGAAAAGCTTAAGCTTCTCGCTGCGATTCAAAAAAAGCTGAACAGTATTCTCAGTTCCGGAAGCTTTGCGCGTATGGGGAATGATTCTAACTATGTTTTTACGCTTCGAAACTTTACCCGCATTTATCAGGATGTGAAGGAGCGGAAAGAAAATGGCATTCCAGTCAATTTTGAAACATGGATCCGCGAAGCGTATCTGGAATATTCCGGAGTGCTGATCCGGGCCCCGATGGCGCCCTTGATGAATGTTGAATCTAAAGAGGATGAGCACCTCAGTCTTTTCCATGATCCTGATTATCAGTCCATTCAGCTTGTCTTCACTTCATTTATCGGGGAACTTATCCAAGCTAAGCCGGGCCAATCTTATGGCGAGGCCTTCAATGATATTATCCATAAAGAACTTTCTTCGATTGATTATGAGTACGACGAAGAGAAGCACCTTTTTAAAGTCGATGGGATTCCGACTCAGGGTCAGGTTCCGGAAGATACGACAGGCATCCTTCCTTTGATTCCGGTTGAATCCACAAAAATTCTCCAGGCGCAGGTTCTGAAAGGTTTGCGGCGCAATGTTCCCTTTTTAATTGTCGGGCAGGCGGGCGGCGGAAAAACGGATACTGTGGGAGATATTGTCGGGCGTCTGGGGCTTGATTATGTGAGTGTTTCGCTTGGGGATGTTTCGCTCGAGGGGCTCATTGGAACAATGGAATACAACCGCATCGAGAGGCGCTTTGTATACCGTCCCGGGATTTTAGTTAAAGCAATGACCGAAGGCTCGGTGCTTGTTTTGGAAGAACTGAATATGGCGAAGTCGGGAATTTTAGAAATTTTAAATGAATATTTTGATGAAGGGACTTTTACAAATCCTTATACCGGGAAAAAAGTAGAGGTGCACAAGAATTTCCGCCTTGGTGCTACGATGAATCCCATTCAGGGTGAAACGGGGACGAATCAGGGACGGGTGAGTCTCGCGCCGTCACTGCGCAGCCGTTTCCGCGAAATTTGGGTGCCCCATAAAAAATCACAAAAAGAAATGAAGCAAATCATCAGCGGGCGCATGGAGCAAATGGGGATAAGCAGTGTGACTGACGAAACCCGGACAAAAGTGCTTAGTGTTTTTGACGCTTATCAAAAAACATTTCAAGACCGGCCGGAAGCCATTTACTTTACGAGTATCCGCGATATTATCCGCGTGATTAAAATCATGGCGTATTTGATCAAAGAAACCGGTATGAGCGAAGAAAACGCGCTGAGCCGCGCGATGTACCGTGTTTACCGTATGCGGATGCTGAATCCCGAAGACGCGGCCCTGGTGGATGAGGTTTTCAAGTCGCAGGGCGTAAAAACGCTCATTCCCGGAAATTTAAATTATCAAAAATCAGGAACAAAGCTTGAGGTCCATGATGGAAAAACGCTGATCGCGAAATTTGATTTAAGCCTGATCAATGCGAAGCTATCTGAAAGTTCCGAAGATTCCAAGCTCATTGAAAGCCCACGGACTAAGAAAATGCTAATGACCATGCTTGAAAGTATGGCCATCCCCAATGAAGATGTTAAAGCGGCCCGGTTTAACCCTATTTTTCTGATGGG
>CAZEFF010000004.1:0-1196 GCA_964511315.1 uncultured bacterium | reverse complement strand
GCGAATGAAGAAGTTTTGGCCCTTTTATATCAGTTTTTAACCGCGGGGTATGTGAATTATTACAATAAAGATACCGGAGTCGTCGAGAGAATTTATCCTGCTCCGGGATTCAAATTAATCGCGACGGCGAATCCCGCGACTTACGCGGGCCGCAACCGCTTGAGCGAAGCGATTATGAGCCGTTTTGAAATTATGCATGTGGACAATATGGACGCGCAGGAGATGACAGCAATTATTTTAGGGGAAAACGCCGCGAAACCTGGCTTTTCGAAAGATTCAAAATTCGCGGATACGATTTTGCGTCTCGCTCAGCTTCAGATACGGATGAATGAACTTTTGAAAGCGGGCGCATTTCCGAGTGCCGGCGGTGATCAGTCGCAGGGGTATATGTTTACACTTCGCAATCTTAAACGCGTGGTCCGCAGCGTCGAGGAGCTTATCGCCAAGGGTGACAGTTCGCCGCCATCCGAGCTTTTAGTGCGTCAAGCTTACCTGGATGCTCTCGGTGTTCTTGGCCGTTCTGAAGCTGAAATCAGCACAATGTCGGATCAGTTTACCAATTCCCAAGCCTTCCCTAAATTCTCTCCCAAATCCATTTCGATTAGTTTTTCCGAAAAAATAAATCCAGCCGGAAAGAAAGTATTGAATATCGGTGGTTTTGAAATTGAGCAGCGGTCTTACGAGGATGAACCGAATGGTTCAGGTGAAGCGGACGTGATCGAAGAACTTGATGAAGGTGAGATTACCAATATCATCCGGCAGGCGGTGGTCCAGGGCCTTCTCGATCCGCAGCACGCGATATTGCTTGTTGGGCAATCGGGCGGAGGAAAAACCGAAACCATCGGAGATTTAGCCAGACGCCTTCGGTGGCGGTACCGCTCTGTTTCGCTTGGAAACGCGAATCTTGAAAGTTTATTGGGCACGTATGCCATGGACAGCGAAACAAAAAAATTCCGCTATATCCCCGGCATTCTTGTTCAAGCCATGCGTGAAGGCGCGATTTTAGTCCTTGAAGAATTGAATATGGCGCCCTCGGGACTTCTTGAAATTCTTAACGAATACTTCGACGAACAGACCTTCACAAATCCGATGACCGGTATGAAGGAAAAAATTCATCCCAATTTCCGTCTGATGGGCACGATGAACCCTGAAAAAGGGGTTACAGGAACCAGTGAGGGCCGCGTGGGGCTTTCGCC
>CAZEFF010000003.1:38888-74732 GCA_964511315.1 uncultured bacterium | reverse complement strand
TGGGTTCAACAAGGCGGCCTGAAAAAGTTGCCAGCGGCATTTTAAAAGAGACGCCTGCCCAATTCGCGGAACGGACTTCTCTTAATGCCAGGGAATCTCTTAGCTCAGATACCGTCCAAATACTTTTGATGGGCGTTCCAGTTGATCCGCTCGTATGAAAAATAAGTTTTTGCTTTGGTTTAATATTTTGACAGACAAAATCGTATGGGTTAATCCGAATGGGTCCCTTATCTAATAAGGGCAGAAATCTTAAATCGCCACAATAGGCGGCTTTTTTCTGGGCATCATTCCAAGTACGCTGATAAAAAGGAACGTTATCCGCGGCATTTTTTAGAATTTGATTCAAACGCTCTTTTTGCCATTTCTCCCACTCAAGAAAATCAAACCGTTCACGGCTTTTATAATCTTGAACACTCTTAGAGTAGCCAGGACCAAACCTTAGCCAATGCCAATAATAACCATAGACGCTGACAGCGCAATGCTGCGCCCAGACCGGCAATTTTGCGTAGTATTTATCGAAAGAACCCACTAGTTAAGCGACCCAAATAATGTTTCCCATTTCTGAAGCGTTTGAGGCCAATCAAAGATTTCGGATTTCGTACGAGCATTCTCGGACAAACGAGCGGCAAGCGGCGCATCATTGATTAATTTTATTATGGCATCCGCCATCGCTCGTGGATCATTCGGCGGAATAAGCAGCCCCTCTTTCCCATTTGCGAGCAAGTAAGGAACACCACCAACATTTGTACTGATAACGCATAACCCGCAAGCCATCGCCTCAATAACACTAACGGGAGTATTATCAATGTTTGTTGAATTAATAAAAATATCGGCTTGATTTAAATACTCAGAAACTTTTTCTTTAGAAATACCTGGAATGATTTTGATGTTTTGCTCAACCTGTAAATGTATAGCAAGCTCGCGCGTTTTATCTAAAGACCCATCCCCTTTATCCGGGCCAATCATAGTCAGCATAACATCCGGAACATTCTTTTTTACCAAATCGATAACAATGGGCATCAACGTAGGATTATAAATACTATGGAACGCGCGCAGCCAAATGAGCCTAGGACTAACTTCGGTTCGCAAACGATAGGAGTAGCGGCTAATTTCAACCGCATTGGGTATGACGTGTATATCTTTTTTTGAAAAAGGCTGCAGCTTATCTTTCAAATAGTTTGATGGAGCAATAACAGCATCCGCTAAACTAAGCAGGCTATGCATACGTTTAGGATAACATTTCGAAAAATCAGGCAGATTTCCGCCATGTAACGATAAAATCAGCCTTCTCTTCATTTTCTTCACTAACCACGCTGTCGTCTCTGCCCACACAAAAGAGTTTCCGCTAAAAACTGAAATGTGCGCGAATTGATATCGATTTCGAAACCTAATAACACCTAAAACCATATCTAATAGCCGCATGGCTTTATTCTTATAAGAAGACACCATTAAAACATTTTGCCCGGATTGTTGTATTTTTTTTGCGAGCAACTCCTCATAAGTACAATTTTGAGAAGATTTTGAAAGAAAATTTCCGACGAATAACAGGCTCTGCGTCATCTGTTACTTCAAAACGTCAATCCCTTTAGGGCGCGGGTTATCCTGCAAATCATTGACCGGACGATTCATCAAAGGCGGAGGTGGAATATACTGTATAAATGCCAAACCAAATGCGAATGACCCCAAAGCGACTCTCATGGCGGCAGTCAACATGTTAAGCAGAGTCCAAACAATCATAGAAGACACAAGAGCCTTAGCCGTTGGGTGTTTTGATTTTTTACTCGCTGAAAAACCCATAATTATTAACAACATCAGAGATATGACCCCAAGCATTCCATGCTCGCCTAAAAGCCGCGAAATTTCGCTGTGCGACGCTATGACTTCTCCATATTTTTCGCGGCTAAATTTTGCTTCACCGGGACCAACGCCTAAAAGTGGGTGTTTTAAAAAAACATTGATATCGTCTTGAAAAATACTTTCCCGCCCAGTAGCCGAGGTATCTTTAAAGCGCGCAAGAATCGCACCGCCTGTAAATTTAACTAGCGCAGGCAAAGCAACGAAGTTAGCCGCCAAAAGGATTACGATAAAGCTGGTAATAATTCTATTTCTCGTCTTTTTATTTTGAACCAGGTTAATTATGATGAAGAATGCTGCACCCGCTGCGCAATAAAGCCCACCCCGCGAAAATGTGAGTGCTGACTGTGTCGCAAATAATAAACCGAGAAAGAACATAAGCCCTCGAATATATTTTTTATTTT
Organism: uncultured bacterium; assembly: GCA_964511315.1. Taxonomy (GTDB): domain Bacteria; phylum Omnitrophota; class Omnitrophia; order Omnitrophales; family Aquincolibacteriaceae; genus CAZEFF01. Next base: position 72,474 of record CAZEFF010000003.1, on the reverse strand, counting down.
TATTTTCTAATAAATAAAAAAATGCGAACACGGCAGCTAATCCTAAAATGGCTGAAACTTGGTTTGGGCCAAAACCTCCAGATCCAATCGCTGAAGATTCGGTCTCATATTTAAACATTTCTCGCGCGCTATAAGCACTCATTCCTGTGATGGTTGCGATTCCAGCCACAGGACCCAAAAATGCTAAAAAGGTTTTTTGAAGCTGCTCTGATGTTAATTTTAATTTTGAAAAACAAACAACACAAATCGCTAAAGATAGCGGTCCTGATAAATTAAAACTTAGTTCTTTTCTTAGAACTTCCCAGCCCTTTATGTCAAATGGGAGAATAGCGATTGAAGGTAGTAAGCACATAAAGAATAGAAGCGGCATACCCACTCTTTTGGGGCCTTTAGTTGCGATGGAAATTAGCGCCACTAAAGACAGGGCATATTTCCCAAATTCCCAAATTAAGTGATTTTTAGTCATTCGCCAGAGCACTTCCGAGGCTGCGATGTAGGCTAAGGCATAGGCCGTCTTCTCATGGTGCTTCCGGTTAAATGCCATAAAACAGCAAACCACGAGAGTTACAAGTGAGTGAATGGTAGAAACATTCATCCCGGAAGACTTTGTCGCATGCATTAGCTGCGCAAGAATAATATGCACGCCTAGATATGCTAAAACTTTTATCATAGATTTAAAATACTTCTAATTTTGGAAAGGTATTTCCCATAAGTAAAATTAAGGCTCATTGCTTTTGCACGTTCCGATTCTATCTTCCATCGATTTGTATTTTGTATATAGCGTTTGATGTTTTCTTCATATGATTTAACGTCGTTTCCCAAAATCGCTTTACCAATTTGAAATTTAGTCAGATTTTGAGGGATTGATCCGACTAAACTTGCGATAGGGATAACCCCATACACCATTGCTTCACTAAGAACTTTGGGCCATCCCTCTCCTATCGATGGCAATAAAATAAAATGCGCCTGTTCATATAGCGAGTTGACCTTCTCCCTGGATAGCCAGCCATGGAAAAACACTTTTTTTTGTAACTGACATGCTTCTTTCTCGTATTCATGGCGTCTAGGACCATCACCAACGAGATTCAGCTCATACTGGATATTTTGTTCATCTAGGCATTTCGCTATCTTCAAAATACAATCAACCCCTTTTTCATTTTCAAGCCTTCCTACAAATAAAAGCTGAATAGGCTGAGTCAGCTCCTTATCCAAGGTAACCCTTAAAGCCTCTTGCCTCTCTTGCTCGCTTATACAAGGATTGTAAAAGGAATGGATGTGCTTAGGCTGATTCGGCCATTCGCCATTTATTGTCACTTCAGCTTTCGGAAAATTATTGAGCACCCACCATTTTTGAAACTTATAAGACACGGCCTCGCCAGAATAGCTTTGCCAATTTCCCGCGTATTTAATCCACCGCTTCGCAGGATTTTTAAGAAATGCCAGAATTGCAATTGCAATCAAACTAATATTTGAGGGGCATCTAACGTGCACTATGTCGGCGTTTTTAATCTCGGATAATATGGTTTTTATATACTCCGGAAGACAGCTTATGATTTTAAATTTATTTTTAAATCCTTCTCCACCCGCAGGCTTTACCGGAATCAGCCTGACATTTTTTCCTTCATAATAAAGCGCGCTTTTAGGAGGCTCCTCCTGATGAAGCGGGGCAATATGAGCAACTTCGGAGAATAACGTCGCTAACTGATCAATTTCACGAACCGTTGCCCCCCAACCGGCAGGTTTTCCATCTTTCAAATAATGTTCAGTATGCGAGATAATAACTAATTTCATGTCTTTCCAACCATTGGCAAAAGCAGCTCATGAAACGCTTTTGCCCGAATTTTCCATGTTTGCTCGGATAAAGCTCTCTTGCGGGCAGCAACACCCATTTGTTCGCACAAATTTCCATCATCCAAAAGTCGAAAAACAGCGCGCGTAACACCGGCAACATCATTTTGAGGTACACCAAAACCAGTAACTCCTTCTTGGATAGCTTCGGCTAGGCCCGAATCTCCAGTCACTATTGCTGGTTTTCCGCAAAGCGCTGCTTCTACCGCTGCAATTCCATACCCCTCAAAATCTCCTTTAGAACTTTGCCGGCTAGTCATAAGGAATACATCGCACGCATTTATCGCTTGGAGCAAAGTTTCTTTATCCACCTTACCTAAAAAAAGGACATTCTCCGCAACATTTAATTCTCGCGCAAGCTGTTCAAGCTTAATTTGAATAGTGGGAAGACCTGCCATCACATAAATAACGTTGGGGTATCTCCTCATAATTTCGGGCAACGCACGAATAACAATTTCCTGTCCTTTGCGTTCAGTCACATTACCTACTGTTAATAAAATCTTCGCGGTTTCATTAAGATCATATTTTTTCTTAAAACTAGCGAGGACTTGCGGATCTAAAATTTTGAAAAAGTTTTCATCTGCCCCATTTGGTATGACCGAAGATCGTTTTGGAAAGAACCCAGCTTCAACATTTCGTTTTTTTGTGTATTCACTCACAAAAACAATGTGGGCCGATTTTTTGAAAGCCCATTTTTTGATCAATCCTTCAAAACCAGAAACAATCCGTCCATGTTCGACGCCCACCCATGGAGTTTTACCCGACAAACCCGAAGCTAAATAAAGCATCCTGTCACCCGTCGCCAAAATACAATCAGGTTTAAACTCCGTCATAAGTTTTTTAATACACAGCCACCTTCCGATCAAATTAGTAAAAATTCCTCGGGAAGATTCTAATGCGCTTATTTTAAATGAAAGATTTTTATTAAACCGATCCCTCTCATCGGAATCCGTATAATCCTGACAAGCCGCAACGTAAACTTTCCACCCTATCATTGATAATTGACGGCTGATCTCATATGCATGAGTTCCAATGCCTCCCGGCCCGGGAGGAAATTCTGTGGAAAGAATCAATATCTTTGAAGAGTTACTCAATAGAGCCTATTTGGGGGAATTGATTCAACATAGTTTTTGCGCTTTGATATCGTTTTATAATTTCATACAACGTATGCGGTAGTAATAAAAATCCGAGAACGGCCTTGAGCATCTTCTTAATTTGATTTGCATGAACGAAGAGAGTGCCAAAGCTCTTATGCCATAAAAACTCGGCAACTTGCTCATTCGAAAAATATCGTAATCCAAGATAAATTTCCGAGTCACTTGGCAATTGCTGCGCAAAAAGACTGTGACGGCTTTTTGCGTATGTCGTTACGCGTGCTTTGTGCTGCCTAAGCCCGCCTTCGGGCGCGTGATGATGCAAAACCGAAATACTTGGATCCAAAATCATATGCGCGCCGGATAAATAAATACGCATGCCAAGATCGCCGTCCGCGCGCTGTTTGCGATTATAGGCGAGATCAAAAAGACCGGATTTTTTTAAAATATCTCTTTTGATCATTGTATTGTTCGTAGGGAAAACATCGCTTTGGCGGACAAATGTAAAATTTCTTGGCAGCGGGCCCGCTCCAACTTCATCGGCAACCCCCGATGAGACTTCGCATTGATATAATTCGAAATTTCTTAAATGTTTTCCGATTAAATCCGGCTCAATTTCATCGTCATCATCCAAGAACAATACATACTTACCTTCTGCTTTTTGAAGCCCAGCATTGCGTGATGAGCATTGTCCGGGTTCATCTTGATACATAGTTTTTAACGGTAAATCAGAAAAGTTTTTATAAAATTCCGGATTCCGGTTTTCTTTTCTACTTTGATCAACAATAATAACTTCTAACGGCTTAATGGTTTGTGTTCTCAGCCCTTCGAGAACTTTCTCCAAGTAAGGATACCTATTAAGTGTTGGAATTAAGACGCTTACGCAGGCATCGTCATTGCGAGCCAAAGGCGAAGTAATCTGGTTTTTCTCCACCGAGATTGCCGCGTCGCCCCCCTGGGGCGGCTCGCAATGACGGAACGGCTCTTTCTGAACGATATGCGCTGTACGCTGTGCGCTTGGTCGATACGGCCCGGGTTCTTCCGGTTTTAGATCTTTAGTAACGCGATCAAAAGCATCCATTCCTTCAATTATTGCTATTCTTCGCGTCATAACAGCCCGACTCAAAGCCCATATCGCCCACTTTTTTCCAAATCGGTAGTAAATAAATCTGAGCTCATCTTCAAAAGGCAATTTCGACCTTCGGCCTTCGACCTTCGACCTATCGCCTAAAAACTCAGGAACATGTCTCATCATCACCCCATTACTAATCCATCTATGCCCCATCTCAAGCATTGCGGCTTCAAGCGTTTTAAACCCTGGTCTCAACCAACCCATCTTGCGAATAACCTCTGTCCGAACCAAACAGGCATCGAGTGATAATCGCCAAGAAGTCGCTTCAATATTAGGAGCGGGATCGCAATTAAGCATCCATGTAGGCGCGACATAATCAATAGCTGCAGGCAACCCTTGCATGCCTAGCTTTAACCCCGCATGCCAAACATCAATTTTTTGATCTAATAATTTATTAATCAAAGTTTCTGGAGGCCCCTGAACCCTGTCACTCCAAAACAAAAAAGCTTCAACATTATCTGAGGTTCGCATTTCAGACATTTGTTTGAGCTCGATTATTTTGAAACGTGACATTTTATGTAATACGCTGATACATTTTCTGAAATGAATTCATCTGATCTTCTAATCGAAATCTTAGAACTACCCTTTCGCGCCCTGACTTCCCCATTTTAGCGCTCAATTCTTCGCTCTCAGCCAAAAGTTGTATTTTATCCGCAATGGCTTCCGGGTTACGGCTAGGTACAACAAAACCCGTAATGTCGTCTTGTACGTTCTCCGGCAACCCGCCAGCATCCGAACAAACAACCGGAAGCTCCATCGCTTGCGCCTCCAAAACCGCATTGCAAAAACCTTCAGACACAGCAGAATGAAGGAAAATATCGGCCCATTGCATTTCACTTCGAATTTCGTGTGCGCTTTTAGAACCTAGCAGCTTAACTTCACCCTCAAGGCCAAGCTGATGACGGCAAAAGGCGATAGCTTCGAGATAATTACCTGATCCGATAATACGATATTCAATTTTTAAGCCCTGATCTTTGAGCTTCTTAATCGCTTGAAGCGAAAATTCATATCCTTTTTTCCATTCTAAGCGGCCGACACTAAGTACCCTCACCCTCCCCTCTCCCTCAGGGAGAGGGTTAGGGTGAGGGGTAGCTCGTTTAAAAAAATCTGTATCGATAGCGGGGGGTATTAAATAATGCGGCTTATTTGAAGGACACCCGCGCTGTTGAGCGCGTTTCCATAAATCTTCGCCTAAACAATGGACAGCATCGGCACTCTTCCAAACCTCATCATAATAATGAGGGTTCTCTAAACCAGAGAAATTAAGATCATACCCCCGAAAACTCACTGCCATCTTGCAGCCCATAAAATCTTTCAAATATTCCCGTCCAATCGCCAGGGCGCCGAATTCGAAATGAATAATATCCGGGCGAAGAAGCATAATCGGTGCATCTTGATAAAACCGCTTAATTCGAGCTAGGCTAAAACCTTCGCTAAAAAATTCAACAGTTTTTGTGAAAGAAACCAACAAAGAGATGGCTAAGAGAAATGGAAAAAGAACCGCGCCGGCTACTTTTAGCTGAGGCCAAAGCCTGTGAATACGGTGAATATGCGGATAAAGCCTCGGATAAGCCTCAATATTTTTCCGTTCGAATCTTGAGCAAACCACATGGACATCTAAACCCTTTTCAATCAATCCGATGAATTTATTAACAATAAATGTTTCAGAAATACTTGGGAAGGCCCCAACGATTAAAACAATTTTTTTGTGATTCATTTTATAATCGTCTCACGGCCTCAGCTTCTTCAAACAGCTTAACAAATCGCCGAATCTGTTCTTCAAGTTTAAAATCCTTTTCGGCACGCGCCCGTGCCGCCTGACCCATTTTCGATCTAAGCTCTGAGCTTTCGGCTAATCGCTTAATTCTATCTGCCATCGCATCTGGATCTCTGGCTGGGATCACAAAGCCTTCAACACCGTCCGTTACCGCTTCGCGCATACCTCCGCAATCCGTGGTGACAATCGGCAGTCCGCACGCCATCGCTTCTAATACCGCGTTTGAAATCCCTTCGCTTAAGCTGGAAAGGAGAAAGATATCGGCTTGCTGCAATCTATTTTTCACTTCTTCCGGAGAAAGCCTTCCGAGTAAAGTCACATTTTTTTGCAGCCCTAAATCCTGAATGGTATAAAGCACTCTCTGCCGCTCGGGTCCATCTCCAATAATTTCATACTGGGCATCTATCTCTTGATCAATCAGTTTACGGATACTCATAAGAGAATACTCTAGGCCTTTACGCCAAATTAGAGATCCGGTAGTAATGATCTTGATCGAAAAATTATTTTGTTTATTCGTGAGCGGTGTAAAAAAATCAGTGTTAACTGCCGGAGTTATAACAACTGACTTATTCTCTGTTAGTCCATATAAAAACGCTTCTTTGCATATGGCTTTTGAGACACAGTGGACTCTGGCGGCTAACTCAAATGTTTTGGCAAGACCCTTCGATATTTGGGAGCGATCTGGATTATGAGGAGCCACATTTACCTGCGCACCTCTGCAGCTAATAATCACGGGACACCCTAGATCTAAAAGTGGCCTGTAGTTAATTGCTGCTGAATTCCAAGGAAAATAAATGACATTCCGCCACCGCCCGGAAAAGGGAAGAAGACGATTCATAATTGCCAAATAATTTCTTATTTTTTTCGTTTCTTTCATCGCAAAAATATGAAAGCGCAAAAAATCTTTTGGAGCAACAAAAACACTTCGTAAAAAAAAGCGGGTAAGACGAATCATCCGCCAGAGAAAAAATCCTTCCCAATGAGGGCTGTAAATCCAATGAAAGTTTTGATTAGAAAGCCACGAAACGTCCGGTTTTGAATTCACTGCTGCAATAACAGAAATACCTTTATTCGCAAGCCCCCTAATTAAATTGGCTATGAATGTTTCGGGAGGCCACTTGATGCCAACAATCAGAATTTTCATTGATATTTTTCCATCCATTTTGAAAGCTTTAAAAGCATAGAAAAAGTATGGCTGTGGTGATTTTCTTCAGGACTGCCATACAAATTATTAATTTTTTCCAATGAACTCTTTGCGCTGCGGTAAACTCATGCACTTTTAAATGCGGCTTAAAATAGGCCGCTGCCCAATAAGTACGCGGCGGCAATGAAAGATAAGGTTTTTCAGAAATCTGAAAAGGATCTTCAATAAGCGGAATATCCATGCTTTCATTTTTTTTCGAGCGGCATCCCGCTTTTATGCAGAACACAAATCGTTGGGGAAAAAAGTTTACGGTCAAGCCTTGAAACGATATTAAACACAACTTGCCCAGATCCGGCTGTCGAAAAATTAGGAATCGTAAATAAGATCTTAATCGGTGCTTTCATAACTTCAGCAATATCTATCTTCCCAAAAAGCAAGGCTCAAGAGATGCCATAAACCGTGGGATAATTTGTCACTCATCAAACAATGCTCCTGAAACAGATCCGCAAGCACCTCTCTGTTAATAGACAACCCACAAAGATTTGGGCGATCTAACAATTTTTCTTTAATTACCTCTGATAATGAACTGCTTAACCACTCACCCATTGGAACATTAAATCCTTTTTTGGATTTAGTCTGAAAAGCAATGTGTTTTGCGAGCGACTTTCTCAAGGGGATTTTTCCTATGTTATTTTTAAGATCGAGGCATGATTTCCAATCAATCTTGGCAGCCACATTAATAACTTCCCGGTCAAGTAACGGCACACGCACTTCAACCGAGTGATACATGCTGGCGCGGTCCACTTTCATGAGCACCATACCTAAGTGATAGTAATATTCATTCCAACGAACCCACTGAGCGCATTCCTCGGGATCGTGACCGCGATACTCGTAGGATTTAAATATTTGAGGATAATCGGGAAGGTCCGGAAATATTTGCCGTAACTTTTGTTCGCTCAAACGAGTGTGTTTTGCCCGATACCAATCACCGATAGAGTTTTGCCGGAGATTCAAATAGCCGTCCCCCAGCCCAAAATATTTTTTCATTCCCCACCGTGCTGACCGGTACCAGTGGGGCTGCTTGAAATCTTCCGCTTTAGATATTACTGATCCAAACCTTTCCGCGTACCCCCAAAAAAGTTCGTCTCCGCCATCTCCGGATAGCATGACTTTATAACCATTTTCACGCGCCAGCTTCGCGACCATCATCGTGGGAAAAATAGAGTAATCAGCAAAAGGTTCTCCGCATGAAGCGACAACATCCTCTAACATAGAAAGCGCCTGCTCAGAACTAAATCGTTTCACAATCTGCTCAACGCCTATCTGTTCGGCATAGCGCGCGGCATCGGCTGATTCATCCGAAGAATCTTCAGTTCCAATCGTAAATGTTTTTAAGCTAGAGGCTCCTGCCTTCTTCATATTCGCGACTACTAATGGCGAATCGATTCCACCGGATAGAAACGCGCCGACAGGAACATCGCTTACCAATTGTCTTTTTACCGCTGCGCTAACAGCAGCATCAACAGCCTCATAAGCTTCTTCTCCAAATAAAGTTGGTTTTTGATATTTTGGAAATTCGTAATAGCGGCCCTGATTTATTTTTTGATTGGTATCAATCTCAATCCAGGAACCGGGTTCGAGCAAATAAGTATTTTCCAATAAACCATAAGGAGCCGGAATATAAACAAACCGCAAATAAAGCCCTAAAGCTTCTTGCGAGATTTTTTCTTTTTTAGCCCAGGAATGAGCCATGATTTGATCATATTGGGAAGCAAAAAAAACGCCTTCTTGATTGAGGAGATAGTAAAGCGGTTTAATACCGGCATGATCGCGGGCTAAAAGAAGCTTTTTTTCTTTCGAGTCATAAAACGCGAGCGCAAACATTCCGTTAAATTTATTGAGGGCTTCTTTCCCCCAGACCGCGAGTGACTGAAGAACAACTTCAGCATCCCCGGAAGATTTAAATTTGATTCCTTTTCGCTCTAATTCATGGCGGATTTCTTTAAAGTTGTATACTTCCCCATTAAAAACAATCGCGCATCGATTGTCGGAAGTAACCATTGGTTGATGCCCGGAAGGAGAAAGGTCTAAAATAGAAAGACGTCTAAAACCAAAAACAGAATGTTTATTATCCGTCCAAATTCCTTCATCATCCGGACCACGGCGACTCATCATAGAAATCATTTTTTCAATCTGATGCTTTTGATCATTTATAACCAAAGGCTTAAAGGTCATTACTCCGCAAACTCCACACATTTTAAGTCCTTTGCCCCGCTAAAATCTCGCCGTACCATTGAATAAAAATATCCGCTTCAACATTTGAATCAAACTCGTTTTTCACCGAATTTTTAATTTTTTTTGAGAATTCCAAACGCTGCTCAGGATGATTAACAAGCCATATAACTTTATCCGCTAAGTCCTGCGGGTTAGCTCTTTCAAAGAGCAGTCCGTTTTCATTGTTTTTTATAAATTCCGGAATCCCCCCTACATTTGAAGCGATGATGGGAATCGCAACGCTCGCAGCTTCAAGCATACTAAACCCAAACGCCTCCAGCAAACTCGGTTGAATATAAATCGCTTTATCTGATAAAAATTTTAGCCGGTTAATTATAAAAATATTCTCTTTTTGACCTTGAAGTATTACCCGATCAGATAGGTTCAATCTTTCGATGAGATTAACAAGCTCTTCACGCTGAGGGCCATCACCAATGATCTCATAATAAACATCCAGGCCTTGATCAACTAAAATACGGATCGCTTTCAATGAAATGTCGATCCCTTTTTCAGGCGATAACCGGCTTACTGTGATTAAACGGATTTTGCTTTTCCGCGGTAGAGAGAAATCTTCTGCTTCAGTATCTGAGAAATTCAATAATGTTTTTTCAAATCCGGCATAAATTACTCTGCATTGCCTCCTTGCAACACCATGCTCTTCCGCTTTTTTCTGGATATATTGCGAGACGCAATGAAAAAAAACATTTTCTTCCTTTCCCGCGCTTATGTACCATTCTTTCCAGCGGGCAAGTTTGTAAGGCTTCTCATCAACATCACCGCCGCGCAAGGAAATCACTATTGGCACATTGAGCAATAATAATTCTTGCCATAAAAATAATCCCAGATAAGAATCATCTATGTGGATGATATCCGGTTTCCAATAAATAATTGGTTTAAGGCTAAGAACGGTTCTTAGCTTCATTCGCAAAGAAGACTTTGCTCGTTTCCAATACGCGTAGACCGCCTCACGTTTTTTATTCTCGATCAAATCAACCAACAACGTTGAAAGATTTGAAAGCAAAAAAGCATTTGGCAATTTTTCAAAAAATCCGCCCAATTCCTTCATTCTATTAAAAGGATAAACATGAAGAAGTTTTTCTTTGTCTTCTTTGCGGAAAAAAACTCCCACCCTCGCTCCTTTTTTCTGCAAATTCAAAAGCCGGTAATTAGTAAAGGACTTAAGGGGAGAGGGAAAGCGATCCGTTAAAATAGCAATTTTCAATGGGATAGAACGATAATTATTTTTTGTCAGATTTTTACAGTTGGAATTGGTTTCAGTTTCATAAATAAACCCCTCAAAAGCGGTCTTAGCCGCCTAAAAACACATCTCGTCGCTTCTCGAATATGTCCTTTAGCAAAAAGATTAATTGCTTTTTTAAGATTTAGATTAAGAATCATTGTTTTGAGGACATGCTTTTTTTGAATTCTCGCTAAAATTATTCTATTTCTAAGCAGGTACCAACCATCGAAAGTGCGCTCCTGCCGGGTATTCATATGGGTTACAAACGCTTCCCGGCAAACATCAACCTCACTTCCAAATTTTTTTGCTCGAAGATTAAACTCCACTTCTTCTAGGTAAAGAAAAAAATCTTCCCTCATAAGACCTATGTTTTTAAAAAGAGAACTCCTAATCAACATCGAGCTTCCCGATATAAAACCAGGCTGCTTGCCGTTGGGTTGATCTTGCTGCTTAGAAATGTTCGGGCTCACAACATACCCTTTTTCAGGATAAACCTCATATCCGTCAATGACGGTTTTCTTCTCCCCGTAGATAGCGCAGAACCTCGGCCCGACGATTCCCACCCTTTCATTCTTTACCATAAAGCTAACTAAATGAGTCAATGCATCAGAAGCAGCTCGAATATCAGGATTTAATATCCACACAAAATCGGCGCCGGCTTTTAATGCATATTGAATTCCTAGATTATTTCCTCCAGCGTAGCCTAGATTTGAGCCGGTTTGAATAAAGGGAAAATTAGGGAAATAATCGCGAAGAGTTTTTTCGGAATTATCCGGAGAAGAATTATCGATAAGGAGTATTTTATAATTAGTAAAGCTGGAGCTTTGAATGGATTCAACACATTTAATAGTATCTGGCGCCGATTTCCAATTTAAAATCAGAATATATACAAGCGGGAGCAAGAATTTTAAACCTAACTTATCTTATTAAACTCGAAATCTGAAGATTTTAGATTCAAAAATTCTTTTCGGTTCAGTTCCAAGTCTTTATAGGTCATTCGTGCGATTTCCTCAACGGTGAATTTTAAGATAGATTCGGGTTTACCTCTGCGAATAATGCCGATGCCTGAATCACAATCAACTACAAAAACATTAAGATCCTTATAAATTGCTCGGAGATATACGATCGATTTCCACGCGTCTCCGCACCATCTATTATCCCAACCGGGCAGTTTTTTTTCTTTAGCATGTTGAAGCGAAGGTGCGGGATAGGCCATCGCTTCTGTCACCGGGTTACAATCATCAACAACAATAACTCCGCCCGGGTTCAGGCAATCTAAAGCATTAAGAATATCTTGCAGGGACTGCTCGTAGGTATGTAGTCCATCCACTAGAATCAAATCAAACGTTTGATGAAATTGTTTTTTATTGTTTTCAAAAAACGCATTACTTGGCATCTCATAATAATATTCTCTCTGTCCTCTGAAAATCCCCAGAAACGTTCTTTTAAACCTTTCGGATCTGCTGATCTTAAAGACAGGATCCACAGCGTTTTTTTTGCGCGCTTTAATTTGCTTAAAACAAATCCCTCTATGCACACCTATTTCCAAATAGGTTTTACCCTGAATAGCTTCTAATGCTTTTAATATAATTATTTCTTTTGTTAAATGATGGTCTTTCATTTTTTATCCCTATATTTTGAAATAAACATATCAATTTGACTCGAAAGTAACGAAGGAAACGCTTGACGCAGTTTTTCTTCTTTCCAGTTCCACCAGGCTATTTCTTCGAGTGCTGCAATTTGCGAATTAGAAAACCGGTAACGCATATGTTTAGCCGGATTACCTGCAACAATGGAATAGGGTTCAACATCCCGAGTAACAACACTCCTAGCTCCAATAACAGCTCCATTACCAATTTTAACTCCCGATAAAATTAATGCCTCATGACCGATCCAAACATCGTTCCCAATAATCACATCACCCTTTGTTTTGGGATGTCCGGAAATATGTTTAGCTTCTTCAAAGAAAACAGTGAAAGGATAAGTCGTAACCCAATCTGAGCGATGTTCTCCGCCTAACAAAATCGTCACTCCATCAGCAATCGAACAAAACCGCCCGATTATTAGATTCGTTCCTTCTCCCCAAGAGAGAACCCTGGGTTTGCCGTATGAAAATTCTCCGATTTGATAATTCACATATTTTTGATTTTGCGATAAAAAAATGGGTTTTTTAGTTTTTGTCGGTTGCTTAATAAAAAATTCCTTGATCGTTCTTTTAAAATCTTTATTCATTCCTGTCCCTTATGGTCCGTTTTAATTTCCCAATCCAACATCGGACGAATAACTCCCGGCCATTTTCCGCCAGCGTACGCGCCGCGGACCCCTCCAACTTCGTTCTTATCAATGATTTGAAATGACACCGCTTCGCGCTCTAATACATGAACAACATTAGGATTATAAGTACCAACTCCAGCGGTAACAAAAAAGGACCCCTCCGCCAAAAAATTACCCGGTACTTTGCATCGAGCTTTAACCACGCCTGGCTGCCTTGAAGTATTTGCCCATTCTTTATTGTTAAAATCATTAGAGGCAAAAATCACAACCCCCTCGTGATTGATTAATTGCACTATTGCAGTAGGTTTTAATCGACTTTGTCTATTCCAGTATTCTATCTCAATAAAAAGAGAGTCTTTAATATCGATTGAATCGCTCAATTGCAGTTGTTTATTTAAAACACGAACGCTTTTTAATTTAGCGATGTCGTCGCCAGGAGCATTTTTCTCCGCCCAATTTTTTTCGGCCGGGCAAGCAGTTCCAGTCTGTAAATATAAACTGCTTATGTATTGTGATTCGCCGTCAGCTTTCACTCGCCCTTGTTCTAAAAAAACAATCCTGTTACAAAGCCTGATAACCATGGGAATATTGTGTGACACAAAAAGAATGGTACGTCCTTGCTTAGAAACCTCTTCCATCTTCCCTAAACATTTCTTTTGAAATTGGATATCCCCAACAGCGAGCACTTCATCCACAAACAAAATTTCGGGTTCAAGGTGAGCCGCCACAGCAAACGCGAGACGGACATACATTCCTGAAGAATAATGTTTTACGGGGGTATCGATAAATTTCTCAAGCTCGGCAAAGGCAACAATTTCATCAAACTTTTTATTGATTTCCCACTTGCGCATACCAAGAATGGCACCATTCATGTAAACATTTTCGCGGCCCGTAAGATCAGGGTGGAAACCAGTGCCCACTTCTAATAACGAAGCGACACGCCCGCGCAAAATTGCTTTTCCTGATGTTGGTTCAGTAATTCGGGATAAAATTTTAAGTAACGTGCTTTTGCCAGCGCCATTTCGACCAATAATTCCTACCACCTCGCCTCGATTGACCTTAAATGAGACCTCTTTTAATGCCCAAAATGTATTGCGTTCGGGCCCTTGCTGCTCTGCGCTAAATGCGGACGGAGGAAGCTGCTTCTTTTTAAAACGGCTCCACTCGGGATCTTTAATAACGCCGGCCTTACGAAGCAAATTATCAAAGGAATCGCGGATGCTTGTACGGCCAATCGTTCCGACCTTGTAGAGCTTCGAAAGATTTTCGACTTCTATGATGGGTTTAGACATTAAAGCGTATCCACAAATGTTCGTTCGATTTTATTAAAAACGAGAAGCCCGCTGATCAGCACAAGTGCTGTTATCAAAGCGGAAAATGCGATATCAAGATTGTGTATTGCCCCAACCCCAAAAAAGGCATATCGGTAAGCCTCAACAATGGCTGACATAGGATTCGCAACTGTAATCCACTTCCAGGCTTTTGGAATCGCAGACATCGGATAGATTACAGGTGTCGCGTACATCCATAGCTGGACAAAAAATCCTACCAAATGCTGAAAGTCTCGGTAACGAACAGTAAGCGCGGCTATCCATAAACCCACACCAAGACCGATCGCTGCAGTTTGAAGAAGAAGGAAAGGAAGAACGAGTAATCCGCGCGTGGGATCAATCATATTTCCTGCCGCTGTAAAGAATTTAAAATAAATGAAGAACCCTAAAAACATTATAAGGTTAAGCGCAAAGGTCAAAAGATTTGAAATCACAATTGATACGGGAACTATCAGCCGGGGGAAATAAACTTTACTGAAAAGCGCGGCATTTCCGGTCAGAGAAGTCGCAACAGCTGATAAGCACTTCGAAAAATAATCCCAGGACAAGAGTCCGCACAGATAAAAAAGCATGGGAGGAATTCCGTCTGTTGGAATTTTAGCAACCTTCCCAAAAATGACTGTAAAAACAACCGTGGTTAAAACTGGCTGAATCACAAACCATGCGGGCCCAAGAATAGTTTGTTTATATTTCGCGATGAAATCACGGCGCACAAGCAAAAACAAAAGATCGCGGTAATAGTATAAGTTCTGCCAATCGAACCGAAACCAGTCATTGGTATGCTGGATGACAATTTCATTCTGCCATCCGAGGACTTTTTTAATCGCTTTTTTTACTTTTGTCATTTCGGTTTGTTTATGCTGCCCTTTTTAATTGGTTTTCAATCCATGGATAAGTCAGCCGGATACCGGTCTCAGTATTAAACTTTGATTTCCAGCCGGTTTGATAAATTTTTGAATTACTAAAGTTACGCGCATGGACGCCCACCGGGCCATCGATGTGCTTAATTTTGACTTTTTTACCAGCAGCTTTGGAAACAATCCCCACCAACTCATCAACGTTCACATATTCCGGATTTCCAATATTCACCGGCCCTTCAATATCTGACTGCATTAACCGGAAAATTCCATCCGTCATATCATCGATATAAGTATAAGAGCGTATCGCGGTACCGTCACCCCACACCTCAATCGTACCGCCATCCTTCGCTTCCGCGACTTTTCGGCAAATCGCTGCCGGAGCTTTTTCGCGGCCTCCGCGCCAGGTCCCTTCAGGGCCGTAACAATTCTGAAACCGGGCAATTCGGATTTTCATTTGATATTTTCTGCCGTAGGCTAAAGCAACACGCTCCGCGTAAAGCTTTTCCCATCCATATTCATTATCGGGACTCGCGGGATAAGCATCTTCCTCTTTCATTTCAGGTTCATCGCGTTGCATATCGCGGTAAATACACACTGAGGAAGAATAAAAATATTTTTTTATCCCCATTTCAGCGGCAATATAGGGCATGTGATTGTTCATAAGCGCGCTGTTGCGCATAATCTCACATTCATGCGAGTGAATAAAACCCATTCCGCCCATATCCGCTGCCAAATGGTAGACTTCATCAAAGCCCTCTTTATGAGTCATGGCTTTTTGGCAATTTTGTGTTTCGCGTAAATCTAAAAGCATAAACTCATCCGCGGAGGTTTCAGAAAATTCGGGATTTTTTATATCTACGCCCCGCGTCCAATAGCCTTCTTTTTTAAGCCGCTTTATCAAATGATGCGCTATAAATCCACCGGCGCCTGTCACTAAAGCTTTTTTTATCATTTTCTTGTTTTCGCTCTTTGCATAGCTTCGCCCTCTCAGTCACATGGACGTGACTTACCGGGCAAATAAAAAATTGCGCAGCCGTACAAACTCTAAGCTTTCTCCACGCATGATTGATCGATCATGATGGAAACTGACTGCATCAGCAGGTCAAGCGAGATCACGAGCCGGCAGTGATTGTCTTTGCGCACAATAAATCCTTCAGCGCCTTTAAACGGTCCTGAGCGGATATAAACACGCTCTCCTTCTTTTAAATATGGAAAAGGGTCTACTTGGATTTCTCCCTCAATAAATTGGCGAATGGTAAAAAGTTCTTTTTCGGGCACTTCAATCGGATCGGCGGCAGATTTTCCAATTAAACGGACGGCGCCGGTTGTATTTAAAACCGTCCAGCGGTCTTTGAGCGGAAATTTTACAAATAGATATCCCGCGAAAAGCGGCTCTTCGATGAGCTTTTTGCGGTCTGACCAGTTGCGGGTAATTTTACGGAGAGGAAGAAAAGTCTCAATGCCCTTTTTATCGAGTTCCTGATCCACCAGTTTTTCATGGCGGCTCCGGGTGTAAAGCGCATACCACCGGGCTTCATTCCAACGCGCTTCTTCTTCCGGCCGTGCCTTGCCAGGCGCAAGAAAAGCGGACGTTTCCTTCATGATAAATCCTCCTATGATAGACACACTATTATCGGCATTAATTGCCGTCTAAAGTGTAAAACTCTTATCTGACGGAGGTATTTATTTTTGATTCATGCGCGCAAGAAGCCAGGCATCTAAAACATCTTTCTTAAAGCGCCATTGACCGCCGATTTTCGTGGCAGGAATTTCTTGTTTCTTAAGCAGTCTGTAGATGGTCACAAGGTGAAATCCAAGGTACTTTGCTGCTTCTTTAGGCGTCATGATCTGCGTACGCTCAGGCCGTTTCGGAGCCTCAGATTTTTGCTGATCAGATTTATTCGAGTCCATTTTACCCTTCCTTTTTTGTTCGCTTTTGTTATAGTTTTGATCGCTATAGTTAAAATCTAGATAGAATAATAACGTTATTAGACTATAAAGTCAAGTATTGTTATATATTTTTATAAGAAAGGCACTTTACCATAACCCATTGTGTAACAGCGGTTTAGGTCAAAATTGTCCCCGAATAAGAAAAATATTGATTCAAGTTGATATTTATAATATGCTGTTTTTGAGTCACTGAAACCAGCCCTTATATTCACATAAACCATCTTTAAAAAGGAGATTTGACATGAAAAAGGGATTATTAATCCTGTCTGTTCTTGCCCTGATCGCGCTTTTGGCCCCTAAGGCATTTGCCGCGGATGATGTTTGGACCTCAGCAAAATCAGACCAGTACGGAAAGAAAGCCGGCGGTATGCTCGGCCGCGGTGTGGTCAACGTAGCCACCTGCTTTGTCGATTTGATTCAGCACACAGTGGAAGGGACTCAAGACGGACCTCCGTTTATCGGAACTATGACTGGTCTTGGAAGCGGTCTTGGATGCACGGCACTCCGTGTTTCATCGGGCGCTCTTGACGTTGTCACCTTCTGGGTTCCAGGATTTAACGGAATTCCGGTCGCCAAATCTTACTCCAATTGCCTTGAGGAAGAAGAAGAAACCGTTTACGCCTCTTCTCCGACTCCCATGCCGCAGCAGACACAGCAAGCCGTCGCTCCTGTTGTTCAGGAAGCGCCAGCTCCTGTTAGAGCGCATGATCCTATGGAGTACGTGAAAAAATAGTATTAAGCGATAAGTTAAAAACTAAAAATAAAAAACCCGGTAGATTTTGTACCGGGTTTTTTTATTCTTGAGCTTTGATTTTCCTGAGCGCTTATTTCTTATCGCTTAACGCTCATTAACTTATTTCAGTGACTGAAAAAATCGGCGAGTAATTGTATTGGGCTAAAACTTGATCGGCTCCTTCATTGCGGTCCACAAGGCAGACAACCTTCACTACATGCGCTCCGAGCGCTTCCACTTCTTGAATCGCCTTTAACACGGATCCGCCGGTTGTGATCACATCTTCCACCATTACAATACGCATTCCCGCTTTTATGGCAGGCCCTTCGATCATTTTCTGCATGCCGTGCTTTTTGGCTTCTTTCCGCACAATGAAAGCGGGGATAGGACGGCCGGAAGATGAGCTCAATAGAGAAACCGCGGCCGCGATAGGATCCGCGCCAAGAGTGGGTCCGCCAATGGCATCCGCCTTAGCCGCGCCCACCATATGAAGAATCAGCTTCCCAATCACGAGAAGGCCTTGAGGATCCAACGTAACCTGCTTACCGTCAATATAAAAATCAGATTTCTTACCTGACGCGAGCGTTCTTTCACCGCGCTGAACGGCTTTTTCTTTTATCAGTTTTAAGAGTTCATTTTTGAGCTGAGTATCATCCATAAATTCTCCATATGTTTTGATTATTCTATGACGCCTTGCCGACTTTATCAATTATTCTTCGCGCGAGGCCATGAAACATCTGGGCTTCTTTCGGAAGCAGCCCAGATCTCAGCGCCAGCCCTTGAAAGGTTGCCATGATTCTTCCGCGGACATCGTTGTTCCCTTGATCATACCCAAGCACGGTTAACGCGCTTTCAATCCTTGTCAAAGCCGCGAGCATTTCTTTCTTAGGTACCGTCTCAGGCACGCGCGTTTCTTTTTTTGAGCCGCGCCGATGAAAGAGTGAGAAACAAATCACCATCACGGCTTGCGCGAGATTAAGCGACGGATACCCCGCGTGAGATGGGATCATGATTTTTTTATCGCATATCGCCAGCTGCGCGTTAGAAAGTCCTTTTGATTCCTTTCCAAATAAAATGGCCGCTTTTCTTGATTTCGGCATGGCCGCGAGTGTTTCAGCTGCCTCATCGTAGTTCCAAAAAAAGTCGCGTCTCACACCTGAACGCCGCGTAGTCCCTACAACCAACCGGCAATCTCCCACAGCGGTTTTGAGGTCCGTATAGACCTTCGCCTTGCGCAAAGTATCCTGGGCATTCATGGCCAGCACCTTGCCTCTTTCAAGCCAATTGGAGGGCGGACACACAAGCCTCAAGTCAGAGAAACCCATATTTTTCATAGCCCGAGCCGCGGCCCCGATATTGTCAGCATTTTCAGGTTCCACAAGAACAATAGAAATCATAGAAATTTAAAGGTAAAAATAAAAAGGTTAAAAAATAACAGCATCAGTGCTAGAATTTTATCATTCAAAATGAATTTATCCCTAGTCTTTCTTTGTTCATTTATTCTTTTTCCTTTTTCCTTTTATCTTTTCACTTTTTATTTATGCCTCTAATCATAGGTCACCGCGGCGCCGCGGCGCTTTGCCCGGAAAATACTCTCGAGTCAATCCGTCTGGCCTTTGATACCTTTCGCGTCGATGGGGTTGAATTTGATGTTCATCTCACTCAAGATAATATTCCTGTTATCATCCATGATGCCAAGCTTGAGAGAACAACTAATGGAACCGGTTACATCGAACAATCGGCTCTAGAAAAAATTAGAGCGCTGAACGCGGGCCATTATTTTGATCCTGATAAAAATAAAACTTTTCCATTCCGTACTCACGCGCTGAAAATTCCGACGTTTGAAGAGCTATTACAGGAGTTCCCCAATCAAGTCCTGCTCGTTGAAATTAAGCCCAAAGACCGGGATGTTGTCCGGAGATCTATGGATCTGATTAAAAAATATAACGCTGAGTTTAGAGTCATCGTTGGATCTAAGCATCATGACATTTTTGATGAGCTTAAAACAAATTACCCCGACATCCCCCGGTTTCTCTCCCAGCGGGAAATTGTGCTCGCCTATTTGGATTACAGCCGGGGGAATAAACTACCCTCTCAGGACCCCTTATCGGTCGCGTCCATGCCTCTTGAGAAATGCGGAATGCGTTTCGCGGGTAAAGGATTTATTGATTTTCTTCACCGAAAAAAAATCCGTTCATTTTTTTGGACGATTAATGACCCTGAAATGATGCGGCAGCTCGCTGGGGCAGGCGCGGATGGAATCATCACGGATAATCCCGGAACCGCGAACCAGGTTTTTTATCCTTCGGGCCGAAACTGATCCCACAGCCGGTTAAAGCGGGATTCATAAATAATCCGGAATGTCTCGAGCTTATCCGGAAAATACCCCGAAACTTTTTCTCTTAATTTTTCCTTCGCAATTTCGATATCGGCGGGGTGGCAATTTTCGTCCAGAATCATCTGACAAATCCGCTGGGCATCTTCTTGAATCTCAAGCGCCTTTTTCCGCTCATCTTCACTTTCAAAATACCGCAAAAAATCTTCGGCGGTATTCATCATGGAGAGATCCAGCTTCAGTCCGCACCGGCATTTGATCCGGCGAAGGCCCTCGAACTCTGTCACATCATGTTTGAATCCGCATTTTGGGCAAATGATCATAAAAATCTAGTCCGCTGTCAAAAGTCAAAGGTCTAAAGTCATCTTTGACCCTTGACGTTCGACTTTTGACCTTTGACAAAATTAGTATTCAATCCCCGGCTGGGCCTTAATCCCCTGATGATAAGGGTGTTTGACAAGCTTCATTTCAGTCACAAGGTGCGCAACATCGATCAATTCCTGAGGCGCACCATTCCCTGTCAAAATCACATGCTTGAGAGGGGGTTTATTTTTTAAAGCTTTGATAACATCCCCGGCATCCAAAAAATTATATTTGAGCACATAATTAATCTCATCAAAAATGACCAGCTCATGTTCTTTATCGTGTAAAAATTCGAGGCATTTCGCCCAGGCCTTCCGTGCGCTCTTAACATCCTGTTCAAAATTTTTCGTGTCCCAGGTAAACCCTTCTCCCATAGGCAAAATTGTAAAATTTTTACCAAACTTCGCGGCCGCCTTTTCTTCGCCCGTTTTCCATTTGCCTTTAATAAATTGAACTACCGCGACTTTGTATCCCCGCCCTAAAGCGCGAAGCGCCGTTCCAAAAGCGGCCGTACTTTTGCCCTTACCGTCACCGGTATTGACAATAATAAGACCGACTTTTTTATATTCTTTGATGATTTTATGATCGCGGGGAGACTTATCAACTCGTTTTGCCATAAAACTTCTAGCTTTTTCGGCAGGCAAATTCAGGGATATCGAATGATTCTGTGATCGGAGATAAATCGTCGGTAAATGGAACTACAAGCGGCATGACGGCAATATCATGAATACTTGAAACCGCGCGGACAACAATAAGCGTGGCAACCCGCGGAAGGACTGAGACCGGAGCCACCCACTTGTTTTCCTCAAATTCTTTTTTCGAAATCTGAGGAATATCGCAAGGAATAGCGCCGACAAGCCCTTCGACACCGCGTTCCACCACATACCCCATTCTCTTTACGGGCCCATCCGTGGTTCTTCCTGTTTCATCAAGCGCGGCAAACGCGGGTATTGAAAAAATGGCGATTAAAGCGAAAAATGCGGATATTTTTTTCATGGTCTCTCCTTAAAAGTGCGTTTTACTGGGCGTTATTCTATCCCTTATTTTCGGCAACAGCCAGAAAAAATCCATCCGTTTGATCATTGTCCGGATAGAGCTGAAAAAAACCGTCTGGACTTAAAAGCGCGGGTTTAAGCTGAAGAAAAGGATACTCCTGAAGGATTTTTTTCATGACACCTTCATTCTCATCCGCCTCAAGTGAGCATGTCACATAATAAAGGCTCCCGCCCTTTTTAAGTCTGGGTAAAGCGTTTTTGATAATCGCAATTTGCTCGCTCTGAAAAACTTCGAATTTACCTTCGGTTAGTTTCCATTTCGCGTCCGGGTTTCGCCGCAAAGTCCCCGTGCCTGAGCAAGGCGCGTCGATCAAAATTTTATCAAAACCGGTCTTCGCCTCTTTTGTTTCATCAAGTCTCTTCATATCTGCAGGAAAGATATTGAAAATCCCGGCTCTGCGCGCGCGTTTTTTAAGTTCATCCAGCTTGGCGGCCCGGATATCCGTCGCGATAATTCTGCCTTTATTTTCCATTGTGGCCGCCATTGCCAGGCTTTTCCCGCCTCCGCCCGCGCAAACATCCCAAATCATTTCACCCGCCCGCGCTCCGATCTTCTGGCTGATAATCTGACTTCCTTCGTCCTGCACCTCGAAATACCCTTCCCTGAATTCTTCGCTGTCAAACAGATTGATCCGTTCTTTAAAGGTAATGCCCCAGGCCGAATTTTGCGTTGCTGCCACTTCAAAACCCTTTGACTGAAAAAGCTGGATGAGATCTTTACGGCTGGTTTTTAAAATATTCGTTCTCACCGTTAAGGCAGGTCTTCTTTGCATGGAGGAAAGTAAAGATTCACAGCGCGTAAACCCAAACCGATCCGTCCATCTTTTAACAAGCCATAGCGGAAACGAATATTGAACCGAGATTTTTTCTTCCGGAGTATCAAATTTGAGATTTTGCGGCAGGCAAATATTCTTCAAATCTTTATAGAGTTTCTCGATAGAAATATGCGGATTTTTGATGCGGGGAAGCTCGTCTTTAAATTCTTCGAGGCTGATTAATGATTCGCACGCGGCCGCTAAAACGGGCGCGGCTTGTTCAATTTTAATCAAGCCGCATTCTCGCTGCCAGCAATCAATAAATGTTTTGTGCCGGAAGAGAGCATATATAGTCTCAGCAAAGAAGCGGCGGTCGCGAGAACCGATTCTTTTCCGGTTATGATGAAAGAAATTGCCAAGCCACCTATCAGCAGGCTCCGAAACATTTTTAATGTCCTGCCAAATATCAGCGGCAATCGCAAGTTGTGTATTTAAAAATTTATTCATCCCGTTTGATCTCCAAAATCATTATGCTGTTGGATATTCCAGGATTGATAAGACAAACAAAACCTTTTTAACAAATAAATTACGGTTAGAGATCGAACGGGATTCATTCGTGAAAAAGGGCAGACCGGGGAGATCTGCCCTTCTTTTGACTCACGGGTAAGCGTTTAGTATTGCGCTTCTGTTTCTTGACGCGCGCGGATCATTCTTTCGCGTAAATCAGAGCGGTACGGCTGAACTCGGTCATAACGGTTTTGATTACCCATCTCAATACTGCCGGGGGTTTGTTCCCGCTGATTCATCAGATTGTTCTTTTTATTCTTCGCGCCTTTATAGGCGTCCACCGAACTATAAACGTGGTTGCCGATCAAGGGGGCTAACCCCACCCAGACAATGCCCCCGCCTGTCGCGATTCCTAAGGTCGTAATCAAAGCGATGGAAACCACTTCCACTCCGGCCATCAGCTTGGTTTTACCTTTACCAAGTTCACCATTCATCGCTTGACCTGTTGTGGGGAGGAAAAGCGATGCGGTGGCTTCTTTACCCCCCGTGGCATAACTTGAAGGCGTATGGAGCGTAAATACCGCCAAAAGAATAAGCAGAATCGAAATCATTTTTTTGTTCATAAATGTATGTCCTCCATGTCTTTCGGTATATCTATATAACGGCTTTAAACAGGCTTGTCTTTACTTAGGAGTAAGCGTGAAAAATTGCCCCGCTTGGATAGCTTTTTTAGCCTTTAGAAGGACTGTGGCAATGTGAAGACCATGATGCTGCTCGGGGTATTTGGATAAATGAACAACCGCTTTATTCATTAAATTATTCGCGCCATGCTCATTCCGATTTTGCACATGAACAAACGCGGCCGCAAGCTGGATAAGGCCCTGGTAGAAATCTTTGTCCGCACCCTTCTCTTCGCGCCACAGACTTTCTAGCACTTCATGAGCCTCGAAAAACTTTTGCGCGTTGAAAAGGCTGAAAAATTCCGTATACCGCTTATCGATTGGGCTTACTTCCAATGAGATAAGAAATCGGTAAGAAGCCGAACGCCCACGCCGGTAGCCCCTTTAACAGAATCATAACGCGAAGAATCGCACCATGCCGTACCTGCAATATCGAGATGCGCCCAAGCCGTTTTCGCGGGAATAAATTCCTGAAGAAATTTAGCGGCCGTGATGGTCCCGCCGTATCCGCCGCCAATGTTATAAAGATCGGAGTGATGACCTTTAATCTGCTGCGCGTATTCATCCCACATGGGAAGTTCCCAGCAGCGCTCACCCGTGTTTTCTCCGGCAGCTTTAATTTTGGCAATTAGTTTTTCATCATTCCCCATCAATCCAATCGCTTTATCACCAAACGTCGCGGCGCACATTCCGGTAAGGGTCGCTAAATCTATGATTGCTTTAGGCTGATACTTTGCGCAATAAGAAAGCGCGTCAGCTAAAATCAATCTTCCTTCAGCGTCAGTATTAAGCACTTCAACGGTCTTACCATTAAACATGCGGATAATATCCCCGGGGCGCTGCGGATTATTTGCAACATTGTTTTCGACAGCCGGCGCCAGCATAACAACGTGTACCGGTAATTTGAGATCGGCAATAACGCCCATCGTGCCAATCACGCACGCGGCTCCGGACATGTCGTACTTCATTTTTTCCATGTCTTTGGCTGGCTTGATCGAGATCCCTCCAGTATCAAAGGTTACGCCTTTCCCGATAATGCAGACTGTACCGTTCTTTTTGAAGCGCTTGCCGTATTCAAGAATAATCAGCTTCGGCGCGTAAACGCTTCCCTGATTCACGCCTAAAATACCGCCCATCTTAAGCTGTTCCATTTCATACTGATCCAAAATTTCACATTCAAGATTTTTGCTATCCGCTAATTCTTTCGCGGCCTCTGCCAATTTTTCAGGCGTCATCACATTGCCCGGTTCATTGATTAAATCGCGTGTAAGTACCACTCCGGAACTCACCGCCTCGGCGTATTCCAGCCCTCGCTTCACTTCTTTGCTGGGTTTCGCTGAATCTAAAAGCAATTCGAGAGTTTCGAATTTATTTGGCTTTTTATCGCCGTCTGATTCTTTTTTGGATTTATATTTATCAAACTTATAAGTTGCCAGAATGGCCATTTCGCCGGCGATTTCAGCTGCCTTCTCTAGCGTCACATTATCATTTGCAAAGCTTGAAAGCAGCAGACGCACAGTTTTTGCTTTACGGGCCCTTGCGATTTGAGCCACTTTGCCTATCACTTTTCGAAAACACAATTTGCGGTGATTTTTTTTAAGCCCAAGCCCAAACAAAATAACTTCCGGGGCTTCTTCGTTATCTTGACTGTAGGAGGAGAGAAGTTCCTCAAATTTTCCTTCAAAGCGTCCCTTTTCAATCGCGGCAGTAATCACATGAGAAAATGCCGGCTCCAGCCCCTCAAGGGTATCTGAAATCTTTTCTTTTTCAAAAAACCCGGCAATAAACAAATCGGCGGGTGTTCTATTAGATGATGCGGCAATAACAGTTTTCATTTATATCCTCCATAGCATGAGTGCATTATATCATTAATTGCGGGCGTTTTGAGACCTTCCCAGAACCGAAGTTTTAGATTACAATAACGGCCTCATGAGCCAAAAAATGAAACCAAAAAAATCGGGCACTCAAACAATCTTCTGGTGGGTCATGTGGATTACCCTCACCATCGCCTCGTTTTTTGTCTCTCAGGCTATTTGGACGCCTATCATTGCTAAACACTTCGGAAGCATCCGTGAAACCAAAACCTCAATTATTTGGGTCACCGCGGTATTCGGAACCTGGATGATTATTCTTTTACCTTTGATTATCGTGATGTATTCCAAAGTAGACCGGGCTTATGAAGATGCCCGTATTGCCCGGGAAAAAGCTGCCGCGCGGTTTAAAAGCCTTAAAATTGACCGGTCAAAACGGATTCTTCCTCCGAATCTGCGCGAAAAATTAAAAGACTTTTCGCCAATTATGGAAGGCGGACATTTGGTTCATCTCATCTTGAAAAACGGACAAAAAGTTCAAAATGTTTTCATTTATAAAGAAGAGGAAATTCTTGGGATCT
This sequence comes from uncultured bacterium, assembly GCA_964511315.1. GTDB lineage: Bacteria > Omnitrophota > Omnitrophia > Omnitrophales > Aquincolibacteriaceae > CAZEFF01. The sequence continues at coordinate 46,730 of CAZEFF010000003.1, read as the reverse complement.
ACAAAGCCTCCGCAATGACCTTCGAGGCGGCCGACATCGCGGATATTGAATTCGCCGGATTGAAAGATACCCCGCCTTTTTCCGCCAATCAGTGGCTCCGTTTAGACGGCGTTACCCCAGAATAAGCTCGAAGGTTGATGGTAGAAGCTGGAAGTAAAAAGATTTTACCTTCGACCCTCCGCCTTCAGCCTTCCAGCGCTTTTAAGATTTAGCGGGTTAGATTAAGCGGCAGGCGCTGACGCGGGATCAGCGGAAATATCTTCGCGGGTTTTTTGATTGCAGATACTCTTGATCGTTAAATCGGGGGCCTGCTGAATCCCCTCATCGTAATTAAACATCGGAATCGTATCCCAAGGGCAATTTTTAGAACAAAGCGCGCATCCGATACAGCGTTCGATATCAACTTCTACAACTTGCTGAAACTGCGCGATGCCAACCCCAGGAACAATTTCGATACAATCTACAGGGCAGAAAATAATGCAGGCTTCACAGCCGGTACAGCCGGCTTGATTAATGACAGCCAATAACCTGGGTTCTTTTTTACGAACCAGCTTCTTGGCAATAGCTTCTGGACGAGGACCCTTGCGGGCGGTGTTTTCTCCCATAGAGCCTAGGATATTAGCACAGGAGGGTGACCCGATTCAACCGTCACATCCTGCCCTTTCATGGCTTGCTCCATCGTGTTAATAGGTACCCGATAAAAAAAACAATGATGGAGGCCGCGAAGATCGCGATCGAACCGCGTTCATTATGCCCTAAAAATCCCACCCAAATCGCGGAAGGCATCGCGATAAGTCCGATTAATTGAAAGGCCCTGCCTGTAAGATAAATCATGGTTTCAAACTCTCGGCCTTTCCAAATCCTCCGATAAAATAAATCTCCGTGATCTGGATTTCATAAAAACGAAAGTCGGCAAGTGTAAAGAAAATTTGCGATTTTGGGAATAAACTCAGATAGCGGTTTTTGTAATCCTGAATCCTGCCCGCGTCTGGCACCTGTGAAAACGATCCTTGAGCGCTTACCCGCTTTCTCTCATAAACCGGTGCGTCAGAATGCTCTGCAATAAGGAGACTCACATGAGGCGTTGCTTTGGCATTTCTTGTGTGGCGCGCTAAATCGCTCATAAGAAGAATGATTTTCCCGAACCCGCCGCCCGCCTCAAACAAATAATTCACCGCGGAAGTAAAGGGCTTGCTGTCTTCAAGGGTGGCTAAAACTGCTTCGCGGCCTTCCTGAATAAGTTTGACCGCGGCTTCACGGTTTTCCGGCATTGGCATCTTCCTTTTTCTTATTTTTTACCGCGCGCCAAATCACAAAAATGGTTCCGCCGACCATAAGATAAGGGACCGAAAGCATAAGCAGTATGCTCCAGCTGATCCCGGACGAAAACCGGAAGGCCTTCACAGCATCTTTGCCGCGCTCCAAAATATCGCCGCACATGGGGCAAGCATATAACTGCAAAGGCAAAAGTAAAAAGGTAAAAGGCAAACGTAAAAGCATGCGGCTTAGAACTTTTTTTCCTTTTTCCTTTTTCCTTTTCACTTGTCGGTTCATGCTCTTCCATCCAGTCTCAGCCATTTCTCTTCTTCAAAATGAGGGAGATTGCTCACGGGCTCAAGGTCCGCGGCCTCTGAAAATTCAAAATCAATTTTTTCCCGGTTATAAACCCCGAGGACTTCATTTTTGTTCATGATAAAAACATGCGGTATACGCTGCCCGTTTTTTAATATCAAGTCCACCACATGAGCCTTCGGCAAAGTCTCCGGAATCTCTGAAAGTTTCGATGCCAAGCGCGGAGAAAGCGTGCGCTTTGTTTTCTCAATAAACTGTGTTTGGAATTTCGGGCCCATCTGGGTTTGCCTGGCAATGGCTGATTTTAAAATTTGATCCGTTCTTTTATAGAGAAAACTTAAGAGCGGCAATAGCGACAGCAGCCACGATCCAAAAACAGCTTTGGCCCAGCTGTTTGACAGGCCATGATGCGCGGGCGAAGTGATTTCTTTCTTAAACCAAAAGCTCCAGAAAAACGCGCTGAAAACTAAAAACCCCACGAAAAGCCCCATGCCCATCAGCCAAATATTCACGGCCTTTTCCTGATCCTGATTCAGGCGTTTCCAGATTTGTTCTTTCTTGCGCATAAAAGGCGTCAGCAGAATAAACCAGCTGCCGAACACGGCCGCCGACCAAGTAATCGTCAGCTCGTAACCCCGAATTTTTCCAAGCGTAAAAGTGATTAACGCTGTCCAAAAAAGCGCGGTCAGGACGAAAGATCCCGCGAACCAAAGAATCCAGCTTAGCCAAAAACGGAATCCGTATTGATCTTTCATCCCGTTAGATCTCCAAACCCGCTCGGAACTTAGGATACATAGCATTGTCAGTAAAAATAAAACCTATAGAAAAATCTATTCCGGTTAGAGATCTAACGGGACTCATACGGGCATTTGATAAAGCATCCAATAAATCACAACCCCAGTGACGGAGACATAAAGCCAGAGAGGAAATGTGACGCGGGCCATTTTCGCGTGTTTAGGAAAGTCCCCCTTCACCGCGTGAACCAAAGTGATCATAATTAACGGAACAATAACCATGGCTAAGATGGTATGAGTTAAAAGAATCGTGAAATAAATAAAACGCACCGCTCCGTGCCCCTGAAAAGGCGTGGAGCCATGGTGGTAATGATAGTATAGATAAGAAATAAGAAATATCGTGGAGGTGAAAAAAGCTCCGGCCATACTCATCGTATGCGCTTTAACGGCCCGCTGACGGATAAAAATATAACCCAGAATCAGCAGCAGAGCGCTGGTTCCATTAAGCGCCGCGTTCATCGCTGGAAATTTAGAAAGATCCATTAGTCCGCATCCTTTAATAGCGTTTTAGCATCTTCGATTAAGCGGTCAAAATCATTCATCGTTTGGCTGTCATAATAGCCCCGTATTTTTCCTTTAGAATCGACGAGGGCAAATTTTGAGCTATGCATCACTGACTGATCGACTGCCTGGCGGTCTTTTTCCGGCACATCCCCCACCCCTAAATGAAAAGATCTCTCGGAGAGATTGAATATTTCCTGCTTAGGACCGGTCAAGAAAAGCCACCGGTCACGGTCGGCGGAAAACTTCTCGGCATATTTAAAAAGAACTTCGGGCGTATCATGTTCCGGATCAACACTGAATGAAACAAAACGGATATTTTTCTTTTGCTTCAGCCGATCCTGCAGCATCCGCATATGATTCGCCATCAAGGGACAGATACCGGCGCATCGCGTAAAAATAAAATCGGCAATCCAAACCTTACCTTTTAAATCTTCACTGCCGAAAGGTTTTCCGCTGCGCTCTGCGTAAGAAAAGGCGGGCGCTTCTCCTAGAACCGGAAGCAGCTTCGAGGCGCGGCTGTCTTCCGCGTAAATCTTTCCGGAGACAAGAAGACTGAGGATAATAAAATAAAAGATTTTCATATTATTTGAGGTCTTGAGATTTGGTTCGGGAAGTCACGAAGGTCGATGCCCCAAGCATCACGAAGGCAAAGATAAGATTAATAATCATGCAAGTGCTGAATGACAGCGAAGACCCGGCTGAAGTGTGAAATAGACTCTGCCGCAAAGCAATATTTTGATAAGTCAAAGGATTCAGTTTCATAACGGCCTTGATCCAGCCGAAAGCCCCTTCCGCGGGAAAAAGCGCGCCTGAAAGAATCCATAAAGGCATGAGAAGCAAATTCATCACCGCATGAAAACCCTGCACAGAATTAAACTGCCAGGCGATCAGAAATCCAAGCCCCGTTAATCCAAAGGCGCTTACGAATAGAACTAATAATAGTTTCAGCCAGGCAAGAACCCCCAAATGAATCCCCAAAAATGGGCTAAGAAGAAGAAAAAGCAGCGATTGCGTTAGAGCCAGGCTGGTTCCTCCCAAAATTTTTCCAAGCACGATACTTGTCCGCGATACAGGCGCGACCAGCACCGATTGAAAAAACCCTTCACGCCGGTCTTCAATCAAAGAAATGGTTGAAAAAATAGCTGTAAAAAGCAAAATCATAAGAATGGTTCCGGGAAAAAAATATTCGAGATAATTGCCGGATCCCGCTTCATTTCCGGAGCGGAAAGAATGCCCGATGCCGGAACCAATCAGAAGCCAAAAAAGAAGCGGCGATCCCAAAGCGCCCACGACTCGGCTGGGCTGGCGGTAAAATCTCACCATTTCACGGCGCCACAATGTATAAGCTGTAAGAAGAGAGTTTTTCATCAGTGTTTCCTTACCGGATGCGGCTCAGCTTCTTCCGCCCAAAACCGATGCCCTGTAAAGTGGACAAAAACATCTTCAAGCGTCGGCTTGCGGAACGTTACAGATTCAATCTCTCCGGGAAACGCTTCCACTAATTGCGGCAGAAATTGCGCCGCTTTTTGACTTTCAATTTGAATGAGCCCATCCGCCAATACGGCGTCAAGATTGAAACGTTGGCGGATTTTATCTTTTAGATTATCTTCTTTCGCTTTAATTAAGAGCACATCCCCGCCCAATTCCCTTTTCAGTTCATCCGGTGTCCCAAGCCTTAGCAGCAACCCCTGATCCACTATTGCCACACGGTCGCAGTGTTCCGCTTCATCCATTAAATGCGTCGTCACAAGAATCGTGGCCCCTTCTTGGTCACGCAGAGTTTTGAGGTATTTCCATAAATCCAGCCGCGCGCCCGGATCAAGTCCCGTGGAAGGCTCATCCAAGATTACAAGCTTGGGACCATGCAGAAGACCTTTCGCGAGCTCCACGCGCCGCTTTAGGCCGCCTGACAGCTTCCCAGTCATATCTTTGGCGCGGTCCTGAAGCCCAAGCCGGCTTAGCATTTCATCAATCCGCCGGTTAAGTTCACCGCCGCAAAGCCCGTAAAGATGCCCTTGATGAATAAGATTTTCCCGAACAGAGAGTTTCAAATCAAGACTAGGCGACTGAAAAACCACTCCGATTTTTTCTCTAACCGCGGTTTGATTCTGCGCGAGATTCATTCCAATAATCTGGACTTCACCGATACTGACCGGAAGCGCCGTGGATAAAATTTTAAACAAAGTTGTTTTACCGCTTCCATTAGGGCCCAAAAGACCGAATATTTCGGATTTCCGGACATTGAAACTCACGCCCTTCAAGGCTTGCCGGTCTTTGTAATTATGTTTCACATTTTTTACTTCAACCATTAATTCCATAGATTTATACCTTATTTAAAAACATCAAAAGCAAAAGAAATGATAGATGCGCCAGCGAAGCGCGGAAAATAACTCTGCACCGCGCGTCCATTTGGGGCAACCCCCAAAGCACCAAACCAATTTTTGAGACGCCGAGCAACAGCGCTCCGTAAAAATAAATCTTTCCGGTCATATCAAAAATGGGAGGTAAAAGCGTAACAGGAAGCAGGGCCAAAGAGTAGAGTAAAATTTGCCTGCCAACCTGATGCCCCGAAGGATCCTCGACCGAAAGCATTTTAAATCCCGCCTCTCCGTAGTCCTTCCGGTGCATCCATGCAATCGCTAAAAAATGAGGCATTTGCCAAATAAAAACGATACAAAATAAAACCCAAGCTCTTGGAGCCGGCCACCCGCCCACAGCTCCCGCCCAGCCGATCATCGGCGGCAAAGCTCCGGGGACCGCGCCGACAAGCGTGCACAGTGAAGTCACCTTCTTTAATGGGGTATAAATAAGGATATAGCTGATCAACGTGGCCGCGGAAAGAATACAGGCTTGCGCATTGACCTTGAAAAATAAAAGGAGCAGCCCTACCGCGGAAAGGATAACACCGGCCGCAATCGCGGCGCCTTCCGAAATTCTTCCGGACGGCAATGGCCGGGCCGCTGTTCTTTTCATGCGCGCGTCATCCGCTCTTTCCCACCACTCATTAAGCGCCATAGAACCCGCCGCTACAAGCGCCGTCCCAAGCATCGTCAAAATTAATTTTGAAAGATCAAATGAGTTTCGCGGTGCAATGTAATAACCCACCGCCGCGCTAAGCAGCACAAGCGATACAAGCCGCATTTTGATAAGTTCGAGGACATCATCTAACCGGGATTCTTTTCCCGTCATCATGATCTACGCCAGGCAATCAGTGACAGCAAAACCGTAACCGCTAAAACAGCCGCGCCGGTCGTCTGATGCACCGCGGTAAAAAACACCCGGCTGTCCGTGGGCGAGTATCCTTGAGGAATCATTTTCGTAAAAATAAAAGCACCCATTCCAAGAAAAACTTGAATCAAAGTCAACAGACCAAGCACGGTGGCCGTCCGAATCAGCGGTTTGGAATCCATATGAAAACGGTTAATTCTGCCCATAACCAAAAGCACATGGATGACAACGAGCAAGGCCCCAAACACATGAAAAATTACCGCGTGTCCCGTGTGACGGACCGTAGCGCCTAAAATCAGCTGAAGATAAATGAATCCGAGCGTCATAAGCAGCAGGCGGCGCAATTTTTTGAGCGATTCGTTTTCTTCAACACGCAGCGTTAAATAGCCCGGGCTTAAAAAAAACGTAATGGCCACAACAATGCCTAAGAAAGTTTGCGCTAAGCAGGCATGTCCAATCGAAATAGGATCGGGGAGTAAAAAAATAACCGTCAGCCCGCCGAGAACCGCCTGAAGGACAACAGCTCCCAATGCCGCCCAGGCAAGTTTTTTCAGCCAAGTCCGCTTCTCCGCGAATTGGATCCAAAGCGTCAGAATAAGCGTTAGGATCCCGACAGATCCCGCAATCATCCGGTGGCCATGCTCCCAGAAAATATTGCCTACCATGGGAGGAAAGGCCTGCCCATAGGAAAGCGGCCAGTCGGGCACAGCAAGCCCCGCCTGGTGGCTTGTGACAAGCCCGCCGGCAAGAATGAGGATGAAGACACTAATGACAAGAAAAAGAGAAAACCTATACATGGAATTCCCAGCCTTTTTAGGAAAGATTAATGAGCCTCGGATTTTGCCTGGGGAGGCGTGGTCTGAGGAAGCCAATCAAGTTTTGATTCCGGAGAACTGTATTCATATGGGCCGCGGTAGACCACAGGTGTTTTTTCAAAATTCCCGTGAGGGGGAGGCGATGCGGTTGTCCATTCCAGAGAATTCGCTTCCCAAGGATTGCGGTCAGCTTTCGGCCCCCAAAACAAACTGCCGAAAAAATTTATAAGAAATGGGATCTGCGCCGCGCCAAGCACATACGCGCTAAGCGTGATAAAAACATTGATCGGCTGAAAATGAGCTAAATGCGCGTATTGCGTCGTATCATAAACGCGCCGCATCATCCCGCCGATGCCCAAAATATGCATCGGAAAAAACGTGCAGTTAAACGCGATGAAAGTCGGAATAAAATGAAGAATGCCGAGCTTTTCATTCATCATGCGGCCGAACATTTTTGGATACCAATGATAAACTGCCGCGAAAACCGCGAACATACTTCCGCCGAAAAGCACATAATGAATATGCGCCACGATAAAATAAGTGTCATGAATAAAAACGTCGACCGGCGTTGACGCCATAAAAATTCCTGAAAGTCCACCGATCACAAACATGGAAACAAACGCGATCGCGTTCAGCATCGACGCGGTAAAACGGATATTCCCCCGCCAAATGGTACCAAGCCAGTTAAAGGTTTTAATCGCGGAGGGAACAGCGATCACCATGGTCGAAACCATGAAGGTCGTGCCTACGGTAGGATTCATACCGCTTTGAAACATATGATGGCCCCAAACGATAAAGCCGAGAAACGCGATTCCCATAATCGCGTATACCATTGAATGATATCCAAAAATCGGCTTACGCGCGTTGACCGAGAGCACATCTGAAACAAACCCCATTCCCGGCAAAATCATAATGTAAACCGCGGGATG
>CAZEFF010000003.1:0-38788 GCA_964511315.1 uncultured bacterium | reverse complement strand
ATCCAAAGATTCTGTCCCTGCGACGCGACAAAACTCAGAGGCGGATACGCTGTCCAGCCTGTCGCCGCGGCACCGCCCTCCACAAAAAAACCTGTCAGCGCGATAATGATCGCTGGGGGCACAAACCAAAATGAGATCATATTGATTTTTGGAAACGCCATATCGCCCGCTCCAATTTGAAGAGGAATCAGGAAGTTTCCAAAAGCACCCGTTAAAATCGGAATGATCGCGAAAAAAATCATAACGGAAGCGTGCATGGTAAACAGCGTATTGTAAAACTCGGGCAGCATAATTCCGCCCATCATCATTGAATTACCGAATAAGCTCCCGATCAAGGGCATGGGTTTGCCGGGATACGCTAATTGCCAGCGCAGCAAAAGCGCGAGCACTCCGCCCAAAAGAAACATGATTAGGCTCGTAAAAAGAAATTGGATGCCGATCATTTTATGATCGGTTGAAAAAATATATTTCGACACAAAGCTTTGCTTGTGTCCGGCGTGAGCCGCGTGTTCCGATGAGCTAGCCGTTGTTGTACTCATAATTTTCCTCGCTAAATTTACGCTGCTGGAACTTGTTCGCTCAGCCAGGCGTCAAAACCTTTTTGAGAATGAATGGTCAGGTAACCCTTCATCCGGTAATGCCCAATACCGCAAAGCTCCGCGCACGCGATTTCATATTTTCCCGTACGCGTTGATTGAAACCAAAGGTCGATAGCCATCCCCGGAACCGCGTCTTGCTTGAGACGGAACTCGGGCAAAAAGAAACTGTGAATCACTGCGGGTTTATCCGGTTTATCAATAGAAGTCAAAGTCACTCTGACGGGCCGGTCCACAGGCATATGAAGCTGGTTGATGTTTTTAATATCATCGCTTGTATCAAACTTTCCGTCCGGTCCGGGATACTGAATATTCCAGGCAAATTGCTCAGCCTGAACGCGGATTTTTAAAGTATCGGGAGTGTTAGGCATCTTTGACTTTACTTCGGCCCAAACCCCTTGGCCCAAGAAGGCAAGAACCACTAAAATAATGGCGGGAATCGCCGTCCAAATAATTTCGGCTTTGGTGCTTCCGTGTGTGTAATAACCCTTTTGGCCGGGTTTGTGACGGTACATAAACAAAAATGCGATGAGCGTGCCCTGAACTCCAAAGAAAACAATGCTCGTTAAAATGAGAATCACATAGAACATGTGATCAATTTTCCCGGAATAAGTCGAGATACTTTCCGGCAGCCACCAGCCTGTTTTCTTGCGCGGTAAATTAACCGCCGCAGAGTCGTCATAATGAGAAATGGGCTTGGGAGCTTCTGTTTTTACGGTAACCCCGGTGGCTTCATCGGTAATCTGACCCGATTCAAATTTAAAATCAAGCGGCGCGGGTTCATCTCCGGCAATCCGGATTTTTTGGGATTTAACACCGTAGGTTTCATGCCAGGCTTCAATCGTGTATTCGCCAGGAGGCAGCCCTGAAATTTCAAACTCACCCTTACTATCTGTCGTATCAAAAAAATGATGCGGCAGAACGCCGATATAAGCATTCATCCAGGGATGAACATCGCATTTGAATTTCATCATGACTTCGGGATTCGAAAATGTTTTTTCGAGCTTCATACCTTGAAGCGGCATCCCAAGATTAAATTCGGGATTTTTCTGACCTAAAGCATGAACATTATGGAGGGTCGCGTCATCATTAACGATCGCGAGCGGCTGGCCGGTTTGAATGCCCATCACATGAGGGTCATACATACAGCCTTTTTGATTCAGCAGCGCGGGTGATTTTGGAGCCTCGGAAGCGCCCGAATACCCTTCTTTAATATAAACAAAAACATTCTGCAGCGTTTTATCCGCGTTCACCACAACTTTTTCGGTGCGGACGTCTCCGCTATGAAGCGATTTACAGACAGGATCCGCATCCATACTGATCACAGGATTTTCTGGAACGTTTCCGTCTATAAATACCTTACCCTTGATGGTTCCAGCAAAAAGGCTGGAACCGCCAAGGATAAGCGTCAGAACTAAAAATAAACTAAACCGCTTCAACACTATGAACCGAGTCCTTTAACCTTTGAATGTAAAATCAACTGTAACCGGCTTGCCTTCTTCGACAGTTACGTTTTGAGTTTGTGTCCCCAATTTTTCTTGCCAAGCTTCGATCACATAGGAGCCGGCCGGTAAATCCTTAATCTCAAAGGATCCAGCGTCACCGGTTACGCTAAAAAACGGGTGATCGACAACACCGATATAAGCATTCATCCATGGATGAACATCGCATTTAAACTTCACCATGATTTCAGCCTTATCAAATTTACGTTTTAGCTTCATCCCCTGCAAAGGCATGCCTAAATTAAACTCTTTGGACTGTGTGGGCATTCCATGCACATTATGAAGCGTGGGATCACTATTCACAATCTCAACTTGCTGACCCGTCTGAACACCAAAAACATGGGGCGTATAGTGACAGCCTTTTTGGTCAAGCGAAACTGTCGTTGCGGGTGCGGGAAAAGTCTTACCCTCAAGCCCGGATTTCACGTAAACAAAAACATTCGCGAGCGTATTATCCGCGTTAACCTTCACTTCTTCGTTAAACACATCACCTGAATTTTCGCTCTGGCAAGTTGGATCCGCGCCCATATCAATTTTTTGCGGAGCAGGCGCGGTTCCTTCAAATTTTATCTTTCCAGCAACTGATCCCCCCGCGAATCCAGCCGTCACAAAAACTAAACTCAAAACCTGCAGAAACAAAAACGCACGAAATAGCTTCTTCATAACCTTCTCCTTTTTAAGCGGCGGCCTTCGAGGGGGCCGGCTGCGCGCTTGTTTGTGTCATTTTCTCAGCTTCTTCGGGAGTGAAAACCCAAAGATAATCACGAATCGCCTTCATTTGTTTAGACGCATCTCCGTCCAAAATATTCTGTATTGGCGATTGTCCTTCAGGGAAAAATCCGGGCATCATTGTTCCCGCTTGAATCGCCTGAGGATCTTTAAGCCATTCCACGACCCATTCAGGCCTTAACCTTTCCTTAGCTATCAAAAGATTCGGCGCCAAGAAGGAGGCAGACATTTTGGGATCAGGATTAGATTTGTGACATTTAATACACTGAAGCGATTTGAAGAGTTCGTGACCCGCCGCGATTTCTTCATTCGATACTTTAGGCATCTGATTATTGTATTTTACTGAGACTTTATCGAGCGCGTTAAAGTAATCAATGAGCGCGGTAATCTGCTGATCGCTGAATCCAAAAGTCGGCATTTTATATTTCAGCCAAGGCCGAATCGTTGTTGGATTTTCAAGGAAATGATAAAGCCAGGCTTCCTGAACTTTCTTTCCCTCGCCTTCGATAATTGGAGGCGCGTTCCCCTTATCTTCAATGACGGAGCGCACACGCCCTTCTTTACCGTCTAAAGTATGACAGCCCTGACAATTAAATTGATGAACCAAAAGCCTGCCGGCTTCAATTTTTTCTCCGCCGTCACCCAGCGTTTTCTGCATCTCAAGCGGAACATCCGCCTTTTGAAGGCTTAGAATAAACGTTGTCAGCGCTTCGGCCTGTTCGTCAGTAAAATCAAAATTCGGCATGCGGAGTTTTTCATGGTAGGTTCTTTCTCGGCCCTCATCAAAAATCCGCGGTTCTTTGAGTTTTTGGAAAAACCAAGCTTGGCGGTTTTTTTCAATTTTAATAAATCCGAAATCAAGCTTGTCGACTTCTTTAGACCCTTCCTGGCTTAATTCCGTTCCAATATTTTTCGCGTCTTCAAATCCCTTAATGGCGTGGCATCCGAAACAGCCTTGGTGTGAAATGCTTTGTTTGCCCACAAACTCCATCCGCTCATCCGCGCTCATTTTCTCTAAAGCGGTTTTCGCTTCTTCTTTGCGCATTTTTCCGGTAAGAAAAGTCATCGCGAGATTATCTACAGTATCCGGTTTCACGAGAGGGATCGGAGCGCTTTCAAATTTTTCATTTTTAAGCGTCAATAAATAAGCGGTGATATCAGACGCCTGTTCATCCGTCAGGCGAAGATTCGGCATACGCGTGGTGGGTGAATAATGCTTCGGATCTTTCAGCCAGGTATAAAGCCATTCCGCTTTGACTTTACTGCCCATTCCGATAAGTTCCGGACCGTGATTGTTAGCCGCTAAACCAGCCGCGGTGTGACAGCCCGCGCATCCCAGATCCTTCACAAGTTTTTCTCCGGCCACGGCATCACCCTTAGAAGGAGGCGCCTGCAAACTGACCGCGTCCGAGTTCTTAATAAGGTAGGCGGCAATACCCGCGATCGCGGCATTGCTTTTTTCTTTACTTGCTTCATCAGAAGTATTGCTTAAATGAAAAATGCGGGGCATATGCGTCGAGGGACGGAATCCTTTGGGATCCTGAAGCCAGCGGATAATCCAATCTTGGTCCAGCTTGCTTTGCACTCCGTGCAAATCCGGCCCGACTTTCCAGCGGTCCATTCCGGCGACTTTATGACAGCCCATACAGCCGAAGGTTTCAGCCACTTCGCGGCCCTTATTGAGCTTAGGGGCTTGCGGCACTTCCACGGTCCCCGTATGACATTTCGCGCACGCGGCTTCGGTATGATTCAGCGGAAGCATTTTTTCACTCCAATGCTTCATCGGATGCCAATGATATTCTTTTTCCCAGGCCTTCGCTTGCTCTTCATTTTTAGGCGTATGCGCGGCGGTATAAAAAGTCGCGGAATGTCCGCTTCCGCCGTGGCAAACTGTACAGCCGAATTCTTCCATCGGATGAGGTGAATTTGAAGAAAGGAAAAGATCAAGTCTTGGATGAGTTTTGAGCGGCCCTTCTGCATTTTCAAAACCTTTTTGATCAATGCCTAAGTGGCATGTGATGCAGCGGTCCACTTTTTGAGATTTCGCGAAATAAAAATCATCCTGCAGCTTTGGAACCACGATTTGCTGAATCTGAAGCGATGGACGGATAAAATCTAACATTGGAGCGTTCAGAATTTCTTGATACCAAGTGGGTTTAAGCTTTTCGATTTTACCTTCAAACCGAATGATATCCTGTTCAATCTTTCTTAATTCCCGCTCAGCGTCTTCAGCCGAGGAACTGAATGAATCAATCTCTTGCTGCTTTGCCTCACGCTTAGCATCCAACTGCTCCATAAGAAGCTTTGCCTGATCCAGCACAGGAGCGCGCTCATCAAGCTGTTTCCGGTATTGCTCGGCGCTTTTAAGCCCTTTGTGATGATGCTCTTCGAAAAAGTACCGGTCGGAATCCTGAAACTGTTTTAAATCCTGAAACGCGGTTTTAGCATTGCTGTACTCCAGCTCAAGCTTCGCCATTTCAGATTTCGCTTTTTCAATCTGTGCTTTATGCGCCGCGGCAGACGCTTTTCCTTCTTCCAGCTTTTTCTTTGTTTCAGTGAGCTTTGCTTGATCCACCGATTTTTCAGCGGCCTGAAGGTCCCCTTCAGCGATCTTGCGGCTGACTTCCATATATTCGCGCTGCCAATGCTTCCATTCGCGGTCGCTGTCCTGGAACACCATCACAAAAAGCCCAGCAAACAGAATGATCGATGCCACGGCAAACCAAATAGTGGTTTTCTTTAAGTCATAAAGTGAAGGTGATTTCGGAGGCATAGGGCTCTAAATGTTAAAAAAGAATTCTGGAATCGCTACGATATATTTCAAATTAAACGCCCAGCGCAGATACATCTTAATCGGAAGCGCGGCCATCACAAGAAACAGCATGATAAACACCGCGTAACGGACCGCGCCGAGACTTTCATACATTTTTTTAAACCATGTTTTCGCTAAAATCGCCGGGGGCACCATCAAATACCCAAGGGTCAGAAGAATCCCGGGAGCTTCCCGCACAAACCATAATTTCGGCAGGCCTTGTCCAAGCCATTTCACAAAGAAAAATTCGGATAAGTTCACATTCATAAGAGGCACCAGCTTATGCACATCCCATTCTTCAAAGGGCCCAAAAAAGTTCCAGTTGGGGCCGCGGAGGAAAGTGCCCATCACAATGAGAAGCACCCATAAAATCCAGAAGCCAAAAAGGAAAAGTGTGATTGAAAGCCGGCGCTCTTTAAAGGAGTAGTACCCCGAAGCCTTATGATTTGAATCAATATAAGGAAGTGCGCAGAGCCCCAAAATAATGAAGGTTGGGAGCAAAACACCGGCAATCCAAGGATCGAAATACACCAGCATTTCCTGAAGACCTAAAAAGTACCAAGGCGCTTTCGAAGGATTCGGCGAAATCGTTGGGTTCGCGGGTTCTTCAAGAGGAGCTTTTAAAAAAATGGACCAGACCACCAAAACAATCGCGTAAAAAAGAGCCACGACAAATTCGATATAAATAAGGTATGGAAAAACCATGACCTTTTCTTCAGCTTCTTCCTTTTCAAGCGTCGGCTTTCCCGCGTCCATCCGATCATCATTATCGATGGCCTTCTTCATGGCAAACCATGTGAAATAAATAAAAATAAAAAGCATCCCGACAATCGGAACATTGTCAGGCATGGTCACAATTTTCCGGAAATGATCATCCGTGAGGCCGATACCAAAAATCGCGAGCCCAACAAGCGCGAGGATTCCCGCGACCTTAGGTTTCGTGAAGAATTTTGGGAAAGCGACAAATAGCCCGAAAAAAACCACGGAGGAAGTAAAAATAGAAACAGGAGATGAAACGGCGTTGACCGTCTGCTTAAAAACTTCGATCATAGCGGCGCGCTGATGCCCCCATCTTTACGGATGCGCCAGAAATGAACGGCCATGAGAATCACAACCGCCACAGGAATGGCAACGCAGTGAAGAATATAAAAGCGGAGAAGCGCGGCGGCACCGACAAAATGTCCGCCGAGCAGCGCGAAGCGCACGTCACTGCCGGAATGGATCAGCTGAATATCGCCAAGTTTTAAAAGCGCGGCCCCGGGACCTTCGTGACCGAGAAACGGCGTCGCGCGGGCCATATTGCTTCCGACCGTGATTGCCCAAATCGCGAGCTGATCCCACGGCAGCAAATATCCGGTGAAGCTTAAAAGCATAGTGAGAAGCAGAAGGACAACGCCGATCACCCAGTTAAATTCACGGGGCGGCTTATAGGAACCAGTCATAAAAACGCGGAACATATGAAGCCAGACCGTGATGATCATGGCATGCGCGCCCCAGCGGTGAAGTTCACGCATAATGCCGAAGGGAACATGTTCTCGCATCGCGATAATATCGTTGTAGGCGTACTCCACAGTCGGCCGGTAATAAAACATCAAAAGAATGCCGCTGACCACAAGCGTTAAAAAAACAAAGAATGAAAGCCCGCCCGCGCACCAGGTAAATCCAAAACGCGCGCCCGATTTACGAACCTTGACGGGATGAAGATGGAAGAAAACGTTGGTTAAAACAGTAAGCGCCCGGTCACGGTCATCGTCGGAATACCCGTGGCGAAAAATTGATTTCCCGACTTGAGTCTTTAAGCGGAAATCTTTGAAGCTCATCGGCTCAGGTTTTTTAAATTCCGGAATAAGATTAAACGGAAACTTTTTCTTTTCCTTCGGCTGTTCCGGTGTTTTTGGTGTTTCGGGTGTTGTCATATCGATTTAAGCCTTATTTAAAATAAAATTAAACGGGTAAAAAACTTTCTGGGTTTTTCCACTCGCCTTTTTCTTGCTGAAACTTCTTACCTTTATCAATAAGTAATTGTCCGTCATCCGCTAAGGAAATTCTGAAACGCTCTAAAGGCCGCGGTGCCGGACCTTCAAAGTTAATGCCGGTTTTATAAAACCCGCTGCCATGACACGGGCATTTAAATTTCTGTTCGCTATCCAGCCAGCTGGGTGTGCATCCTAAATGCGTACAAACCGTTGAAAGGGCGTAAATCTGAGTCGCGTCGCGGACAATCCAAATTCCGTATTTATCTTTCCATCTTTCATCCACTTTTCCGGCCTCATAATCATCGGGACGGCCGGCTTTAAAAGTGGACTTAGGTTCAAACAAGACATTCGGATAAAGAAAGCGGACTACGGTCGAAAGCGCGGCGCTCGTCGCAAGCGCGAAGGCCGTCCAAGCAAGGCCAAGCCATGTGAATATGAAATGTCTGCGGGCCGGTGAAGCGGGTCCTGCCGCGGGTTTAGGAGCGGCAGCGGGAACCGCCGGACGGACGGGGGCGGGTGCCGGCGTTGACGCTGGAGGTACTGGAATCTGATCTGACACTGTAAATCCTATCTGCTTCTAAAGGTTATAAAAATTCAAAGATAATTTATCGATGCGTACGATTAAAACTTAAGAAAAAATCAGGATTTTTTCTTCTCTTCTATTTTTTGATATTCCAAAGCTTCGATCGCCGCTTGCCTGACTTTCAAACTTTTATCTTTATTCGAAAGTTCAGCCAAAAGCGGGAGCGCTTCCGGTCTGCGGATTAGCGTCAGCCCGCGGATCGCGTTAACCATCACTTCTTCAACTTTATCTTCCGGCAAATGATGAAATGACACGAGCGTTTCACGGTCAATCATTTTAGCAAGCACGGGATAACCCGCGTCGCTTCCCAGTCTCGCCAAACTAAGCGCGGTATTCCACTGAACATCACGCCCTGGATCATCTAAAAGCGGCAGAAGCTTCGGAACAACTTTTGAATCGCCTAAAACTCCTAAAACGTAGGCGGCCATCTGCTTTAAATCTTCTTCGGGCTTAATTAAAAAAGGTAAAAGATCATCCGCCGCTTCCGTCACACGCTTTTGCCCAATGGCCCAAATCAGGTAAAGCTGAACCTGCTGATTTTCTTCTTCGCGCAAAACTTTTTGAAGCGTTTCCCCCACACTGGGATCATTAAAATGACTCAGCGCGATCGCCATATAAGAGCGCGTTTTTTCATCATATTCCGCGCGGTCGCTCAATATATGAATGACTTCTTTCATAACGCCGGCAGAACGGATCATATCTTTCGAACGGTTAAGTTCGTTTGAAAGCTCAAAAGCTTTCTGCCAGCGTTTGCTGGGAGATCCGGTCTTGATCGACGTAATGAGTGATTCCGGGGTTTCCGTTTCACGCGTGAGCAATACGACCGTGCAAAGAAGCACGGCCATTCCTACCGCAATGATCAGCGGAAATACAAAAAGCCCGTAAAAAAGCTTTCTTCCGGAGTCAGTTTTGGGATCAGAATTTACCATTTTTCCTATTCTTGTTCAATGGACAATATTATATAAGAAGGCCTCAAGGCTTACTCGCCATGACCGCCTTCTGGTTTTTGCTTTGGTAAACAATGGCTGCCCAGCTAATAACCGCTAAATCGACTAAACAGGCCGCCGCAACGTATGGGGCTCCCCCTCCTCCGAAGCCATAGCTATGGAGACCGGCTGCTAAAACATAATTCACGCCGTACCAGGCCATCAAAACACCAAGGAAGGCAATCACGGAGCCCAAACCCACCCCAAAATTATTGATCCAGCCGGCCGAACGGCCGTGCAGAATAATAAGGTATCCGAGCAAAGCAATCAATGCCCAGGTTTCCTTAGGGTCCCATCCCCAAAACCGTCCCCAGGAATAATTCGCCCAAACGCCCCCAAGCACGGTTCCCGAAGCCAGCAAGATGACTCCGATTTGAAGCGCCCGGTATAAATAAAGTGAAAGTGTTGACGGTTGAGACTTTCCGTACGCGAATTGAAAAATCACGGCATGCCCCAGTCCCCAGGCTAATAGAAAAGCCCCGTAACTTAAAGTAATTGTGAGCACATGGATGGTCAGCCAAAAATTGCTGCGTAAAACCGGAACAAGCGGGGAAATACTCGGATCTAAAAGCGCGGGGAAACTATCCCCCAACACCAAAGCAAAAGCTGCCACCGCACTCGCGGTTAGCGGAAGCGCCCATCCGCGGTAAATCGCGAACAGCACGGATGAAAAAAAGACCACGCCCCAAGAAACCCAAATTATAGATTCATACATGTTGGTTACCGGAGGACGCCCGGCAATGACGCATCTCAAATAAAATCCGTAGGTGTGAAAAATAAACCCGGCGAGAAAAGGAAGAAACCAAACGAGCCAGCCGAAACGGAACCGGGAAAGAAAAAATCCTGCCAGACCCAAGACCGCGGCAAAAAGATAAAGTTTCCAGGACCAGCCGAAAGGATGAAGACGGTTATAGATCAATTCCATTCCTAAAACTTTTTCATCTAATTGAACCGCGCGGGAATCAAGAAGAGAACGGAGCGCCGATGAAAATCCGGACGCCGCGTCAAGCGCGTCCGCGGAACGGCTGTCTTTTCGGTAGGCCTCAAGCAATTCTTTTAAACGGTTAGTGACCTCGGATGTTTTTTCAGCCGGATAATTTTGCGTGAGAATCTTCGCGCTTTCTTCACTGCCGAATGCTTGGAAAGGCAGCCACCCAGCCATTGGATTGTCGGGATGCGCGATCCACCCGGGAACACCGCCGGTTCCGATTTCGCGGAAGAGAAGCGCTTTCTCATAAAGATCGAGACGTTTCTGATCAAGCATGGAAAGTTTTTCTTTGCGGTCACGGCGCATTGAGGCTTCCTGAACCTCGTCTAAAAATGATTTTTCGCTTAAGATAATTTCCGGAGAAACGCGGCCCTTAATCACTTTTAAAGCAAACTCTTTGGCGAGCGGACCGTAAGCCACGGGAATAAACGGTTTTGCGTTCCATTTTTCAGGATCGGCCATCCAATGCCAGACAATTTCTGACGCGCCCTGACCTTCAAAACGGGGTTTCCCAAGAATCATCAGCGCGGCTTCACGTGCGAAGCTGGAAAAGGGCTTCACACGGCCATTATGCTGAACGGGAATCGCTTCCAAAACTTCCGCCGCAGAGCTAGCGTGCGCTGCTGATGGCAGCGATAAAAAAGAAAAGATCATGATGCCGCTTGTCATTGCGAGCGACCAAAAGGAGCGAAGCAATCCAGTTTTTATTCTTGAGATTGCCGCAGTCGTCCCGCTAAGATCTTGCGGGACTCCTTCGCAATGACGGCAATTTTTATTCTCTTTTACCTTCATAAAGTCTTTCCTCCAGTTGAAAACCGGCGCGTGTAGAACATAATCATAATTCCGATCACCATCACAATCGCGCCCGCGTACTTCCATGGAACGCCGGGATCTCTGCCCACGGCAAAAATAGAAATATCCGGCTGCCCTTCGGAAACCCGGTAGCCGGATTGATAAATATGAAACCCCCTGTAAACAAGCGGCTGATTCATCGATATCGTCACGTTCTTCACCGTACCATGCGTGTCATCTTTTAAAGTCACATCGCTTGAAAAGCTCGCGGGCCGTTCGGTGCCGGGATAAGTTTCCATTTTAAAATCTTTGAGCTGAAGTTTAAAACCCGCGGGAATCAGTTTTTGCCCATAAACAAATTGAAAATGACCGTCTCCGATTTCAGAAACCACGCTTTCACTTTGACTCACCCAAAAAGTTTTAGACTGGCCGCCCTGTTCAGCTAAAATTTCAAGGGCGGGGAAAGCCGCGTCATCTTTACTGCTGTTGGGTTCCGGAGAAAACTCTCTTTCAATGCGCGCCGACGGATAAAACGTTTTAACCTGAAAAACAAGTCCCATCCAGCCGGTGGGTACTTCTTCGCCTTCTTTTACAGCGCCGGTTTTAACATTTGCCCCGGTTTGAATTTGATAAATCAATTCATTGCTCTCGGGTATCCTGACGAACCGCAGCTCATGCGATTGCCCTTTCGATCCCCCGCCCGGCAAACGGTAGAAAATCTTCACGCCCGCCGCGCTCGGTTTCATCCCATGAACGGTTGGAAATTCCGGGAATTTAGCGAATGCGGTATGTTTTTCAGAAAGTCCCTTTCCTTCAAGCGTGAATTGAATGGCCGGATTTTTTTCTTCTTTAGGATCAGCTTGCGGCTCCTCGATCAATTCCCGCCCCTCGACCACCGCGTTTTTAAAAATCCGCCCTACAGTGATTTTTAAATCCGTGCCTTCCACAGAAAAAACCGCGGGAAGCTTGAGGTCTTTGGCGAGCGGCAGCTGAATAGTTTTATTTTGATCGAAGACGAGTTCGAGATAATTGCCGGCTTCTTTTTCGGATGTTTGCGTTTCTTTTAATTTTTCACCCGTAAAAACCATTTTTGCCGGGCCCACTTGGACGGCGCCAAGCGTTTCATCATCTTGAATCAGCCACTGGGTTTCATGGACAAAAGAATTATGAATCGCCACTTGCAGCGCGGGCTTACCCGCGCCTTCGGACGGGATGATATTCTCTTTAATTTTTGCTTTGGGATAATTTTGAAGCACCCAAAGATTAACGGGTTCGGCTCCGGGCTTAAGCTTAACACTTCCAATGCGCTCCTTCCCCTTCCACGCGAATGGTTTTGGCTTTAATGGAAAAATCCATTCCCGGTGATTTTCTTCAGAAAAAACAACGAGCAGCGGATTAGAAAGCGTGATTCGATGTTCGGTTTCTCCCTCGCCAATCGCCATTTGCCCGTCAATCATCGTACGCTGCGTGATGAAAGATCCGGCTAAAATCAGAATAATCCCTAGATGAGTGAGAACAAAACCAATGTGCTTGACCTTCCACGGCAGCCGGTCAAGCGCGGAGGTCATCAGATTGAGGGCAAGCATAATCAGAAGAACTTGAAAGGCGGGAGAATCATAAATAATGAGTTTCGCGGCTTCAGCGCCTTCTAAAGATTCGAGGATAGTTCCCGCCGCCAAAACAATCATCAAAGTAGCGAGAAGAAAAATCGCGAGTTTAAGCGACGCGAAAAACTTAAACGCGCGTGTTCCAAACAATGCCCAAAACGGTACCTTGCCTGAAGAGACGGAAACCCTCGTTGGTTCTGTGGTATTGGAAATCAAGAAAACTCCTCGGTGCTTTTGGGGGAAAAGGTTCAAAATTATATCGCTTTAAGGCCCAATCTGGAAGGAGATTTTAGGATTAAAAAGGGCAGGAAATACCGGCTTTAATACCCGTCCAGGGCTTCATTAACCAGCTTATCCGCCCATTGAAGCATTTCATGCTCCCGGCGGACATGCGTAAAGGTGATTTTCTTGAAAGCGGGGTATAGGTCTTTGACTCTTTTATAGAGCGTGACAATATGCGGTGTTTTGATTTTATATTTCCCGTTCAGCTGATGGCAGACCAGTTCGCTGTCGACATAATAATCCACTTCTTCGGCACCCAATTTTTTTGCCAGCCCAAGCCCGACAATGACTCCGGTATATTCGGCGATATTATTGGTGGCTTCACCGATGGTTTCTTTGTGCTCTTGAACAAGATTTCCTTTTTCATCACAAATCACCACGCCGATCGCTGAAGGGCCTGGATTCCCCCGGGCACCGCCGTCGGAATAAATTTTTAGTTTGGTTGGCATGTCAGAAGTTTAAGGAGAAGCTTTCGAAGAGTCAAACGATAAAAAGGTGGAGGCTGGAGGGTGGATGGTCGAAGGAAATCAAAAGCTTTTCCTTCCAGCTTCAGCCTTCCACCTTCGAGCTTATTGAGGACACAAAGCGCCGGGACATATCCCCGGCGCTCTGCGGAATTTCAATTAACGCGAGCGGACATAACGGAGCAGATAAATCACGCCTAGCACCATAAATATGGGTAAAAACGCGCTTAGCGAGGCTCCAAAATGCAATCCGACCGTAATGCCGATAAACAATCCGGCGAGTAAATGATCGTCAAACCTCATTGCCCTCACCCCCTTTGAACAACTTTGTTCGCTTAATCAGTTTCCCTAAAATTAGCGGGCAACAAATTTAAGCAATAGAATCAGACTCACGATCATTAGCATCGGCAAATAAATCGCCAGCACGCCATGATAATGAAGCCCGATTACTACACCAATAAAGATCCCTGTGATAAGACGCACATCCAGCTTCATGGTCTACACCCCCTTTTGATCGGCCGATACTTATCGGCCATCCTCTTCTGCCCCGGCTTCACGCAGGGGTTTCGGAGGACCCTCCGTCCCGCGCACTCAACCTCGGCCCAAGGCCAGGCTGCGCAAGCGGAAAAAAAGCGCAAAACGTACACGAATCGGCTACCCATCTGAAACCAAAGCGAATTTCATAAGTATAAATTCGATTTGCTCGCCTAACTGTAAGGCTTCGGTTTCTGACAGGCTTAGCACTTGCGTACGCCTTGCGCCTTCTATATCTAATGAACAGTGCTTCTAAGTCTTTCCTATAACGTCCTATAACTTACTACGTTTTAAAGCTAACAGCTGTTTTATAGGACGTCAAATGGCATAATATAACATTGTTATAACCTATTGATATCAATAGCGATAAGTGACTTTTAAAATGTTATAGGATGTTAGTTATGGTATTGGAATAGCCTCCAATTAGCCCCCCGGGGGGCTAATTCAGGCCAGCAAATATCTTATTCGGAATCTTCGGAAGGATTCTTTTTAGGCGTCTGCGAGGAAGGGTTTTTAAGATGCTCTTCGAGCGTGTCGATTTCTCTTTGCAGAAAGCGAATGCGGTTTTTGAGAACTTTGAGCGGGTCTGGAAGATCGCCGTGGTCGAGATTAATTTGTGAAACTTTCTGTCCTTCTTTACGCACAATTTCGGCGGGCACTCCGACCACAGTGCAATTATCAGGAACAGAATGCACTACTACGGACCCCGCGCCGACTTTCACATTGTTGCCAATTTTAATATTTCCAAGCACTTTCGCGCCGGCACCCACCACAACATTATTGCCCAAAGTCGGATGACGCTTTCCCCGCTCAAGTCCCGTGCCGCCGAGCGTCACACCTTGGTAAAGCGTGACATTGGTTCCAATCTCAGTCGTCTCTCCGATGACAACACCCATGCCATGATCGATAAAAAATCCAGGTTCAATTTTCGCGCCGGGATGAATTTCAACACCCGTAAAAAAACGCACGAGCTGTGAAATGAGCCGCGGAATAAACGGGACCTTCAGGCTGTAGAGAAAATGAGAAATCCGGTGAATAACGACCGCGTGAAAACCCGGGTAAAGGAAAATAACTTCTAAAAAACCAAACGGCGTGCAGGCCGCCGGGTCGCGTTCGATGCAGGCTTTAAAATCAAGTTTGATCGCTGGAAACGGGTTTGTCATAAGGAGGCATTATACAAAACCTGGAGGAACAATAGAATGAATATTGTGGGGACAAATTAGGTGTGCCTCGGTCATTGCGAAGGAGCCCAAAGGGCGACTGCGGCAATCTGATTTTAAAACCCAGATTGCTTCGCTCCTGTTAGTCGCTCGCAATGACAGATTTGAGTTTACGCGCTGCGGCTAAGGAGCTGAGCGACCTGCTGTTCATGGTAAATCAGTTCAAGCGCAGCCGCGGTAATTTCAAACGAGGTCCCGTTGAAACGGATCACGCCGGGAAGCATATCTGGCAGGGCTTTGCGCAATTCCTCCGCCTTGATTTTAGGCGAAGCCGCGAGCCCTACAGTAACGGTCAATGTCACCGGGAAGGCAGATTCAAGACTTACCTTGGAATCCACGTAGCGGTGGATAAATTTTTGCGGAACCATTTCAGAATCAAACCGGCCGTACACAAGCGCGTTCGGATTTTCTTCAAGGTAGCGCGCGAGTTCCATTTGAGCACCCGGTTTATCCATCCAAATCATTTTCGCGACGCCTGAACTTTCCGCTTCTTTAATAAAGCCGGCGAAAGCCGATGACTTCGCTAAGAAAGACGGCGCAAGAATTTTGATGCTTCCCCGGACTCTTGAAGGGTATTCATTTTTCAGCGCTTTGATCAGCCGAATGCTCGCAAGAATATCGCCGCGTAAAGATTCGGACGTGTCAGCGCCAACGCGGTAAGCGTAAGCAAATGAAAGCTTACGCGATTCATCGTTTTGTAAATACGCGTGCGCTTGAGACCGGGCTTGCTCAATGAATGACCCGGTAAACTGACGGCGGCGCGCGTCATAATCCGCGTGCCGGTTCATAAACTGAATTTGTTCGCGGTAATTCGCGTAAATGGAGGCCCCGGAAAGAATCTTCGGATAAACAGGATTCTTTCCTTCTTCGCGCATCGCGTAAGCCACATCTCCTGCGCCGAAATCCAGAATCAATCCAGCCAAGCGTTCAGCGTCAGCGGCTAAAATCCGGCCTTCTCGCAGCGCAAAATTTTTAAGGATTGAACCCGCTGCCTTGCGAACTTCAGAACGAGCCGCGTTTGGATTCTCCGAGCGGTGTTTCGCGTTGGTTCTCGCGACGCCTAATATATGCTGCGTCCAACGCCGGACTTCCGGGTTATAAGCATTCACAAAAGTTCCGCTTAAATCTCCAATAATAGTTACGCGTTCTTTGCCGCGGGAGAAGCCGACATTCCGGCGTTTCAAGCCTTCGCTATTTCCAAGAAAGCCGATACTGCCTTCTGTGTTGGACCGCACCAAAGAAAGAATGACGGCTTTCCATTCATTTCCGATAGATGAATCGATTGTCACCAAATTAAACTTCCCTTTCGAAAGCTCCGAAAGAGGGATGAATTTTTCACCCAGCCCGAGTTTTTCACGCAGCGCTCTTGCCTGCTCCGGATTTCCCGAGCGCTGCAAATGACGTAAAGCATTCAGAATTTCATTTCTTTTTCCTTTGAGAACTTGTTCTTTTGTTTCACCTTCAGACCGGCTGTCAATCCATCGGAATAAATATTTCGAATCTAAAATCCCGGCATTAAGTTCGGCGGGGAGATTTGTTTCCACGTTTATCAAATACTGATGAAGTTCCGCGAACTGTGTTAACGCTGTTGAAATGCGCTGCAGCTGGCCTTTGTAAGGAGTGATCACCGCGAAATCATCGATAGAATAATTCCGCTTATTTATATAATCATTCACCCAGTAAAGAACCCGGTTTACTTCACCGTAATTAACAAGCATATCCTCTTTTTCGCCTTCGTGAGCTTCGGGGCTTTTCTTTGCCGTATCATCCACAATGATATCGCCGTAATAATTATTTCCAGCTTTAAGAGGACGGCGGCCTTTATAAAAATAATTAATCATCTCAACAATATCCGTTCCCGAACGCCTCTGAACATCTAAATAATAAAAGGGCGGCCGGGTCACGGTATAAACCTTACCGCTTTCATCGTTATCGAGAAAAAGGTCGAGAGATTTTTCAAAGAGTGAGATTCGGAAATTGCTCATTTTCGCGCTGTCAAAAATTTGATCCAAGGACCGGTTATCACGCCCTTCCATTTTCATCTGTTTTTTGGCCCCAAGCTCGCTCGCCGCGAAACTGCTGTCTTCTTCACTGATGCCGTAAGCCGGAAGCTGGAAAGGGTCTCCGACAAAAACAATTTTTTTGAGGTTCTTTAATTGCGGGAGCGTCATCAAAAGCATCGCTTCTTCGCGCGTAGCCCGCGTTGATTCATCCATGATAAGCGTATTGACTGAACGAAGAAGCTGCTCATTGATCAGCAGTTTGGAATCTAGCGGAAGGCCGTTAGCTGTGCCGAAAATAAGAAATCCTTTTTTAAACCGGTGGTCGTCCCACATTTGTTTAAGAATCTCAACGCGTCTTTTTTGATTTTCGGCGATCTCTTGATTAGTAATCATTTGGTCATTGCTTCCAACGCGCGCGAAAGCGACGGGTTTCCATCCAATGGCATTCTTTAACCCGGGGGTTTTTGCCAATTCTTTTTCCTTATCTAAAACAAGCTGCGCCACGTGATCCACCGCGTGATTTTGCTGGCTTGAAACGATAACCCCTTGAGCGAAATCCTGATACAGCATTTCAATCGCGGTTTGAATCATGGTGGTTTTTCCCGTTCCGGGAGGCCCTTGAAGAAGAACTACGGGATGCGTCAGGATGCCGATCAGCGCTTCTTTTTGTGAGTCATCAAAAGCGAATTTTGGAATTTCCGCACCCTCTGGAGTCTGAGCGGCCAGTATTTGCTGAATCTGTCTTTCTTTCGCTTCAACCAGACGGACCGCATTTTCTTCAGCCGCTTTCTTAGCTAGAACCGCCTCGGCCGCTGGAAACTCCAAATCAAAACCCAGCATTTGATCTAACAATTTATTGCCGGTGCTCGGCAAATTCGCGGGAGACTTTTCCGGATCCAGCTGTTTCTGTTCAAACGCTTTGATATCTTTAAGTGTTTTTTCAAGCATGTTTTTCTGTTTCACCCAAACCTTATTGTCCGTACGGATCATCACACCGCCTGAAGAAATTTCTTTTTCGATTTGCTCACGGATATCGTCATAACCTTCACGGGTTTTGGGAAGTTCAAATTGAACATAATCTTCACCCCGGCCAACCACTTTAAACAGCACGTCCATGGGTTCCGGCGTCGGATCTTTTTTCTTTGCCAGCACCGCGGCTTCACGGTCCGCGGCAGTTGTTTTTCTGCGCAGCTGAAAGGTGTCGCCGTTCCAGACATGCTCGGTCATCACGGCGTTTAATATTCTTCCGTTCGCCTGTTTATGCGTCAGTTTTTTAATCCGGAACCCTTTTTCATTGAATTCAATCGAGTCTTCTTCAAATTCAAATTCGATCTGCTGCGCGCTGCCTTTATACCCCAGCTTTTGACGCTCTCTTTCATCGCGGTGCCTTTCCGCTTCAATCATGGTATGAATAATCCACAAATCATCTTCAAACTGAGGAAGCCAGATTTGAACGGCCGACTGCGCCATTACTTCTTTGGCCTTATAAATCGCGCCCTTTGGCGAAGGATAATCAGCGGCCAATTCGTAGACCAGACGCGCGAGATTAAATGATTTACGGTAACTTTTCGCGTTAAAAGAATTCACTGCCTGCTGGATGAGAACTTTGAAAGCTCTTTCGGTTTTTTCAGGATAGGCCGCCAAATGGACGGCAGCTTCTTTCACCTCAAGCATGGAGGCTTCGCTGTTTTTAATGATATTCTCATACCCGCGGATCTTTCCTTCCCACTGTTCAATGCGCCGGAAAAGATTTTGGATTCCGCCTTTGTCGCGGGGAATTCTGACGCGCCACTTTCCTTCCAAATTTTCTACAGCTTTTTCGAGAATGGGCCGGGCCGCTTCAAACTGAGCATGCTCAATCATTTCAACCGCGGAAGCGATGGATTCAAATGTTTTAATCATATTTTTAACATTTTTATCACGAAGATTCGGGGCAATTTGCTCTAAGATTTTTTTAGCTTGCTGCCATTCTCCGGCCGCGAGAAACTGAACCGCCTGCTTCATGCTTTCCATATTGCTCAGCAGCTGCCGGGCTTGCGGATCATTGGTGTGAACAGTCATAAACTTAGCTGCCAAAGCCAGCGCGCTTTTCAAATCCCCTTGTTTATAAAACTCTTCCCATACCGCCCGCTCAGCCAAAATTTTCGCGAATACGTTTTTATGATAAGTAAACCACTCGCTGAGCTCCGGCAGTTTTGACGATTTACGCAGCCCCCTTTCGATCAATTCCAAAGCGGCCTTATAATCTCCCCGGGCAGCGGCTGACACAGTAAATACCTTAAAATCTTCGGCTGTAAGACTGCTTTCAAGGCTCTCTTTTAATTTCTTAAGCTGCGCATCTGTTTTTGTTTGCCCGATCATTTTTTTCAGGAAACTGTCCGCGATTAAATACGCGTCGGATTCATTGCCCGTCTGTTTTGAGAGCCATTCCAAAAAGTAGAAATCTTTGGCTGCATCCCACTGCCGCTCTTCTTCAGAGGAGTTAAGATATTCTTTGATTTTTTTAATGGTGTAATCCTCATCGAGATGGGAAACGATGGAGAGCATCTCTTTCACCTGAAATGCTTGCGCGGCGTCTTGATGCTTGAGCCAATCAAAAAACATTTCGATAAGCATTTGGCGCTGGTTCTGGGTAATATATATATGGATCGAGAGAAACGCGCCAAGCGCGTCCGTAAGTCTGGGCTTGGATTTTTTCTGTGAGAAGTCTTTTTCGGGCAAAGACCGCGCAAGCATCTCCTGACTTTTCGCGGTTTGACCTTCGAGACGATAAGTCAGCGCTTTCATCATAAAAATCCAGCGCGTTTGGCTTTGAATTTCTTCATTCGGATTATTTAAAAGCGCGTCTAAGAGGCTTTGCGCTTTGTCATAATTTCCGCGAGCGGCTTCAAAAAGCGCCCGGTTTGTTCCAGCAGTCACAGGATCCATTCCTTCTTGCTCGCTTATAAGCAAGTCATACCGGTCCAAATTTTTCTCGATAATACCGATAAGCTCAGGCGAAAGCGCCCCGTTTTCGCTCATTTCATTAGCGTAGCGCGCAAGAATAGTTGATCCAAAAATTAATTCTCGGGGTCCAAATTCTTTATCTTTATAGGTTTCGAGTAAACGCGTGACGCCTTGTCTGAAAATTTCAGGCTTCACGAATGCCGAGATCGCTACATGCGCCATCCTGGCAGAGAAGACCATTTCTTCATTTGGACTAAAATCTTCCAAAAACGTACCGGAAAAAACATATGAGAAATACCGGATAAACTCTCTCCGGAGATCGCTATCTGTGCGGAATATCTCATGCCATGTACGAAAACCGATTTGATTAATACCCGCAACAAAATCATCGTGGATGCTTTTGTTGTCCTCATTATCTTGATCATTTTCAAGGCGATCCAAGGCCGCTCCTATCGCCTTCGCCAGTAATTGTTCCGCTTCGGCCAGTCCTGCCGTTTGATTCGCCGAAATAAGACTCTCGACCTTGCGCATAATAATTGATACATATCCATAATCTCCGGCAACCATCTCATTTATAACTTTAGGATCAAGCTGTTTGAAAGCGTTATAGGCTTCGACCGCTCCCAATGTTTCCAGCTTAATGTCGCCCATATTCCTTACCAATTGAAGGAAGTAGATATAAAAAAGCAGCCGTCCTTTAGGGTCCGTTTCTTTCAGCAGTGCGACCAATTTTTTGTCAGCGAGCATTTTTTTTGTTTCTTCAATAACGGCGGTTTCATATTTTTGCCGCGCCTCCCAACCCTCGATATCGCCGATGATTCCGGCATACTTTTTCCAAAGCTGCATGGTGTATTTATAAGTGGCCAAATCAACACCCGGTTGATAGGCAAGGGCTTCACGGATCTTGAACCCATAGTTTTCAAAGAATTTTATGCCTGAGGCCGGATCAAATCCGCTTTGCATCATTGAGGCATTAAATAATTCTTTCGCGTTTTCATCCGAAGGTTCAAAACCCGTGCCTAAGGACTCAAGCAAAGCGGCGAGCCGAACGCTTCTTTTCATGGAAGTTTCGTTTAATGATTGCGCGGCACTCGCGGCGATAAAACCGCGGAGGGCATCAGCATAATCAGGGTATTTCGCTCTGATCCATTTTTCTATCGCGTAAGCAGCCATTCGGGCTTTCGAAGGGAAAGTTTGATCCATAACTTCAAGAATAGTGAGAATCGATTCTTTGGAATAACCCAGCGGCTGGCCTTTTGCCAAAGTCTCTTCATCAACCCATATCGGAAGATAATCTGCCGCACCCTGAATTCTGTTGAACCGGATAAGGAAAGCGGTCAAATTTGCCAGGACGCGCGTGTCTTGCGGCCATTTCGCCGGATTTTTAAAAATTTCTTCGGCGGTATCTAAAGCGCCGGTTAGGATAAGATTTGACGGGTTATTAAAAACCTGCGATTCCATGGCCCATATAGTTTGTTTCTTTTCATCCACATTCTCAACCCGGTCCGTAAAATATTGAATGATCAATGTTTCCGCGTTTTCAACATCCCCTGAGAATTTCGCCGATGCCGCGCGGAGCAGAGTGCTGTCAACCGGTTCATCTCCGCTCTCCATTTCCATAAAATATGCGTCCGCTTTTTTATATTCCTTTTTCTGCATCGCGATGAGGCCCAAATAGAGATTCTTGACCGGAGGCGTTAGATTGTGAAAATCTCCGGCAACTTCGTTTAATATTTTGTCAGCTTCGGCCGCCTTGCCTTCTTGATGCAAATGTAAAGCCTTCGCGGAATGCATACGAATACGGTCAAGGCTGCGCTCTCTCAACGCTGCCGATTCATTTTGAAAAACCTTCAAACCGCTGTAAGCCAGCGCCTTATCGTAATTTTCCGGCTTTCCTGACATCTCGGCAAAGTTGACTGCCATCGTCAAAAGCGCCTGAAGATATCCGTTCAAATCTTGATCTTTCAAATGTTTTTTAAGCCGCTCGATCGCTTTTTCAATTTGCGTGAAAACGGCCTGAGCATTCTCAGGGCTAATGGGGTAAAACTTGCTCTGGAGCAAAGCGGCGTAGTCTTGTACTTTTACCGCGAAGTCAGCATCGTTCAGATTATTTTTAAAGTCAGCCTCGATAATGAGGCTCTCCATTTGAGATTCATCCGTATCATTAAATAATCCTTCAAGGGTAATTAAAATGATTTTGCGTTCCCGCTTATTCAGGTCTAAATGCGGCAGCGCTTTAATGGCGCGGTCAACCGCGGTTTCATAATCACTGCTGTTTTTATTCTGCAAATAATTATCCGCGAGCCAAACAATTGAATAAAGAATCCGGTGGGCGTATATATCGAGATTGTTTTCATGGGTTTTCTTGAGTTTTTTAAGGTCCGTCCGGCCCTTCGATTCAATTGCCATAATCGACGCTTTGGACTCGCGGTATTTCTGGAATGAGTGTTCAAAAAGAATTTTTGTAAATTCCGGCGTGCGGTCTTTTAGATTCTCAAGACTGAGACCTTCCGCGGCCTTTTTAAGAGCGGGGTCCTCTGTGGATTTGGCCACATCCAGCATCATTTCTAAACGATTTTCAGGAGTTTCTGGTTCCGCATCCCCCGACCAAATCTGTCCTAATGTTTGCTGCGGCATGTCAGATCCGGCGTTTTGACCTATCAATTCCGATTTATTCTCGGCAATGTGGAAAAAATTCAGAATTTGTTCGATGTAAATAACGGCATCAGAAAGAATTTTAAGATCTTTGTGCATTTCGGGAAAACCCATTGCTAAAAGCTTGTATCTCTTAATGACATCAAGGATCTCCGTATAGGCCGTTTTATATTTCTTTTGATCCAGCAAAGAGTTTATACGGTCTTTGATTAGAAACGGCGGGTCAATCGATCCAAAATTAACGGAGCTGGCCGCGACCCCAAGCGCGAAGCTTTTAAGAAGGCTCTGAACGGTATACACAAGCGCGTCAATTTGCTGACTCTTTTTCTGCGCCGCGCTTAACACTAAATGAAGGTATTGGGCCGCAACGCGGGAAGCGTCGGTTGAATGCGCGTTAACAATTTCCATTCTCTCAATCGCGCTTTTAAAATCCCCGTCCGAAATCCATTTTTCAAGATCTTGGAACGACTCACGCAGCGCCGAACCGGCATTTCCCGCAAAAAAAGCGTCCCGATAAGTTTTAAATGCAAGCACCGCCAGCGATCGCAGCTCCTCGACGCTCATTTTGTTTAAATCGTCAGAAATATGCCCACTCTCTAGCGCCAATGCCTTTTTTGCCGCGGCTACGATTTCACCGGCAAATAAATTCCATTCCTGAATATTTTCGTTATCAATGGGTGTCATCGCCTGGATATCGCTTGAAATCAAATCCGCGGCCTGCATAAAATTGTCATTGCTGATCAAGTTTTTATACTGGTTAAGTCTGGAATGCATCGCGCTCTTTCCTTGGTTTTCCTTGTCGCTGAAAATCCAGGCCATCAACCCAATTGTCAAAAGGGCTTCATCCTTTATTGCTTCAACTGTATTTAGCTCCGCGAGAATCTGCGCCCACGAAGGTTCGGGCTCGCGTGATTCTGCCTGGTCAATCAATCGCTTAAAATCATTAAAAAAGACTCGGTTTGTTTCAGTTGCGGCGGAATTACTGCTTTCAATCACTGTGTTATCAATCAAATAAAGAAGTTTTTTATACCTTTTTTTCTTTGCCAGCTGGATCATGACGCTCGCGTTTCCGGACAATTCCCCTTGAACATTGGATCCCGCAATCACCGTAACAAGCTCCATCGATTTCGCGATAACGCTTTCATGGGCAATCCGCTTAGGGAGACTCTCCTTGGTTTCATTCAACGAAGCTGGGTGATTATTGATAAAAAAGATGAGCCCTTTCAGATTTTCTAATATATCTCCGAGAGAAACAAGATAATCGGCGCTAACAGCTTGATATCCCTCCGGGCTTTTAATCCTTGGATCTTTAATTAATGCCGCGGCTAAATCCGTTATTAAAGTGAAGGCGATCCAAACAGCATCTTTGTCAAGTTCGCGGCGCGCGAAAGAGAGAACTCTGGGTGAGCCATCCCCGTACAATTTCTCTAAATCATTCATTTTGCTGATAATCGATTGTTTAATAGGCGAATAAGATTCTTCGGGCCTTGCCATTTTTAACGCCGCAATTGCGTCGGTAATATTGGGTTTAGGCTTGGTCCCAAAAGATACGGGGCCGTAAAGATTGTCCAAAGACCCTACGGTTCCCGGATTATCAGAAAAAAACTTGGCGGGCGAAGGCGGCTGCCGCTTATCCGTTTTTTTATTTTTTGATGCCCGGACTTCGGAGCGATGAACATCGGGTTCATCGCGGAGTGCCTGAGATACGGATCTCAAGTCAGAACGCTGGATAGATTTATCTTCAACAACTTCGGGTTGGAGCGCCTGCCAGGGTTTAAGGGTTACGGTTCTTGACTCTTGCCCAATCAGCGAAAGATCCAGTTTAAGCGTCACGGTTTGAGAAGAGTGATTCAAGACGACAACTCCCGCCTTCCCTTGATAACGGCGGATAAACACAAGCTCGCCGCCATTTCCGCCGGTGTGGGGAATTTCTTCAGGACGGGAGCCGCGGCGGAAAACCGGTTGCTGCGTTATTTTGTAAAGATTTCTGTAGAAACCTGGCAGCTCATCAAATTTTGTGTCCGCGTTTTTAGCGACCCATTCCTGAGGCGGAAACCAATCCGGACTATCGATAATTCGGCTGCGGCCTTCCTGCTGCCCCATATAAACTTGCGGAACCCCGGGGATGGTGGCAATCGCGGTCGCGAGAAGCTTTGACCATTCAATCACATCGGTTTCGACATTTTGCATTCCCAGCCGCTGTCTTAATTTTTACAAAATTCGGATACGCTGATCGTGATCTTCGAGAAAATAATAGGACCGAAGCATATACTCCAAAGTCATGTTTTGATGCTCTGCGCGGCCCAAAACCATATTTTTAAATGTTTGCCAGCCCTCAACAACATGCTCGCGTCCATAGGCTGAATATCTCAGCGGCTCACCATTGACGATCCAGTTGTAAACATATTTCGCGTAAGTAATATCCACACCGCTTTGCTGCCAATCACCATGCTGATCTTCATAAATTTCACCGATGATTTTAAAATCAGGATAGCTTTCTTTAACCGTCGCGAAGAGCGCCCCAAACACATTATTGCCAGCATCCGGATCCCGGTTAAATACAAGCTGGGAAATCGCTTTCAGATGATCGTTGTAATTGGCAGGCAGCATCGCGCGCTGAAACCACAAATCATAATATTTTTTTGGAAAGAGAACCTGCAGTGAATCCGCGCGGATTCCGCCGCCCTGAGTTAAGTCCGCGAGCTTAAAGAGCGTTTCTTTAAAGAATTGCCAGACTTCAGGATTAAGAAGATTAAAGACCGCGGTATCGGCCCAGGGACCTCCGCCGTCGGTTCCGTGCGCCACCCAGATTGTTTTTCCATTCGGCAAAACGTATTTGAAATATTTATTTTTTTCATTTTCTGCCGGTGGTGTCACGCGGTGGATAAACCAGTCCGGATGTAAAGCAATTAACGGACTGTCTTTCGCGACATGGTTGGGAATAAAATCTGCCATGACGCGCACTCCTAATTTTTTAGCCCTCTCAACAAAGCGCCGGTAGGCTGCGTCTCCGCCAAGATCATCAGGATTAATCACATAATCTGGAATCGCGAACGCTGAGGGCCGTCTTCCGGGATGCGCGGAATCTTCGTACCGCAAATTGAGCTCTTTAGACGCTTGGCTAATCTTGTAAATACCCATAACCCATAAAGCATTGAAACCCATTTCCGCGATTTCTTTTATTCTTTCATCTGAAAACTCGTCAAAACTTTTGATCCCTATTTCTTCAAAATAAGCACGCGCGTTAAATTCGAAAACCTGAAGATCTTCGGGTTTTTGAACTTCATGACTAACCTGCGCGGGATGGACAACAGGCGGAGTCGGAAATTGATTTTTATCATAAGGCTCTAAGCGGTAAATACCGAAACCCCAAGGATGCTGGATCACAGTTCCGCTTTCAGGGTCTTTCACTTCTTCTGAAGCCGGTACGCCAATATCCCAATGGCGCTTCAAATGCTTCCCCGTTTTGGGATTGAAAATAAGGTCTTCGATTAAGCCATGAACGCGGTAAAGACTTTCGTCCTGAAGATTGATCCCTTCTTTATTAAGCCTCACAACCGTCCATGATTTTTTATCTGTTTTGCTGTATTGACTATGATCAAGCTCAATATGAAAAACAATGTTTTGATCATCAGAACCATTTATAGAATAAGAAAAGTTAAAAACACCTTCTTCGCGGCCCGTCTCATTGAACACGAGTTTGCCATTGCGCATTAACGCCGTGTTTTGATCAACGGTTTTTCTTAAAACCGAATAAGCCTCGGGATTCCATTCCTTGACCTTATCTAAATAATCCGGCACAAGCCCTGCAATTAACCCCATAAGAGAGGGCAGAAGATTCGGCGGATAAATTTTCTCCGCGACTTTTTTCTGAGAAGGCAGCAGCCTTTCAAGACGCTTCAAGTCATGATCAAAAGCAGCGCGCTTGATGGCTTCCGCGACAAGCTTCACCTCTTGCCAATCAGAACCTTTTCCTCGATGATCCGCGGCGTGAATCAGCGCCTCATCTGTTTCTTTACTCAGCTCAAGCACCTGAATGCCCGGAACGCCCACGGAGAGACCGCGCATTTCAAGCTCACCGGGCAGATAAAAGCCAAAATCGACTCCGCTTTTAGCATCTGAGACCTGCCATCCCGCGCCCGGAGTTTCAGCGAGTTCATCGACAAGCTGTTTAAAAAATCCTCGGTACGGGATTTTTCCCCATGCTTTATTCATCCCCTGATCGGGGTAGCTCACGGCTCCGACATTAATTGAAATAATCTTAATTTTTCCGTCTGTCTTTTCGAATATATAATTCTGAATACCCTGTTTGCTGGTAGGCAGCTTTTTTGCGGAGGTATGCGAACTTTCCAGATATTGCCCCACATACTTTGTAAATGGTGTTTGATAAAAAATGTTCTGGTAACTGCGCTCGAGATCCGTCGGTGTTTTCGAAGCGTCGTAAAGATCGGCTTGCGGAGTATTTACGTACGTTTCAATCATTTGACCCGCCATCCATCTTAGATACCGATCAATAAGGTCAAGCGCGATAAGATTGATTCGGATCTTTTCATCTTCGGAAGAGGCTTTATCAGAAACTTTTTTGAGTTTTTCGATTTCCGTGAGAACGCCCAGACCGGATTGCTTCTGAGACTTTAATATATCGATAACGTAGTTAAAGATGTCCCCGCGGGAAGCATGATGCCTGAGACTCTCCATCATTTCCTGAGGTTTTTCCCGGCGTAAGCGGTGATACGCGTGTATAAAACCAGCTAGTCCTGAATCCGCGCTGCCGATAAACGACTGCACGCTCCGCCAAAATTCGAATGGATTTTTTGACGGCGTAAAGAGCTTGAAACCATCTTGAAGTAAAAATTTGGCTTTCGCGACAACCGCTGACGGATTGCTTGCCGGATGAATTCTCTGATGAACCGGCGCTTTTTCCAATGTAAAAACCTTCACGGGCGTTTTCCCTGAAAGATTTATATCAATTCCATAAATACCATATCCGATAAGATTCGAAACAGGATGAACGCCGTAATCCTGCCCGGTTTGAGCATCTTTAATCCTGACTTGGTCTTTTTCATTTAGCCCCATCTTCTGAATTAGCAGCTCGCTCATCGCATGAGTGTGCGTATTTCCGATTTTAGCCAAAAGGTTCTGATTCTTTTCGGTATAACCTTCAGCCACCGCGACAATGGAATGTTTTCCATTCAGTTCCGCGGTAAATAGCCGTGCTTTGTCATCAAAATGGTCTGAGATCTCTTTGCCGTCAGCTTTTCCGTTTCTAAGCGCTCTAATCAAATCTTCCCGGAACCAAATCTCATTAGCAAGTTCATCCTGCGTGCCGTTTGATAGTGCTCTCAAATAGGAACCGACCGGATCGAGCTTGATCCCCATCGCTTCATTAAATGTCCAAGAATACTGCGCGGCCGGCATTCCCGCGTCAAGCACAAGGCTCATTTTTCGGCCGGCAATTAAATCCGCGGCATATTCTTTTAATGTCTTTTTTTCAATAAAGGCTTCTTTCCAATCCGCGATCAACTGGCTCACTGTCTTTCTGTAAAATGCCGCTTCATGCCGAGGAGAGAGAATGATATTGCCCCGGCCCGGATGGTTGCGGTCTCGGATGGCGCCTTCTACGGTAAAAAGTCCTTCGATGTACGGCGCCGTAATATTCATGGCATAGAAGAGCGCGTAGTTGGCTTCCGTCCGGCCCGCCGCCTCGGTACCCCATTTTTCCGATTTAAAATTTCTTTCGGAGACATAGATTGAAAAGTCAGACGCGGCCATTAAATATTTCTGCTCGTCCTGATTCCATTTATCCACAATCAGCACGCGGCCCCAATGCTCATTTCCGGGTTTTCTGGCTTCTTCATTAACAATATTCTGTCTGCGCTTTAACTCGGCATAAAGTTCTTCAGAAAAAATATTCGCCTGCACATTTCCATACGGTACGATTTGCGCGCCGTCAGCTGCCCATTGCCTTAAATTTTCTAAGGTAAAAACTTCCAGCAGATCGACCTTTTCGCCCTGCGCGCGTCCGGAATATGATCCGGTGGGCTTTCGAGTGCTTAATTCACCGACCACGGCTAAATCCTCTTTAAGGGCTGCTTTTTTCTTTTGATCTTTTTCCGCTTCGATTTGCGCTGTTAAAAGTTTTTTAAGGTTCTCGATCCAAAGCTCTTTGCTTTTTTCTTTCACAATCGGAATAAATTCCGCGGGCGGTTCATCAAGATCAACTCCTTTGAATTCAGGATGTTCTTGAACGACAAGATTCGCGGCTTTAACCAGATATGCTTGAGTTGCTTCAAGATGATCGCCGTTAGCTATTCCAATAAGCGTGCTTTCAGGATTATGGGCCGGCC
The DNA here is from genome assembly GCA_964511315.1 of uncultured bacterium. Lineage (GTDB taxonomy): Bacteria > Omnitrophota > Omnitrophia > Omnitrophales > Aquincolibacteriaceae > CAZEFF01. Next base: position 9,766 of record CAZEFF010000003.1, on the reverse strand, counting down.
CTACCTCTTGAGCGTGCGACGCGGCGACACCATTTTTCGTATCAGCTGCCGCGAGAGCCCGGCTAGGATCCGCCTGGCCTTTATAAACAACGCTGTCAAATAACCAATAAAACGCTTTAGGGATGGCCCATTCACGCATTAGATCGTTAAAAGGTTCCCAGCCCCGGTTAAGATAAGTATGAGTGGTTGAATGCGTTACCGCGTCTAAAAGCGAATCTTCGTCTTCCGCTTGGACCAAGTCTCTCAATTCTTCAATCAGCCAGCCAAGACGGTTTTGATCTTCTTTTAATAAAATCTTAACTTTTTCGAACGCCTGCGGATTAATTTCGGCGAGCTGATCTAAATCAATTTGTTTCTCCGTCAAAATCAGCTTTTTTTGTTCCGGCGTAAAATTTTCCAGGACATCCGAAATCCGCTTGAACACGCTTGTCGGAATGGATTGACCATCATTATCCCAAATCACGGGAGGCGCGTACGGCCGGCCGGACGCCTGTTTCTCTTCTCTGATTTTTTTGTTTAATTTTTTGACAAGCTTCAGGGAAGCCTTCGACATAAACTCGATATATTCCGAGCGGCTGGCCGAATCACGCCCCATATTTTTTCTTTCAGTGTACTTATAAAGCTGTTTGACAAAATAGGGCGCCTGCCCCGCCTCAGGTTTATCACGGAGCATATAAACCTGAATGCCTTTATCGTTAGTCCCTTTAAAAATTTCAACCGTAACGTTTATCCGCTGGCCTTTTTTATTCACGCGGATTTCGAACTCGGTTTCTTTCCGCAAATCTTTAACAGGAACAGCCACTCCTGAGTAATCGATAGGAATAAACTCCCCCGGTTTATTCGGATCGGGTTTCCAATAATAAGATTCGATGGTCGCGACATCCGCGTGTTTTCCCATGAGCTCCTGCATTTTGACGGTGTGATATTGACCCACTCGGCCTAGACCGCCCGCGGCAAGCCAAGTTTCCGGTGAGATATAGAAAATCGTACTGCCGACAAGATGCGGAGTCATCTTCTTCGCCCAATCTTCCGGAACTTCTTTAGAGATTAACCTGAGTACCGCGTCCACCAGTCTTCGGTTTTTCAAGTCTTCAGGAGCTTTTTTCAAAATATCGATGAGGATTTTTTGATCTTTTTTAAGAAGCATCTCGAACGCTTTTTCAACTGCCCAGCGCGCTTCCGTTTCGAAAAGATGCCAATGTTCTGAAGCTGTCGCGTAATCCCGCATTAAATCGTAAAAATAGTCAGCCGCAGCGGCATCACCTTTTTCGAAACGCTCAAGAACTTCAAGTAGATCATCCATTACGATATCCACAGCCGCCGTCTGCGTGGCCAAAAGCTTTTCGGCGCCGGGAACAACCTTCCACTGGTTAGTATCAATTTTATGAATATGCTTGAGTTCGTTCTGAATGCGGTAAAGGAGTGATTCCAGTTTTTTATCCGTCATGTCCTCATCGGGAAGACCCGCGCCTTGAAGTCTCGGCAGCGCCAGTTCTTTAATTTGATCGAAAGTCACAGTATCCGTTTTATGAACACGAAAAGCGGTAAGTAGACTCGCCCCTAAAACTCTCATCGTCCACCAGTCAGGCTTGTCTTCATGAAGACCGAAAAGAAAACGGTCATGCGTACTTTCACTTCGGACTTCCGAACGAGAAACTTTGGGTTTCACGAGAGGTGCCTTAGATATTGATCTGAGATCCGAACGGGCGGCTGAAGGCTCTATGGCTTGCCGTAACGCATTAAAAAAGGCTTCCATCCCTTTGTGTTCGCCGCCAACGGCATAGACCCTGCTGGAAATACTGTCATCAAACCCCACCGGCAATTCCGGAGTGACCGCGATACCTTTAATTTTCTTAAATTCCGGATCAGCATAGTTATGCGTGAGCACAATCGCGTCATTGCCCGCGTGAACGCCTTCGGCGCCAGTAATATTTCCGTGCACCTGCTGCGTCAGTTCATCTCCGCCAAAGTACGCGTATTCCAAATCAACCGGACGTCCCGCGGCGCGTTCAGACTGCACGTAATCAACAAGCGCGAGCGCCTTGCTCGCGTTTACGGAAACAATATCAATCGTGGATTCACCGCCAAGACCAATCGTGACCTGATCTAAAAATGTTTTCCCGAGAGACTCTTCAATCGATTTGGTAATCAGTTCAACGACCTGCGGACGTTTTTCAGGCAAGAAGCGGGTGATTCCGATTTTAGTCGCGTACCCGCCGGGGACAAAACTGCGGCGCTGAATATAAGGACCGGCAAGTTCGGTTTCTGGCAAATTCTCATCAACAATCGCGGGCTCAAACTCCCCGCTTATCTTCCATGGAAAAATAAACTTTGGTTTTCCGCCGGATTTTTCCTCGTCTTTTTGATACATGGCTTGCAGACGTTTCATTTCTGTTTCGTCTGTGATAAAAAATTTATTCCGCCCAGCTTCTATAAGAGCGTTTTTGATTGGGGCTTCGATACGCTGATCAAGTTGGGTGCGGCGCTGATAATCCGGGTGTTCCTGTCTTTCGCCTTTTTCATTAAAAGTTGTTTTTAAAGTGCCGGAATTAGAATAAATGGTTACTTGAGAAAGAAGTTCAGGCCGGCCTTTCGCCTTAAGCTCCTCGGCTAATCCATTCACCACTTGATCCATCACTTCTTTTTCCGTGTTTCCTGAATTGATCACCACGCGCATTCCCTGCTGGAGCAGCCAGGCCAGTGACGCCCGCATTTCCGGAGTCGCTTTTTGTTTGCGGTCAGCCAATGTCTTCTGCATATCAAAAGCAAAAAATCCGCTGCGTTTTATTTGTTCCCAATTCTGCGTGAGATTAAGAATCAGATCATCCTGCGTCTTAAATCTATTTTCGGACCGTGCTTCCTGGGTTTCCTGATCTGCCGTATTTTCAATAGCAGCTGTTTCCGACGATTCCGCGGCAACATTCGTATAACCGTATGGATTATTGACCAGCGGTCTTGGATGAATATTTAAGCTGGGGAATTCGTTCGCGAGAATTCTTTCAACAAGCGGGACAGAATTGTCGATCAACGCGTCCAAAGAAAGCAGCTGAGGATTCTCTTGTCTCCGATCGGCTAGAGCTTTAAAAAAATGCCCCTGTGTTTTGGGGTTCACAAATTGGGCGATAAGGACTCTAAGCGCGTTTTCTGACAACTGTCCTTTTTCATTCAATTGGGACTGAATATTTTTAATAGCATCTGCCATTCTTTCATTAATTTTTAATCTGAGTGTGAAAGAAGAACTATAGGCCGCGCCGCCCCGCACTTTAATGCTCTTTAAGATACCCGCAATCATTACCCGTTCTAAAACAGTCGCGTTATCCAATGAGTAGTATTTCTTTTCTCTTTCCGAAAGCGCCTTATGATAACGGACAATGCTCATGCGGATAATTCCGGCCAATTCGATTGGAATCTTATTTGCGGCGGCCCATTCTAATTTCTCTCTGTCACCGCGCGTCATCATAGGACTGCCGAATCGCTTATTTTTCAGGATTTCTTTGGCGTCGCGCGCAAGTTCAGAAAGAGCTTTTTCATCATCTTGCCGGCTTTTCGTTTCTTTGGGTTCAGCCGGCGCCACAGCAGCTTCCTCTACGCCTTCTTCCGCTGCCCGAATATCCGCATCCGTAGCGAGAAACAGCTTTCCGAACTTCAGTGATGCCGTATTAAATGTCTGGGTATATAAAGCTCCCCGGTCATCTTCAAACTCGACTTTTATGGATGAATCTGTTTTTTTGAAATTTCCGCTTTGATAAGTTCCGACACCGTTTTCCTGAGTCCAAATTTGTGTTTTACCTGCCTTTAGCGGAGTGCTGGCGGTCACGGCTTGACGCTCATTTCCCCTGACCTCTGAGCGAGGAACTTCGGGTTCCACGCGAGGTGTCTCAGATATTGATCTGAGATCTGAGCGCGCGGTTCTGGATTTCACTTTCAGCTTAATTTCGCGAAGATCTTTAAAGAGACTGTCAGGGATGGTTACGATACCAACATCCCCTTTGGGCGGGCTTGTCAGCCGGCGAAGATTCTGCACCATTCTTGTCACAAGCACTTTGAGCGAAGTGTATTGATTTGAGCTGGAAGAAATCGGCTGGTAGTAGGTTTTATAAAGCAATTCCAGTAAATCCAGCGCTTCTTTGTCTTTGCCTTGAGCGAGCAATCCCGGATTCTCGGGTGTCCCTTCTAGCTCGTCCATGGCGCGGGAGGTTTCTTCGCGCCGGATTTCATGAGTGATATAGTCAGCATGCTTCGCGATTCCAAACCGCATGTCTTCAAGATCTCTTTTTCTTTCTTCTAAAAGAGAAATGGCAGCGTCTAATAAGCCGATAGCTTCTTCAGTTTTTCCATTCGCGATATCAGCCATTACGGCGCGGATATTCGAGGCGCCCTGAAGTTTTTGTTTAACACGCACACCGGGTTTTGCGAGGCCGGCCTCGCCCCAAAGAACATCCCCGAGGTTTGCCGTAATCTGATCACGCTGATACTCCGCGAGATTTTGTCCATGATCTTTTAAGAGTTCACGCACATAATCGAGAGAGTTAATATGAAAGAGCATATAGGAATAATCCTGCTCGAGACTGACAAGCGTGTGAATTTCCAGACGAAGCGCGCGGTCCAGCCCTGAAATTTTCAGTTCACGGGGCTTAAGCTGATAAGTAAAAGAATTAGGCCCGATTTCCACACGCTCCCAATAATTGCGGGTGATCGTTACTTCCGGTTCTTCTTTTTTATCTGATTCCGAGTTTTTTTCCGGCACAAAGATCCGGAAAGCGCTGTAGTCATAAGTTTCGGAAGGGATGCCGAAACGGCCCACGAGCTTGATTTTTTCTGTCCCCGCCTGAGCAACGGCCCTGCGGTAACGCCAGCTATATTCATTGGCAAGCTGCTTTAAATAAGCTTCGGACAAAGCGATCACTTGGCTTAAAAGCGCGGTTTCATTAGGAAGGTCCAGCCGTAATTGAAATAAAATTCTTCGGATTTGCGCCTTGATGCGGGCCTTGATTTTAAAAACAGCTTCTTGGCTTAACTCTTCCAGTTTCGTATTTTCACGGGCTTGATAGGCCGCGGCAATTTGAGGGATGAGTTCCTTTTTGATCTCATGCCCCAAGGAGGTCATAGTCGTCTTCAAGGGGTCGTAATCCTGCTGATCAATTTCCTCGAATAAATGATTTTCTTTTTCCGGCGCGCGGCTTTCTGCGTCTGGAGCAATTCTTTTGCTGAGCGCTTCAAATTCGGCGGCATAGGCTTTAATGGCTTGGATTCTTGCCGCGGCATCTTCCGGGCTTTTACTTTTTTCGCGTTTATAATTTTCAAAAAGGGTAATCATGTCGCGGTTAACGCGGTAAACCCACGCCGCCCTTGCCCTTGCCGCTTCTTTAAGGTCAAACGCGCGCTTAATTTTCGCTTGCGCATCTACCGCGGCCGCAGGCGCGGACTCAGCCGCAGGCCGCACCTCCGAACGAGCTTGATCTTCAGAGGTTGAAATAACTCTGTAAATTTCTTTGCCAATCTCATGGATGACAGCGGGCATAATCGTTTGATCATAATTACGCGGGTTAATTTTTGCATTTTTGAAATTTTGAGCGACCGCCTCAATCGATATCTTTGGATTAGAAAATAATTTTTTGATCCACGGCTGATCTTTCCGGATGACAAAGTTGCTCACCAGCCAAAATCCGGGCGACATCGGCGCTTCTCCGGCCCCATCCATACGGTTGCGCTTGTTCCACAAAAAGTCGCAAATAGCTTCGAGGCTGGTTTTCGGAAGAACTAAAATACCGCCGAAATCGAGAGGCACAATGTCCAGCCGGCCATCTTTCAACTTCGGCTTCCCCTCGTTATCCACACGAACCATATAATTCGCCGGCCAAACATCGATATCAAAAAATCCGGCACGCCACATTTGATGAATCACCGCGATAAAATCTTCATCGATTTTTTCACGGCTATAAAGTTTTTTGTCGGCTGTCATTAAAAACTGATCGAGAGGAATCCCCTTTTCTTTGAGAAAAACTTGAACCTTCCGGCTGCCGGGATTAGCAAATGCCAGTTCCCTGTCTTTTTGAAATAGCTTAAGCCCATAGACTACATTTTCTGTTTTTTTTGAGGGCTCAGAGAAACGGACGCTTGAAAAATCGATTTGCCCCATATCCAAAGTTTCAGGCGCTATCCCCAGCGCGTAAAGCTGCCGGTACCGTTCCCATTCCTCCGCCGCGGTATTTCCCGGCATTTCTGTGGGAAGGTTGGAGGTGCCTGGGAGATCTCTTTTAATAAGAATCACGTACTGCGGTAATTTTTTATGCGCCAGCACGTGCGTAAAGGACCCTGAGGCTAAATAAACCGCTTGTCCGTCTTGAAGATTCTTTTGAACTTCGGCGAACAAGTCTTCATGCGTATCTGCCTCGGGAGAAACCGGAAGACTATTTACCGGCTTCGCCGTTTCCGAATTTTTATTGAAATAGAGATCGATTTCCGCGCGGGTCGGTTTCGTAAATTGGAGCTCTTTGATTAAGCGCGTAATGCCGGCATTAAGATCCGCGGTTAGACTGTCAGGATCTACGTTGAGTGTTATTTGTTTGCCAATATATTCAAAAACATCGTGCTTTTTAACGAGTCCATTTTTTTGAAGCCAGGTAAGCTTGACGGGATTTACGTTTAATTTAATCCCCGAAGATTCCCGGACAAGAAAATTTTCTGCCAACCGAGCATCGCCTTGACTGTCTTTCTCAAAAATGTTTCGAATGACCCGTTGCTGCTCAGGCGTAAATTCCTTTGCGATCACTATTTTTTCCCGAAGATCGCTAAGCGAAACTCTCGCCTCTGACCGATTTTTTTTTGCTAAAATCTGCTCGTTGCTTTGTAAAAGCCGGTTGAGTTTTGCGATCGTATTTCCATTGCGCTTTAAAGGCAAGCCTATCGATTCTAGTGTTTCTAAAAACTCACGCTTAACCGGATCTTTGACAAAACCCGCCCTGCCGGAATCTTTGGTTTGATACATTCCCAATTCACGGTATCCGGCCAACTCTTGACGCGCGCTGATAAACCGAATATTTAAAAACTGCGCTTCCTGAGGTGTCAGACCTTTTTGTTTAAAAAGAAGAATTTCGGATTTCCAGTCCGCGACGCGTTTAGCCGTAATCATCAGCAAGCCGTTTTCAAAATCAGCACGCGCCTCAGCTCTGGCGATGGTTTGAACATGCGCCTGGATTAAAGACGCCGCGCCAAGCGGTCCAAAATCATTGGGGTCTTCGATGGTGCGCGTCACTTCTTCTTCAGGAAGAATTTCAATGGAGATCTTCTTTCCAAAACCAAGCGCAGTCAGTTCACGCGAGGTAAGCTCTTTAAGAATCGTTCCGGTTCCTCCGCGCGCGATTCCGCCCCCGAGAAGCACTTCGCTGCCGGCAGTCTCGCCCGTAAACTGGCTTAATAGATAGATCACCGCGGCATTCCGCGCGAAAGCATGGGCGAACTCTTCTTTAAATACCCGGAGCGCCTGCCAATGAAGCGGATGACTATCATTCGCGGCGGCATCGCCAATTGGTTTTACTTCAGTCAAATTCTTCGGGAACCCGAGCCCTTTCGCGACGCGGATAAGATTTGGAATGCTTGTCCGCGCTTCGGTATCGTAAGGACTTTGTCCGGGCATCTTGAAATCCACCATCATATGCCCTGCTTCAGTCGGCCCGGGGAAAGGCGTGCCCTTCACTGAAAACTGAAATCCATGCCCCGTCCCCATCCAATTAAACGCGAAACTTCCTTTTGTTTTTTTCCAGAATTCAGGACGCATATTCGGCAAAAGCCCGGCAACACCGCTTAAAACTCCATCCATATCGTTACGGACAATCGCTTTTTTGGGATCAATCTTCATGGCGTGCGCGACTGCGTGGGTCAGCTGCCATACGGTTTCGATATCTTTATCGCTCCATTTTTTAACATTCGGGATTTGTCCAAGCGTTGCCATGCGGTTGTTTTGAATATCCGCGGCCCCGGGCATTACAATGCCCACACCTTCGATTTCCCGGCCAAAATTTTTCTTAGTCCATTGCTGAATTTCCGCGGCCCGATTGGCAACGCGCAGCACATATTGCGATCCATTTTCATGTTCAGCAATTTCCGTTTTCTGCGTTTTTAATTCGGCCGGCAGCGGATGAAATTCTCCGTCCACAATCAGCCCCCACTTACTGGAGCCGCCGCCGATATCAATTCCAAGATAAACACCTTTTGCTCCCTCACCCTGCCCTCTCCCTGAGGGAGAGGGTTGGGGTGAGGGTAATTTTGCAGCGCCTGTAAATTCGTTTATCGGAACAATTTTTACTTCTTTTCCGGCATTCGCGTAATTATTAATGCCGTAGGGAGAATGGGTGATCGGCTCTAAAGAATCACGGACATTCGATAAATCGCCTTTCAGCAATGCGCTGATCTTCGCACTAAGAAATTGGTCGTCATAATAAAGCGGCGCGACTTTTAAAATTGTTTTTTCACCAAGCAGACGCTTAGCCATTCCCGCGGCAGCGGCTAAAGTTTTGTTGGCTGCCGAGGTGTTGACTTGAATCCTAACTGTGCTGGTTCCGTAAATAATTGAAGCGTTATAAACCCATGCCGCTAAATACCGGTAGGCAAGTTCCGGAATGTCTTGGAAAACAGCTTCATGAAACGGAATCTTTGCTTCGATGCCGCGGTCAAGCTTAACCGTAACCGAAACATTTTTCTTAGGCGCGATCTCTCTGAGCTCTTCGATAACCCGGTACCAATCCAAAGCATCTGATGTCTTCGAAAGCTGCTCGGTAAGCTGCTTTTCGGGATGACGGAGTTCCGAGCGCGCGGCTTTTTCTCCAAGACCCGCCCATCCATTAATAAGCACGAACACATTTTGATTGATCCGTCGGCCCGTAACCGCCGCTTCAGAGACGCGGTCACCCAGCGTTTCATCGATAAAAAATGAGGGCATTTTAGAAACAACCTGTTCATGAATAACTGTTGAGAGCGGATGAGTGATGAAATCATGCCCCTGATCTGAATAATCCATATAATCTTCCAAAACCCATTCCACCGCGCGGTTTAGGTTTCGAAGAGAATATTTTCCATGGACCATCATTTCTCTTATCGCCCGGGCGAGATCAAACACCGGAAATTCACCGCTATGCATTCCTTCCGAGGAAAGAAATTGACGCACGATAGAATAATCTTTCCAATTGGCGCGGTTAAAAATTTCTTTCCTGATAACGCGCCTCAAGTCTTCGGCGGAAGGAATAAAGTTTCCCGATTTCTTTAAATCGATTGCCGAAAAACGGGCTGCATCATTTAAAACTTTTTTGATTGCCTGAGAATTTGGTCCATTTTTTCGAACTTCTGATTTTGCCGAAACCGCCGTTTCGCCCGCGGAAAGCAAATCTTCCGCGTAAAAAGTTCCGCGCACAAAAGGCACGGCCGTCCAGGCAGTCGCAGTGGTTTTCCCAACCAGATCCATCACCTTGCCCGCGGACCAATCTTTGTCGCTTTTATGCGCTTCCAAAACATCCGTCAAATGATCAAGTTTGATCCGCCACTCCCGCTCCGCGATTTTCCGTTCTGAATCTTTCATTCCTTCCCACGTTAACCGGTCAAGATGGGCCGTATAAAGATGCGCTTCGGAAAGCTTTCCCTTCCTCGATAAATCACGGATCAATTGATCGCGCCAATGTTTTAACTGAGTACTGCGTACAGAGTACGGCGTACCGAGAAAGCCTTCGCGCTGTACGCTGTACTCAGTGCTCTGTACGTTTAACAGCTGTTCGCT
>CAZEFF010000002.1:75353-83287 GCA_964511315.1 uncultured bacterium | reverse complement strand
ATTATCCGGGATATGCACCGTGACGTGCAGGGCGGCCGCAGTTTTTCAGACGCGATGGAGAAGCACCAAAAAGTTTTTTCCGCTCTTTTTATTAACATGGTGCGCGCGGGTGAACAGTCGGGAAGTTTGGAAGAAATTCTTGACCGCGTTGCCAGTTATTTTGAAAAAACGAGCAATCTGCAGAAAAAAGTGAAGTCAGCGCTCATGTATCCTGCGGTTGTGACAGGGATGGCGTTTTTGATTACGTTCGGCATGATGACCTTTGTCATTCCAAAGTTTGCCACTATTTTTGAAGGATTGAACGCTAATTTGCCCGCGCCGACGCAAATTCTTATTAATGCCAGCCGTTTTCTAGCTAAGTATTGGTACATCGTAATTGGCGGTATCGCGGGAGCGTATTTTTTATTCGCGAATGTTACGAAAACTCCAGCCGGAAAACTTGCTTGGGATAGTTTCAAAATTAAAATGCCCGTTTTTGGAACGCTGCTGCTCAAAGTTGCGGTCAGTAAATTCTCGCGAACCCTGGCGACACTTGTTAAAAGCGGCGTGTCCATTTTGCCTTCCCTGGAGATTGTTTCAAAAACCTCAGGGAACCGCCGGATTGAAATTATTATTACGACACTCATGGAATCCGTCAAAAAGGGCGAGAGCATTTCTGGCCCTCTTGGCAAAAGCGAGGTCTTTCCTCAGATGGTTGTCCGTATGATCGCTATTGGTGAGGAAACCGGCGAAATGGAGGCCATGCTGTCAAAAATTGCCGACTTCTATGATTCTGAGGTGGATACCGCTGTGGAAGGTCTCACTTCCTTGATCGAACCCCTCATTATTGCTTTCTTGGGTATTGTTATCGGCGGTATCGTTGTGGCCATGTTCCTGCCCATTCTCACGCTGACATCAGCCATCAAATAATAATGATCTGAAGGCAATTTCTACTATAGAAACCTCTAAAACCCTTGGCCTGCAAGGGGATTGGCTTTATAAAGGACGTTAAGAAAGTAAGGAATAAAATGTATTTTAGTTTTGTAAGGATTTGACGAATTAAGATTGAGCAGGTATGGTTCTATTAGAGCTGCGACGAAGTAAAAACAGGAGGATTTAAATCATGTTTATTAAATTAAATCAACAAAAGGGATTCACGCTAGTTGAAATTATGATTGTGGTGGCGATTATTGGTTTATTGGCCGCTATCGCGATTCCGAACCTTCTCCGCGCGCGTTTGAACGCGAATGAAGGCGCTATTAAGACGGATCTTCGTGCGTTTAGTTCCGCGAATGAAAGCTACCGTGCTGCGCAAAACCCCCCGACGTATGCCGCGACTGTTGCGGCGCTGACGGGTGCGACGCCAGCATATTTGGATGCTTCATGGAATTCGAACCCCAAGCATGGCTTTACGATGGCCTATGCGGTGGCGGGTTCACCTGCGGCGACGTTTTCGATGATCGGCACACCGGCGACTGCTGGAACAACCGCGGTTAACACCTATTGTATTGATCAGTCAGGTGTTGTGGTTGGGTCAGTGGCGGGCGCGGGTGCTCCTACAGCTGCGGCGACGGGCTGTTCAGGCGGTACGGCGATCGCGTAAGCAACAAGCGATCTTCAAGAATCACAAAACCCCTGTTCTTCTTCGGGAGAACGGGGGTTTTCTTTTTACAGACCCTACTTAATAACTTCCCATATATGGCCGTAAATAGAGTTTATGAGTCTCGATATGAAAACACTTTTGGAATCCGTCAAAACAAAGTTTGCGAATTTTCTTGCGGTTGGAAAACCGCCGGAAAAACCGAGTGAGCCTGCCCGTGTAGTCGCCTGTGATTTTGGTAAATCAAAAATTGTTTTCCTAGAAATGGTCCGATCGCCTGAAGGGACGGTTCTCGAAAAATTCAGCAAGGTTCAGCGCCCTGATGACGCGGCTAAAATCAGCGAAGTCATCAAACAGTCATTTGAAAGCGGCGGATATGCGGGCGGCAACATCCGCCTTTCAATAAAAGGGCAGGGCGTGATTGTCCGCTTTGTCCAATTTCCAAAAATGAAACCCGAAGAACTTCGAAGTTCAATTAATTTTGAAGTCGAACAGTACATTCCTTTTAAAGCGCATGAAGTCGTTTTAGATTTTCAAATTCTTGAGGATAATGTTCAGACGAGCAATGGAATTATGATGAATGTCCTTCTAGTCGCAGTGAAAAAAGATGATCTTTATAACACGCTGGCTTATTTTCAAGGGGCGGGGCTTCAGGTGGAATTGGTCGATATCGATTCTTTAGCCGCGATTAACGCGTTGGAGTTTTCTGCACCCGAAGATTTTAAATCAGCTGTCGCTATTCTTGATATTGGGACTGAGATTTCAAACTTAAGCGTTGTCCAAAATGGAATTCCCAGGTTCATCCGTGATATTTCATTCGGCGGGGTGGATATTTTAAAGCGGCTTAAAAGAAAGTTGGGGCTTACACAGGAAGCCGCGGTCGCCCAGCTCGAAGTTGACCGCGCGCCGACGCCTGAAGCCGCGGAGATTTTAAAAGAATCCATCGGTGATCTTGTGACCGATTTGAAATTGAGTTTTAATTATTATTTGGATCAGGTCGCCGGTGCTTCACCTGTGCAGAAAATTTTTCTCATGGGGGGCGGGGGGCACGCGCCGCTTGTTCTTGATGCGCTTACAAAAAATTTAGGGATTCCGGCGCAGCTTATGGATCTTCTCTCAAAGGTGCATATTGGTCCATTAGCCGATGCGGAATTAGTAAAAAAGAACCAAGGTCTCTTAACGGTAGCCTTAGGGCTTTGTCTCAGACCCTTATGATTACAGTCAATCTTCTTCCCGAAGAATTCCGAATCAAGAAAAAGAAGGTATCCGGGCCCAAGCCATCTTATTTCAAACTCGCCGTAGGCGGGGGTATTCTTTTTGCGATCCTTTCTTTGTATTTTTTCGGTGATTTTCTCTTTGCTTCTGCGCGGCTTAAGAAATTGGAGGGGCAGTGGCTGACTGTAAAACCGCAGGCAGCAGAGTTAACTGCGCTCCAGGCTGAAGTAGACACCACCCTTAAACCCGAAAAAGATTTCCTTGCCGGCTTCGTGACGACCGGGAATCCGCTGACATATATGATGCAATGGTGCAGTGAGTTTTTGCCGCCTTCCGGATGGGTTTCTCAGCTTCGCCTCGAAAGAAAAGGTGAGGGCGGAGAAATCTTGGTGAAGGGGTATTGCTTGGGGAATAAAGAAAAATCAAGCATTGAGCAAATCGAAATGTTTTTGCATCAAATGAAAGAAAAAATGCCGGACGCGAAACTTAGTCTCACGACATCGCGTCAAAAATTTGAAGGTGTTGAGTTGACCCAATTTATCGCAACCTTTGTGTGGGAAAAACAGACGAATTTATGAAGCCGATTAATCAGATAACCACCTCAGACATTGTCGCGTTTGTCCAGGGGGTGGATAAGAAAACCTGGATTAAGATTGGCGCGGGAGCTGCTATTTTCGCCGTTTTTTATTTTTTGATTCTTGATCCGGCTTGGTTTAAGCGCCCTAAGGTTTACACGAGTATTCGCGCGGTTGAGGCTCAAATCATCGGGGTTAAAACTTCCATGCGCAAAAGGCCTGATTGGATTCGGGACAGGGAATCCTTTCAGAAATTTATCAAAGAATCGAAGGAGCGGATTTACGCACCCGGAGAATCTTCGCTCTTGCTGGGACATATATCAAAGTTGGCTGAAGAAAGTAAAGTGACCATTGTCGCCTCCAAACCGAAAGAGTACAGCGGAAAACTGCCTGCGCCTTTTGATAAGCAGTATGAGGCAAATGTTTACGATTTCACAATTGAGGGCGGGTATCACGAAATCGGCAATTTTATCGGAAAAATCGAATCGAACCCCAAGCTTCTGAGGGTGCAGCTTTTTAATATTAGCGCGCGTGAAGAAGACCCTAAAATTCACCTCGTTGACCTCAGTCTCTCGGCGGTGAGTTTTAAGGAAAGAAAAGCCTAAATATTTATCCAGGTGAAGACGATAAAATTATCACCCATGATTCCGCTTGAGAGTTTCTCAAAATTTTGGCCCACGGTGTTTCCGTTAGTTTTTTTAATCGGTTTATTCCTTTCTACCGTCGTTCAAGCGGCGGATATTCATTATGATGCCGGAGGACGGCGGGATCCTTTTGTACCGTTAATTGAAAAAGGCGGTACCATGGCTCAGGGTTTCAATCCGTCCGGGCTCAATGTTGAAGGTATTATTCATGACCCGTCAGGGGGATCCTTGGTGCTCATAAATGGGGATTACTATAAAGAAGGTCAGACAGTGAACAAAGCGACCATCATTAGTATTTTTAAAGACCGAGTTATTCTCGCGCAAGGGGACGATGAAAAAACCCTTTGGCTTCGGGAAGAAATCATTGCAGCTAAAACCGCTGGTCAGGAGACCTCGTCCCGTGCAAAGTCAAAATAAAGTCTTTTCCTTTGTAGTCCTGAGTTTTTTGCTTTCAACAAAGCTGTTTGCCCAAGGCGAGCCTGCCTTAGCGGCTCCTCAAGCCCAGGAGGCTGCTAAACCTGCCGATTCGACGAACATTACGCTGGATTTTAAAGACGCGGATATTGGCACTGTTCTGCGTGTTATGAGTTTAAAAAGTAATGTGAATATTGTTGCTGGCCCCGAAGTTAAGGGGACAGTTACCATTCGTCTGGAAAATGTTCCTTGGGAAAAAGCTCTTGAGGTTGTGCTTCGAACATACGGGTATGTCTTTGAGCGTGACGGAAATATTATCCGCGTTACGACCCGTGATAATTTAGCGGCCGAACCGTTGATTACGCAGACCTATGTGCTTAATTACACAAAGGCCCAGGAAGTACAGGCCGCTGTGACTGACATGCTTACCGAACGCGGCCGTATCAAGGTTGCTGAGCGCACCAACGCATTAGTTATTAGTGATATTCCTACAAATTTATATTCCATCCGCGAAATTATCAAAAAACTGGATAAGCGCACTCCTCAGGCATTCATTGATTCTAGAATTGTGAAAACGAGCGTTGGATCTACGGAAAATCTTGGTATTGAGTGGAAAACTGGCGGTACCTCAAACAATGTTTTCTCTCTTACTGGGTCATCCCGTCCGACAACATTTCCCTTTGCGTCGCAGCCTGGCGCCACAAATACTGTGGATGAGGCGATTAATAAATATGCTCAGCAGTTTTTTCCGGTGAATTCATCTTCTACGACAGTCGGCGGAGCGGATTTTCCAAACCGAACTTTTCCGCTGCCGGCTTTAGCCACTCCGACAAACTCAACTTATACTTTTGGAACCCTCAGTTTTTCAGGATTCAACAATATCCTGCAGATGTTAAAGAGCCGGTCAAACACGAAAGTGCTGTCAAATCCTCGTGTGGTGGTGCTCAATAACCAGCCTGCTGAAATTCATGTTGGGGATAATATTCCGCTTCCCAAGTTTGAAACCAATGAGACGACTGGTCGGCTCGTTGTTAGCGGCTTTAGCTATGACATCAAGACGGGTGTTTTCATGAAGGTAACGCCCCATATTAACTCCGAGGACGAAATCTTGGTCGACCTACAGCCCTCAGTCAACTCTACGAATGGGACGATTAGCTTTAATGCGGACTTATCTGCCCCGATTATTAATGAAACCACTGCTAAAAGTCAGGTCCTTATACGAAGCGGAGAAACTATTGCTATTGGCGGGCTTTTGACAGATAATGTGCAAATTGCCGAAGCGAAAGTGCCTTATTTAGGGGATATGCCCTTGCTGGGAAAATTGTTCCGGTCTAAGCGCCAGACGGCGGGATCGGGAAATTCGAAAGATGAAACATTATTTTTTGTAACCGTTACCACGGTTGATACTCAAGGACAGCCGACAGGGGAACGGGCAGAGAAACTTAAACTAAAAAAACTAGGGGTTAAGCAGGAAACATCTGCGGGATCAAGCCCCACATCTGAAGGACAAAAAAAAGTTGAATCGCAAAGTCTTCCATCCGGAGCCGCCGCTAAACCGGCAGAGCTTCCAGCAACAGAATCGAACGCGGTCAGTCAGCCGGAAGGTATCCCTGCGGCTGCTGAATTGCCGAAAACTTCTGAGCAGCCTGCACAAACCGCTCAGAATTAAAGATTTTTTTGTTTTAGACTTGCGCTTACCTTTGATTTACAGCTTCTGCTGATAAATCCCTTCCGAAGACCATCCCGCAAAACAGGAGTGCTCTATGCGTAAATTACTGTGTGTATTGCTATTCAGCAGTATTTTTCTCCATCTGACCTCGTTTGCGCTCGCGGAAGATAATCCGAAAACTGAAGAAATTCTTAAGAAACTGGATGACATTTCATCCAAGCAAAAAGAAATTTTGGCCCAGCTTGACACCATGAAGCAGGAGCTTTATGTGATTAAGATTCGGGCGACAAAAAAATAACAATTTTTTAATCGAAAGGTTTAACAATGAAACGCGATATTCTGATTAGCCAAGATGCTAACGAAAAGCAAGTTTGTATCCTCGAAGACGGCCGTCTAGAAGAGTTTTATATTGAGCGTGACGAATCGGAGAGAATGTTCGGCAATATTTACAAAGGGAAAGTTAAAACGGTTATCCCCGGAATGGGCGCCGCGTTTGTTGATCTTGCCACCAAAAAAGACGGATTTCTTTATGTGACCGACGCCCTTAAATCACCGCTGGATTTAGACGCGGAGTTTGATGATCAGCCGCAGCCTCAGCAAGAGCGCAAGCGTGACCGCATGAAGCGTATTGAAGAAGTGCTGAAGGTTGGACAAGAAATTATCGTTCAGATTGTCAAAGAACCCATTGGCACCAAAGGACCTCGCTTAACCACACATTTTTCGATCCCAGCTCGTTATCTTGTGATGATTCCCGGCGATGAAAAGGTCGGTGTATCCCGCCGTATTGAAGACCGCAAAGAGCGCGAGCGTATCCGGAATATTTTTAAGTCCCTGGAGATTCCTAAAGGCGTGGGATTTATTGTCCGTACCGCCGGTGAAGGAAAGAGCGAAAAAGAATTTAGCCGAGATATCCGCTATTTGGTCCGGCTTTGGAAAAAAATTCATGCCAATATGAGCGCTAAAAAAGCGCCCAGTCTCATTCATGCGGAGCTTGATTTGGTGGAGCGCTTGATCCGCGATCATCTGGATGAAGAGACGGATAAGATTGTCGTGGATAACAAAGATATTTATCACAAAATTCAGCGTTTCCTCAATCTGTATTTGCCTGGCACGAATGTCGATGTGACGCTGTATCAGGATAAGATTTCTCTTTTTGAGAAGTATGATATCGAAAAGGAAATCCAAAGAACGTTTCAAAAGAACGTTTACTTAAAATCCGGCGGTTCGATTGTGATCGAGCAGACTGAAGGCCTTGTCGCGATTGACGTGAATACCGGAAAATTTACGGGCACACGCAATCTTGAGGAGACCGTTTTCAAGAATAATATGGAAGCGTGTCATGAAGTCGCGAGACAGCTGCGGCTTCGCGACTCAGGCGGCATTATCATTATCGATTTCATCGATATGGAACACGCGGAGCACCGCCGTACTCTGATGCGGACGTTTAAAGAGGCGGTATCGCGTGACCGCGCAAAGACCAATATCTTAAAAATGTCTGAGCTCGGGCTTGTTGAGATGACCCGTCAAAGAGTTCGCCCGTCACTCGAAAGCGCCGTTTATTCGACGTGTCACTATTGTGAAGGCAAGGGGATGGTGAAGTCTCCCGTTACGATGGCGATTCAAACCGTGAAGGAACTGCGCAAAGCACTTGGGCATACGCATGGACGCACGATTAATGCCTATGTTCATCCGCAGGTTTCTGACCGATTGCTCCATACGGAAAGAAAGGCCATTCAGCAGCTTGAGCGTGACGCAAAAAGCAGAATTTCTATTTTTCCGGATGCCGGTCTTCATGTTGAGGATGTTAATATTACCTTCGTGAAATAAAACTTATGAGT
>CAZEFF010000002.1:1241-75253 GCA_964511315.1 uncultured bacterium | reverse complement strand
ATGAGTAATTTGTTTCTAGGGCTATTAATCATCGCAGGCTTTGCGGGTCTTGCGGGGCTACTAGTGCTTCTTCTGAAAAAGAAAGATGCTCAGGAATCGTCTGGCGCGGAGATGGGCCGGATGGCCATGGATTTTCAGAAGGAACTCACCGCGCTCAAAGGGACGGTGCAGGAACAAATTCAGGGGCTTGCCCGTCAGGTTAACGAGCAGCTTTCAAACAACAGTCAATTCTTAATCAAAAGCCACGAAGGGTATCAAACCGCTGTGGGCAAGGTTGAGAACAGGCTCGGCGAATTGCAGCAAGCCACGCGCTCGATGCTCGATGTCGGTAAAGATATTTCCTCGCTTCAGGATATTCTTCGTTCTCCAAAACTTCGCGGCGGTCTCGGTGAATTGTTCTTGGCGGATCTTTTGGGTCAAATTCTTCCGGCGGATCATTTTGAACTCCAGCATGGATTCCGGAATGGCACAAAGGTTGACGCGGTGATTTTTTTGGATCAGGGCATGATTCCTGTGGACGCCAAGTTTCCTTTGGAAAATTTTAAGCGCGTCCTTGAGTCTAAGAACGAGGAAGAAACAAGGCAGTCGCGCAAAGCATTCGCGCAGGATGTGAAAAAGCATATTGATTCAATCGCTTCGAAATACATTCTTCCTGAAGAAAAAACCTTTGAGTTCGCCCTGATGTATATCCCCGCGGAAAATGTTTATTATGAAACGATAATTAAAGACGATCTCTTGCCTGAAAGTTTGGCAAGTTACGCGCAAAAAAAGCATGTCATTCCCGTTTCGCCCAATAGTTTTTACGCGTATCTGGAAGTGATTGTTAGGGGATTAAAAGGGCTTAAGATTGAGCGTTCCGCGCAGATCATTCTCGAAAGTTTGGGGCAGTTAGAGACAGACTTTAAAAAGTTATGGATTGAATTTGAAAAGATTGGTAGTCATTTGTCGAATGCTCAGTCTTCGTATGAACGTGCGGTCAAAGGATTTGAGAAACTCGAAATCAAGCTGACGAGTCTTGAGCAGCAAAATCCTAAAATGATTATCTCTGAAACAAACGCTCTTCAAGAGTAATTCCTGCCATGAAAGTCTTGACCGAATACCTATGGTTTGAGACTAAAAAACACCGAGAATATATTAATATTACTCCTAAAGTTGAGGCGCTGGTTAAAAAGAGCGCGGTCCAGGAAGGTATGGTCTTGGTCTCTGCGATGCATATTACCGCGGGAATTTATGTTAATGACGCCGAAAACGGGCTCATTGCGGATATTGATGAGTGGCTTGAACGGCTTTGTCCCTTTCGGGAGGATTACCGTCATCATCATACGGGTGAAACAAACGGAGACAGCCATTTAAAGAATCTATTGATCGGGCATCAGCAGGTCATCCCGATTACTGCCGGGAAGCTCGATTTGGGTACCTGGGAACAAATTTATTATGCTGAATTTGACGGACGGCGCCGTAAACGTGTCATTATAAAAATAATGGGGACTTGAAAAACTGTGGGTTTTAGCCGATGAATTGAGTCGGAGGATTCAGTATGAAGAAAAAGAAAGCGAAGGCAAAAGCCCCATCGAAGAAAGTTAAGGCCAAAAAACCTGCTTCTAAAAAGAAGGTGAAAAAAGCACCGGCTTTAAAAACCAAAAAACCGAAAGCAGTAAAGGCGGTTAAGCCTGAAACGGATGTTTTGGGTGTCGTGACGCATTATTATCCGCATGTGAAGGCCGCGGTGATTAAAGTAAAAAAAGAACTGAAGCCGGGTGATCTTGTGCAATTCAAAGGCCACACGACTGATTTTATTCAGGAAATTAAATCGATTCAGATTGACCGTAAACCGGTTGAAAAAGCTTTGCCCAAAGAAGAAGTCGGGATCGAAGTAAAAAGCCGTGTCCGTGAAGGAGATGAAGTTTTGCGGGCAGTTAATAAACCGAATTCACCGCTTTCATTTTTGAGGAAAATATGGCCAGGGAATTCCTAAGAACTTTCCGCTCTTATGAGATTGAGGATATTAAAAAGCATCTTCTTATCTCCGGAGATCTGACTGCCGATTGCGCTTCTTGCCGGGCGCTTGGTCTTGATCCGTACACGGCGGCCATTTGTCCTGAGTGCGGGACACCTTTTAAATACATGGCCAGCCGCCGTGTCGACCTGCACCAGGGAGAAAGATTTCACTGGGCCAAGCGCATGAGCGAAAAAAGACCCGACCTTTGCCTCATTGATTACGGGGATTATATGAAATTGCTGGGACAGAAACAGGCGAGAGACTTTTTTGCTTAAGCATACGCGGGATGTCGCGGTTATCGCGGGTTTAGTTTATTTTGTGCAGGGAGCGATTGGGATTTCAGGAATCGCTCTTCCGCTATATTTACGAAGCCTTAACTGGAGTGTCAGTGAAATTACAACGGTGGCTTCGCTCGCGGCATTTCCTTGGGTTTTGAAAATTATTTATGGACTCCTTTCCGACAGCTTTCCGATTTTTGGTTACCGCAGAAAACCCTATCTCTTAATTTGTTCCATATTATCCTCCATTGGATGGCTGGCCCTGGTGGTATTGCCGCCGGACAAAAAATGGATTGTGACTTCCATGGTGATCGCGAATCTTGGATTCGCGGCCACGGATGTTATTACGGATGGACTTGTCGTCGAGCACTCGACGCCTTTCACGAGTTCCATTTATCAAAGTATTTCGTGGGGATCCCGCAGCTTTGGCGCTTTAGTGAGCGGGTTTATCGGAGGGTGGCTTGCCGCGCATTGGCAGCCCCGCGATGTTTTCTTGGTGACGATGCTCCTGCCTTTAACCGTGACTGTCTCGGCCGTCTGGATTCTCGAAAAGAAAATTGAAAAACCGCTTTTCCAAAATGCCTGGACCCCGGTCGCCCGCTGCGCGACGCTGGTTTGGACTCCGAATATCCGGAACTTTATTATCATTCTTGTTTTGTTTTCCATCTCTTCCTCTTTTGGAACACCGTTCTTTTTTCATTTGAAAGAGCAGCTGGGATTCAAAGAAACCTTTCTCGGGCTCCTTTCAAGTCTCGGCTGGTTCGGCGCGATGGCCGGAAGTTTTTTTTACATGAAACTTTTCAGGAAGGTCCCGCCTAAAACAATTTTGAAATGGGCCATTATATTGAACAGTATTAATATTTTTGGAACACTTTTTATAGCGGATCAAGCAACCGCCTTTATTTTTGTTTTACTCGGGGGCGTCATCGGGTGTATGGCGATTCTGCCGATGATGTCTTCGGCGGCATCCTTAACGCGGCAATCGGGGGTTGAAGGAACTCTTTTCGCTGTCTTAATGAGCCTTTTCAATTTAGGACAAATTGTGTTCGGCTATTTTGGGGGGAAACTATTTGAAAAGATCGGATTAAGTCCGCTCATTGTGCTCACTGGTATTTTGGCTTTGACTGGTCTTTTTTTTGTGCACAAACTTAATTTTACTGCGACGGGTGTTCCAGCTAAGGAATTACCAATGGATTTTTCCGGCGGCGCGGGCGCGCTGGCCTACAAGATTGCGGCAAAGCTGCGAGAGCATTCTCATACGGCGTATTTAGCGGGCGGCTGTGTCCGCGATTATTTGATGCAGAAAACTCCCGAAGATTTTGATATTGCGACCACAGCCACCCCCGATCAGGTGGAAGCCCTATTTCCAAAAACCATTGCTGTAGGGAAGCAATTTGGCGTGATTTTGGTGGTCGAGGAAGGTCATACCGTCGAGGTGGCTACCTTTCGGCGGGAGGGGGGGTATCACGATGGCAGGCGACCGACCGAGGTGTCTTATACGGTTCCTGAAGAGGATGCCAAGAGGCGTGATTTTACGGTTAATGGCCTGTTTTACGACCCCTTTAGCCATAAAGTCATTGATTATGTCGGCGGCAGGGAAGACCTCCAAAAAGGGGTCATTAAGGCCATAGGGGACCCGAATGAGCGGTTTGAGGAGGATAAGCTAAGATTACTTAGAGCGGTCCGTTTTGCGTCATCGTTAGGGTTTGAAATTGAGCCGAAAACCTGGCGGGCGATTTGTGAATCCGCGCATAAAATTAAGCAAGTCAGTGCGGAAAGAATTCGCGATGAAATTGTGAAGATGTTGACCCGGCCCGGCGCCGCGAAAGGATTTAAATTGCTTTCTGATTCCGGTCTCATGAAAGAAATTTTACCTGAAATTGAAGCCATGAAGGGTGTGGAGCAGCAGCCTGATTATCATCCGGAAGGCGATGTTTTTATTCATACGGGTTTATTGCTCGAAAAACTCAACCAGCCTTCACCGATACTAGCGCTTTCCGCTTTGTTCCATGATGTGGCAAAACCTGTCACGTATTCAGTGAAAGACGGAAAAATCCGTTTTTATGAGCATGAACATATCGGCGCCAAGATGACACAGGAAATTATGAAGCGTCTGCGGTTTTCTAATGAAGAAATTGATGCTGTCAGCGAATGTGTGGCGAATCATATGAAATTTGGCGATGTGCAAAAAATGCGTTCGGGAAAACTTAAACGATTCGTCAGCCGGCCGACTTTTGCGGAAGAGTTAAAGCTTCATCAAATTGATTGCCAGTCAAGCCATGGGAAACTGGATAATTATTATTTTCTTTTGCAGAAACTCAAAGAATTTGAAAAAGAAGATTTGCGCCCGAAGCCTTTTGTTAACGGGCATGACTTGCATCATCTGGGGATGGAGTCAGGTCCCGCCATGAAGCCTTTTCTTGACGAGCTTTATGAGCTTCAACTGGAAGGGCGATTTAAGAACCGGGAAGAGGCTTTATCCTGGGCAAGGGAGAAGATAAAAGGCGCTCAATAAGCGGGCTAAAGAATTAAGAGCAAAGCCCGATACTCTACGAAGGAGAAAAGACATGAAAAACCGCCTAAATGCTGCTGTATTTATATTATTGCTCTTACCCATGGGGCTTGGATGCGCGCGAGTTGAAAAATTTCAAGCGATCGAAGGAGATAAAGAAATTCCTTACAAGTCGCTGGGTACACTCGAAGTGAATACCTCTGCGACACGGTTAAATACCCGGTCTTTTTTTTGGACGAGCACCGAAGTCATGACATTAGGTTTAGCAAAAACTCCCGGCCGAGGGGATCATTACAAAGAAATGCTTAAAAGTAAGCTGGTCGCAAAAGCTAAAAAAAATTATGGAGCGGACGCGGTGATCAAGGTTCAGTTTTGGCCCGATCCGGATTCCGATAGTTTTCCTCACGGACTCATTTATGCCCGCGGTGAGATGGTTAAATACGTAAGTTTCGCGGACTCAGCAGCCATTTCTTCAGCCACTCCGTCTAATCCCGCGTAAGGTTTGCCATCTTTACAATTGGAGATGGCTTTGTTAGCATGATTCCATGGTAGCCTCAAAACGTATCCTCTTTTTTTCAACAGCGCTATTTTTTTTGACAGCCGTCGCAGTTTTCGCGGGTCAAGACCGCGTGAAGTCTATTTCTAAGGATGGAACGCTGGAATTTGAATCAGGCAGAAGCGCGCGGCTGCTTGGGGTTGAGCTTCGTCCGGAGGCCCTGCGTATTTTGCCGACATTGCTCGCGGGCCAAGAAATTGATATTGAGGAAGAGTCAGGTCAGATTGATACCTCAACAAATATCAGCAAGGTTTATCTCTACGTTAAAAACAAAGAAATTGATTTTCCCTTTACTCAAAATAAAAATCCCAGCGAATCTAAAAAAATGATCAATGCTTTCTTGATTTCTACGGGCGCGGCGAAGGTATCAGCGGATACGCCGTTTAAAAAAATGGATGAATTCCTTAAGCTCGAAGAGCAGGCAAAGCTCGAGGGTGAAGGAATGTGGTCCTACGATATGCCTGCCAAAAAATCTTCACAGTGAGATGAGATCCCGATTTCTGCCGCGACTAGTACTTATACTAATTCTTGCCGCGAGCGCCGCCGGCATGGTGATTTCCTTTAATAAAACAATTCTAGACTTGAGCGGTTCCTTGCTCGGTGCCCATGTAAGCTATTCATCCCTGTATTTCAGTCCCTGGGAGTTTCCATGGACCCTTGATGTCCGTGATGTTAAAGCGAAGGGCGAGAATCCTTGGGTGGAGTCTGAGCGTGTCAGTTTGATCCTCGACGTCTCCCGTATTTTTAAAGGGATCATCCGGTTTTCAAGCGCTGATTTGTGGAGTCCTAAATGGAATTTGCGCCGAATGGATACGGGCGGATTTAATTTTTCAGACTTTAGTTTATCGCCAGTGATTAAAATCCATAACGGGACATTTTCGTTTTCGGATCAAACCGTCGAATCATCGCCGGTACTATTCACGATGACAGAGATTGAAGGGCAAATTATTGAAGATGATCAATCGAATATTGTTCCCATCAAGGTCTCTGGAAATTTCATAGGCGGCCCGGAAGGAGAGAGGCTTAAAATTCCGGTTATTTTTGACGGCGAATATGTGCCGGCTCAAGACGCGGCCTCATTTAATATTAAACTTGGGAGTGATCAAGAAATCGAATTTGACGGTGAGGCTATCGCGGTCACCAGTGAAATGGGATTTCGGGGGAAGTTGGCGGTACGGAAATTGGCGCTTGAAAAATGGAGCGATGGAGGCAGCGGGACGCAGAATGAATTTATCCGCGGGATTCTGACGGCTGATCTGGAACTGGATGGCAAAGGATATCACGCGGAAAGTTTGAAGCGGTATTTGGGCGCTGCCGGTTCTTTAGATATTCGCGAAGGTTCCTTGGACGGAGTTAATTTTGTGAAGGATATTCTTGGGCAAATGACCCCGATAAAGGGATTTGACGGAATCTTAAAAGAGCCTCTTGAGGACGATTTTAGAGCTTTGCTAGACCGTCCCGACACACCGTTTAACATTATGAAGGCTAACATTCAGTTTGTCCGCGGACGTTTTATTGCGGATGAAATTGTGGTCCAAAATCCCAACTTTGTGATCCAAGCGGATGGCAGTTTCAGCGCAATTGAAAGAGATGTGGATTTTCGCGCCAAACTAGTTTTGATGCCTAAATTCAGCAGCTTTCTGGCCGAACGGGGTAAGTCCCTTCTTCTGATGCAGAACAAAGAGGGGAGGGTCGTTATTCCGTTTATCTATAGGGGATTACTGCCCGGGGCTATGACTTATCCGGATTTGAGCCTTTTGACAAATTCAAACCCGGACAAAACAGCTTCATCTTCAAAAAAGGAGAGTTATTTAAATGAAAAAACCGTTTAAGTCGTACCTGCTCACGGTGATCGGCAAGGACCGTCCGGGGATTATCGCGGCGGTTACCGGAGTACTCGCTGCCGGCCGCTGTAATCTGGAAGATATCAGTATGACGATTTTGGAAGGCGAGTTTTCCATGATTTTGGTGATGAGCTGTCCAAACATTGCCGCGCTTGAAAAAATTCGCCGGGATTTCACAAAATTAGAAAAATCAGCTCAGCTCGGGTTTTTTTGGCGCGAACTGAAAGGATCGCTCGTTCGCGGTGAAAAGCATTTAAAAAATAGCCAAAGTTATTTAATCACGGCCATCGGTAAAGACCGTACCGGAATTGTTTATCAAATCAGCCGGTATTTAGCTTCAAAAAAAATGAATGTGACAGATTTAAACAGCCGGATACTCGGAAAAAATCCGAATGTGATTTACGCGATGATGCTTGAGGCGGATATTCCTCAAAATGTAAAAATTGAATCCGTTGAAATGGATCTTGAGAAAATAGCCAAAAAACTGGGTGTCGAAGTCCGGATCAAGCCCGTTGAAAGGCTCGAGTTCTAAGTTATGCCGCTGCCAGCCATCCGGCTATTTCCGGAACCTGTTTTGCGTAAAAAGGCTGATCCTGTGAAAGTTTTTGACGCAAACTTGGCGAATTTGATCAAAACCTTGGAGTCTGTCATGCGGCAGCAGCCGCATGGCATCGGGATTGCCGCGCCGCAGATAGGCGTATCAAAACAAGTCGCGCTCGTCGATGTCAGTCCGCGGGTTCCGGGATCTGAAATGATTCAATTAATTAACCCTGTGATTTTGGAGCTTAAAGAAGAACGAGCTAGCCGTGAAGGCTGTATGAGTTTGCCGGATTATACGGCCAATATTAAACGGTATGATTGGGTCCGGTTCAGCTGGCAAGACATGCAGGGTAAGCGCCGCGAGAAAATCTCTACAGGTATTGAAGCTGTGTGCGTTCAGCACGAAATTGACCATCTCGACGGTCATTTATTCATTGATCATGTCGCTTCGCTGAAGCGCGATATGATTCCTCGTATTGAATCCCGAAAAAGAATATAAGCGGTAATCAGCCTAGAGAATCTCACTATACAATACAGATAACGTCCTATAATGTATCTTATGTAAAGTAACTACCTAGGGAACGTGGGACGGGATTCCAAGGGTCAAAGGCTCCGGGGTTTTAGGCTAAAAGGCTGAGCAGGATTTCATTCACGCGCTTGCCGTCCGCTTTACCCTGGATGGCCGGCATTAAGGCTTTCATGACTTTGCCAATCTCAGCCTTGGTTTTCGCGCCTGATTCCGCAATGGCCTTTTGAGCAGCCGCTTTGATTTCATCATCGCTGAGCTGTTTTGGCAGATAAGCCTGTAAAATCTCGGCTTCTTTCTTTTCTTTGGCGGCGAGTTCGGTTCGGCCGGCTTTTTCAAAGCTCTCGATGCTTTCCTTGCGCTGTTTGACGAGTTTCTGCAGGATTTGGGAAGCTTCAGAATCGTCGAGTCTATCTTTTTTCTTTTCAATCGCGAGCAGTCCAAACGCGGCTTTCGCCATTCGCAGAGGCACCAATTTGTCAGCGTCTTTGGTTTTCATGGCGGTAACAATGTCGCGGTCAATTTGTTCTGCAATCGGCATCGTGTCTCTCCCCTTCGGTTACCAGTCTTTAAGGACTTGGCGTTCTCGGTCTTTGACCGGCTCAGGTTTGCGTAAGTCTTGGAGTTCTTTCTCGGAATCTTTTAAAGCGTCAAGGATTTGAAGCGCGCTGTCCATGGTCATTTGACCTTGAAGCGGACGTTTCCCGGAACCGGAACCTTGCTGAGGTTTTTGGTTTTGGTCAGGCTGATCCTGTTCTTCCTGCTGCTGATCCTGCTGTTCTTGCTCTTTTTCTTTTTGTTCCTGTTCTTTTTGCTGCTGACTCTCTTGATCCTGCTTGTCTTGTTCCTTTTGTTCTTTGTTTTTCTCGCCCTGAGAACCTTCTTTTTGATCCTGCTTATCTTCTTGGCCCTGATCTTTTTGCTGGTCTTGCTGATCCTGGCCCTGGTTTTGCTGATCTTGATTCTGCTGATCCTGTTTTTGCTGGTCTTGATTTTGCTGCTGATCTTGCTGCTGTTGGTCCTGATTCTGCTGTTGATCCTGCTGATTCTGTTGTTGATCTTGCTGCTGTTGCTGGTTCTGCTGTTGGTTTTGCTGATTCTGCTGTTGGTTCTGTTGCTGATTTTGCTGCTGCTGCTGATTGTTTTGATTTTGCTGGTTATTCTGCTGCTGGTTCTGCTGTTGATTTTGCTGCTGATTCTGATTTTGGTTTTGCTGGTTTTGATTTTTATTTTGTTTCTGATTTTGTTTATCTTGGTTCTTTTTATCCATCGAACCTTTTTTATTCTGAAGAAATTCCAGATTGTACTTGGCGTCCTGATCCTTCGGGTTGATTTCAAGGGCCTTTTTGTACGAATCAATCGCTTTTTCAAAGTTTCCAAGACGGTACTGTGTGTTTCCATAGTTATAAAGGGCTTTGGCTTTTAGTTCTGGATCCTTGATTGTAGCCAGTGCTTTCTGGAGATTTTTGTCAGCGTCTTGATAATTTTGGGTTTGGTATTTGGTCGTTCCTAAGTTATAGCGTAAACTCGGATCGTCCGGATTTTTTACAAGGGCTTTCTGGTACAGCTCCTCAGCGGATTGGTATTTCTTCTGCGCGAACTGGTCATTAGCTTTTTTGTTGAGACCGCTGGTGGTATCTAAAAATCCGGTAAACATGAAAAACGCGAGCAGGATAGCTAAGGCCGGCTCCAATTTAATTTTCTTCCTGCGGCTGACAAGCATTTCAGCAATGAGGCAAACCAGCGACCAAAAGACAAAAAACTGAAAATGATCTTCTTTCTCAGCGACCATTTGCTCTTTAAATTGTTTTTGGCCGAGCGATTCCATGTGTTTAAGAATAATTCTGATTTCATCTTCTGCCGGCGTTGACGGCAGATAAATGCCGCCGGTTTCTTTGGCGATTTTTTCCATAAGCGGCTGATTCAATTTAGTGATCACGACTTGGCCGGCGGAATCTTTCTTGAAGCCGCTTTTGCGGCCGTTCTCATCCTTTAAAGGAATGGGATCACCGTTGGGAGTGCCGGTTCCAATCGAATAAATACGTATGCCGGCTTTTTTCGCGGCTTCAATCGCGGCTTCCACGCCGCCTTCATGGTCTTCCCCATCGCTGAAAAGAATGATAGCTTTGTGTTTGGTATTTTCTTTCGGAAAGGATTGAGCGGCCATATAAACAGCCCGTTCAATGGATGTTCCGGGATCAGGGATATATCCGGGCTTTACCGCGTCAAGAAAAAGCATGAAAGCCGAGTAATCGAGCGTCAGCGGTGTTTGGAGAAAGCTTGATCCGGCAAAAGCCACCATGCCCACGCGGTCGCCCTTGAGTTCCTGCACGAAAGATTTGATTTCCATCCGTGATTTATCCAAACGGTTCGGTTTGATGTCTTCCGACAGCATGCTGAGCGACGTATCTAAAAGAAAAACAATGTCGACTCCTTTGCGCTGAACTTTCTTTTTTTCTTCACCCCATTGAGGCTGTGATAAGGCCAGGATGGCGAATAAAAAAGCGAGGCCAAGATAAAACGCCCGTATCGACCATTCGGAGGCGCGGTAGGCCGGCATCAGTTTGGTCTGGAGGGTTTGGATTTGTCCGATTTTCGCGAGGCGTTTCAGCCAAAGTTTTTGGGAAAACCAAAAAATGCCGAGCACAACCGGGATGAGCCATAAAAAAATGAGGGCGGATGGGCTGTAAAATTGCATCAGGGCACCTTCATAAAAACAGTGCGGCTAGCCAAGACTTCAAGAAGTAAAAGAATCAAACCCGGCCAAAGAAACCAATAAAAAAGCTCTTCAAAACTGCGGTATTCCCGGACCTTAATTTCGGTTTTTTCCAGCTGGTTAATGCGTTCATAAATTTGGGTCAAGGATTGCGGGTCCCGGGAACGGAAAAACAAACCGCCCGTGATATCGGCAATCCGTTTAAGGGTCAACTCGTCAATTTCTACATTGGCCTGCACATAGCGCTTGCCGAAGAGAGGATCATTGACCGGGAAGGGCACCATCCCTCCCCTGCCTATGCAGATCGTATAGACTTTAATGCCGAAAGCCTTGGCCAGCTCGGCGGCGGTTACGGGGTCAATATTGCCGGCATTATTGGAACCATCTGTGACCAAAATGATGACTTTGCTTTTGGCATTACTGTCACGCAAGCGGTTCACGGACGTGGCCAAACCCATACCGATGGCGGTACCGTCCGCGATCATGCCGATTTTGATGTCATCGAGAAGTTTTATGAGTACCTGATAATCCAAAGTCAGCGGGCATTGTGTGTAAGCTTTTCGCGCGAAGACCACAAGACCAATGCGGTCATTTTCACGGCCCATAATGAATTTAGCGGCCTCTTGTTTCGCGACCACTAAACGGTTTTCAGGTTTGAAATCCTCCGCCAGCATGGATCCTGAAATATCAAGAGCGATCACGATGTCGAGACCATTTGTCTTGTAATCTTTTTCGGCGGTCACTTTTTGCGGTCGAGCGAGCGCGGTAATAAATAAAGCGAAGACAAGAAGCCGCGCGATTGGAAGCAGCCGGTAGCCCATCACACGCCAAGAAACCGGACGGTCATGAAAAAAACTGAGGCTCGAAAAAGCGATTTGAGAACTCATCCTTTTCTTTGAAAAATAAAAGATGACTGGAAGCAGAAGCAAAAGTAAGAAATAAGCGGGATCTCTAAACTCCATCGCCGGCTCCTTTAGCTTCTTTCGGGCTTCCGATTTCAATCACGGCTTTGGCTTTCTGATTAAGCAGAATAATTTCAGGCGGCTCCGGCTTCCATTTAGCGAATTTTGCCAGGTCAGCGGCTTCTAAAACTTCGATTACTTTTTCACGCAGCGTGGGATCGGCGTCTTTATTCCGCAGCAAACGGTTGATTTCATAAGTTGTCGATTCGCCGGCCAGAATGCCTGTGCGCTTTTCAAGATAAACGCGCAAAATTTCTGAAAACCGTAAATAATACTCTTTGATTTTTCCCCTGCGGATTAAATCGGAATCAAAAAGCTGATTAAGATGAGATAAAGCCTCTTCCTCCGGGGTCATGGGCGGTTCTGAGGGTTTTAAAAGTTCGGGCGATTTTTTAAGGATGCGGTAAATGATAAACGCGAGCAGAAGCAGTGAAATCATAGCGACCGCAATGATGAAAGGTTTTTTGTTGAACTTGATCGTCGTCACCGATTTCGCGCCCCGGATATCCGTTTTATTTTCACCTTCGGCGACACTTTTGACGGTCATATAAATAGAATCGGTGCTGATCGATTGGGCCGCGCCGGTGCTGGAGCGGTACTCGATTTTTACGGGATTCAGCACAAACTCACCAAGCTGAAATGTCGTCAGGATAAATTTACGGCCTTCAATAATCTTTTTGCCGTCCTTCTGCTTGATGTCCTCGACCCGTTTAATTTTTAAAACATCGCTGTCGGGAGGCGGAACGGTCGTGAGGACTTGAATGCCGGGATCGTGGCGGATCGTAACTGTATATTCCACCGGATCACCGATTGTGAGAAATGCCCGGTTAACCTCTGCTTTAACGGATATTTCGGGCTCTTTCGGCGCCGCTTGAAGCGTGCCCGCGGCAGATCCCAATAAAATAAGAAAAAATAATATAAAAAGTTTTTTCATAATCTCTTTTCGCGGACTCTAAAAAATTTCATCAGGGGTTCCACATAGGAGCCCTCGGCCGCGATCGCGACCTTATCAATGCCCATTTGTTTAAAAAACTTATCCAGTTTCTCATCTAAAGAGGCGCTGTATTTTTTTAAACTTTCGCGCAGTTTCTTTTGAGAAGAATCAATCATGATCGTTTGTCCAGTCTCGCGGTCTTCGAGCTCAACGAGGCCCGCGTCGACAAATTCTTTTTCCCGGCGGTCTTTGAGATGAATGGCGATGACGTCATGTTTTCGGCTAAGGACCTTAATTGGTTTTTCGTATCCGGTATCAAGAAAGTCCGAGATGATAAAAACGACGGCGGTGCGGGTCAGGATTTGATTGAGGTACTCAATTGCGGCCGCGAGCCGTGTTTTTTTGCCTTTGGGTTTGTAAAAAAGAATTTCACGAATGACGCGGAGGACGTGCATTTTGCCTTTTTTCATCGGAACGTATTTTTCTACTTCGTCGGTGCAGATGAGAAGGCCTGTTTTGTCTTTATTTTTCACCGCCGCGAAAGCTAACAGCGCGGTAATTTCGGCGGCGACTTCTGATTTTAATCTCTCCCCCGTTCCGAAATATTGCGAGCCGGACATATCGACGATGAAAAGAACCGTCATCTCGCGTTCTTCGACGAATTTTTTGATAAAGGGTTTTTGGGAGCGGGCCGTGACGTTCCAGTCAATGGTGCGGATATCATCCCCAGGCACATATTCGCGGACGTCCGCGAATTCGATGCCCTGGCCTTTAAAGACGGATTCATACTCTCCGCCGAAAAGGTCGTTGACCAAACGCGTTGTCCGGATTTCAATGCGCCGGACTTTGCGCAGAATTTCCTTTGGGATCATTTATTTGCCTGCCGTCATTGCGAGCGACCGAAGGGAGCGTGGCAATCTGTTTGAAAACCAGATTGCTTCGTCGCAAAATCCGCTCCTCGCAATGACATAAAAAATAACATTTGCTTACGGCACTTCAATCTGATCAAAAATTTTCTGAACAATTTTTTCAGAAGTCATATCTTCGGCTTCGGCTTCGTATGTCAGAAGGACGCGGTGGCGAAGAACGTCCATGCCGATTTGCTTAACATCATCCGGAGTGACATAGCCGCGGCCCTGCATAAAGGCGTTAGCTTTTGCCGCCCGTGTCAGCATAATGCTCGCGCGCGGTGAAGCGCCGTACGATATGAGCGGTTTCAGAGCGGATAGTTTATAGGCATCCGGGTCGCGAGTCGCGAACACAAGATCAAGAATGTAATCTTTGACTTTTTCATCCACATAAATTTCATTCATGAGTTTGCGCAGCTCAAGAATTTTTTCGGGTTCCATAACGGGATGAACATCGATGTCTTTACCCATCGACATGCGTTCCATAATTTCTTTTTCTTCCTTTTTTGTCGGATAAGTGACAACAAGCTTCATGATGAAACGGTCGACCTGGGCTTCGGGCAGCGGATAAGTGCCTTCCTGTTCAATCGGGTTTTGAGTCGCGAGCACGATAAAAGGCGCCGCGAGAGGAAAAGTGGTTTCTCCGATCGTGACTTGATGTTCCTGCATGGCTTCAAGCAGGGCGCTCTGAACTTTGGAAGGCGCGCGGTTGATTTCGTCCGCGAGAATAATATTGGAGAAGATCGGCCCTTTTTTTGTGGTGAAGGTATGGTCTTTCGGATTGTAAACCAGCGTGCCGATCAAATCCGCGGGCAAAAGATCCGGTGTGAACTGAATACGCTGGAACTTTGTGTTGACCGCGCGCGCCAGGGTTTTTACCGACAGCGTTTTAGCAAGACCCGGCACCCCTTCAATAAGGATGTGGCCGTCGGCCAAAAGCGCGATCAAGAGCCGTTCGATCAAATACTGTTGACCGACGATGACTTTGCCGATTTCGCGCAAGAGATCTTTAAGAATTGTGTTCGCGTCGCGGACTTTCCGGTTAATTTCCTGAATCGCACTATCCATACCACTTCCTCCTGTTGATTATGAAACTGTTCCTGCAACTTTTTTAGTTTCGAGATAACGGATGATTTCACGCTGAAAATCTCTAAGTTCAGATTCGCTGACCGCGTTGGCCGCGAATTTAGCCTGCCCCATTTCATTGAAAAGTTTTTCGACCGGAGCGATTTCTTCCTGCGGGATCTGTTTCGCTTTAAGACCCCGCAAAATCTGATTCTCTCCCGCGCTCCGCTCAAGACCAAGTTGATAATAAGACGTCAGGAATTGCCGTAAAGTGGCATCCAAATCCAGCAGCAGATCTTTCGCCTGTTTGTCTCCGCGTCTTTCGATCAGAGCTTTAACCTTGCCGAGCTCTGGGGCATCTTGCAAGGGCGCTATAGAGGCCTCTTTTTTGCGTTTATTGGCCCGTAGAGCGAGCCATCCCCCTACCCCGCTGGCAAGAGCCAGGATTCCTCCCATAGAGGGCCATAACCATGAGGGCAAAGGCGTATGGATACGGACCCTTTGTTCTCCGACTTCAAGGGTACCGCCTTTTTGGGTTTCGGGGTCCAGATAAGGAAGGCTAAACGCCCCAATGATGCCTTCTTTTTTCTTGGGTTCGGCTTTCAGTTCAATCGTGAAAATTTTGCGTGTCCAAAGTGTATCCCCCTGATTATAGTTTTCCTGGGATTGCCCTTGCTGGATATAAATAAGATTCTGGAGTTTTAAGTCGGGCAGCGCGAAGGAGTAAGCGCCTTCGCTTTTGGGCCATTCCGCCTGAATTTGAAGAATTGTGGATTGGTCCGCAGTGACTTGTTTTCCCGAAAGGGAGACTTCAATTTTGGGCTCAGCCATGAGTTTGGCCGGGGCGAAAGACGCTAGAAAAAGAAATAAAATGAGGGCTCGAAGCATAAGGACGTATTCTAGCCGTACGGTCTCCCGCAATCAATAACTAAAGGAGCTTCAGTGCTTATTAAGAAGCCCGATAATATACTCATCTACTTATGACTTTAAATTCATCCAAGATTTATGATCTGGGTATTATCGGCGGAGGCATTGCCGGCGCGGGCATTGCCCGTGATGCCGCTCTTCGCGGCGCGAGCGTGGTTTTGCTTGAAAAAAATTCCTTTGGTTCCGGAACAAGCTCCAAAAGTTCGAAGCTGATTCATGGCGGTCTCCGGTATCTTGAAATCGCGTGGAAAGAACTTTGCGCGGGAAGGGTCGAAGGGTTTTGGGAAAATTTGCGGTTTGTTTTTTTAGCGCTGCGCGAAACCCATCGGCTTCAGGTTTTAGCGCCCAAATTGATCCGCCCGATTCCCCTCATTGTGCCGATCTATAAAAATGGAAAGCGGCGGCCTCTGTCCGTTTATTTTGGAACATACCTGTACGGTATACTCGCGCGGATCAATGGAAATCCTCACCTGTCTAAAATTTTAAATTCTAAAGAATCTGTTTTGAAGCTTCTGCCGGAATTAAATCCCGAAGGGCTTTTGGGCGGAGTGATTGTCTGGGATCACACAACTGATGATCAAGCCTTGGTGAAAGCGATTATAAATTCCGCGGTAAAATCAGGAGCCGCCGCGTTTGAACATGCCGAAGTGCAAACCTACATAAAAAAAACTGACGGCATGACTTATGAGATTGCGGCTGAGATAAATGGAGAGCGGCAGTTGTTTCGGTGCCGGAAAATCATCAACGCGTCCGGTCCGTGGGCGGATCAAGTGCGGAGATCGGCCGCCCCTCAAAGTGATCAAATGCTTATGCCGATCGCGGGCGCCCATATTGAAATAAAAAAATTCTCGAATTATTCCGCGATTTTGGAAGCGGAAGACGGCCGTCTTTTTTTTATGATCAACCGGGGTGAGCGCGCACGGATAGGTACGACGGAAAGAATCTGCGAGACGCCGGATCAAGTTTCGGCGACTGAAAAAGAAATTAAATATTTACTTGGTTCGCTAAATAAGTTTTTTCCCGGCAAGAACTTTAAGGATTCTGATATTTTGTGCTCGGATGCCGGGATTCGTCCGCTGGTAAAGCCTAAACGGGATGTGTCGGCAAATCAAATTTCGCGTGAGCATGAATTTGTGAAGGATGAATTAGGTGCGGTTCATGTTCTTGGAGTGAAGTTGACGGACCATCGAAGAGCCGCCGAAGAACTGTTGAATCAGCTTGCGCCGGAACTCGCAAAGTTTAATCCCAAGATTCTTCTTGAGACAAAAACTCGTACCGAAAAACTTATTTAAGTTTCATCCGGTTAAGATAAATCCCCTGCCATAACGCAATCGCGAGAAGTCCTTCGCTGATAGGCAGCCTTAGCCCCATATATTCCTTCATGAGTGAGAGCGAAATACACACGTACCATGAAACAATAAGAGCGGCCGAAGTGATCTGCGCATTTTTTACTTCGAAGCCGTAAAGGGAGGCGTGAAGTGCCGGCATCAGAACGCTTCCGAGAATAACACCCGCGGAAAGTGATCCCGCCAGCATATCGAGCCACTCCGGCTGAAGGCGCCAGCCCTTTTCACTGATCCAGAAAACCAGCGCGTAAATCAAGGTTGAAAGAATCACGAGGCCGTAAGGTTTGAGCGAGAATTTTTTTCTCACGGTGTCAAGGTTCGCGATAATCAGAGCGGCCGCGAAAACCGGGCCCACCACCCAATAACCCGCGCAGAATTTCCAGGAGACATAAACACTCACCGCGTAAGCTAAAATCGGTAGAATCATTTTTGATGTTTTCATTTTGATGATCCTTGCTGACATTGTGAAGAGCTCGAAGTGCTTTTCGCGGAACTGGACTGCGGGCTTCCTAATTCGCCCGTTGCCCGCTTTCTGTAATATTCATTGATTGCGTCCGCGCGTTCATCGGATTTCGGCTTTTCTGTCTCTTTTTCTTTAGGCGCGTTCGGCCCTCTGCGGATTCCCCACAGCGTTGAGGCTTTGAAAGGTTCCTTCTTTGTCTCATTCTGTTTTGCCGGCGTTTCCGCCAAGCAAAAAAAAGAAGGTAAAAAAAATATCAGTGCCGAAAGGGCAAAAAGTTTTTTCTTAGTGATCATGTCCATGAGCGCCGTGCGCGTGTCCATGCTGCATTTCCTGGGCAGTGGCTTCGCGGATTTCCACGACTTCAACATCAAAAGTCAGGTCTTGGCCCGCCAGCGGATGATTGCCGTCTAAATGAACAGTATCGCCTTCAATTTGGATGATGGTAAAAATGGGCGCGTGTTCTTCATTTCCGCCGCGAAACTGCATGCCCACCTGCAGATCAGATGCGGGCAGTTTTGATTTTGGAACTTTGAGTTTTAATTTATCATTAAATTTTCCATAAGCTTTTTCCGCGGGAACCTGGACGATTTTTTTTTCGCCCTTAGTCATTTTAAAAAGAACTTCCTCGAGGCCCGGAATAATTTGCATGGAGCCTTCCATGACAGGAAAAGGCTGGCCGCCGCGGGAGCTGTCAATTTGCTTGCCGTCGGTTCCCGTTAATGTGTAATGAAAAGATAATACCCGCTTGCTCATAAAATCTCCTTAATGATTCGGTGCGCCGGACTCCGCCGGGCACGGTTCTGTAAAAATTAATTCTTCCGAAATGGTAAGCTCCGATTGTAACACCATCAGCCTCCGTTGAAACATCTTAAATATTCCAAGCTTCGCGATCAAAAAAAGAACGGCGGGAACGATCCAGCTCTGAAAGAATCGCGACTTGGGAAACAATAGACCCGAAACGGTCTCCTGCATTTTAAGGATGCCAAGAACGTCGGCATCCCTCGTTTGCTGAACCTTTGACAAAGCGCTTTTTGAAAAATCGTTTTTCTCAAAGCAGGAAAAAATGACATCGGCTGCGGTTGCCGCGGTTTGAGCTGCCACAGAAACCCCGATAGCCCCCGCAGGTGAGCAGGTGTGAGCGGCATCCCCTATTAAGAGCAAGCTGTCTTTGGCCCATTCTTTGACGTGTTCGATTTTTGCCTGAAGAAGAAAGAATGAATGGAAGTCAGTGACTTCCCGCGCGAATTTTTGAATGATCGGCTGGCCGGTTTCTAAAAGAATTTTTTTGAAGGATTCAATGCCTTCCCGCCGGTAATGGGTAAATTCTCCGGCGGGTACGACCACACCGATTTGCAGTGACTTCGGATATTTCGGAAGAATCAGATAGTTGCGGCTTTTTGAAAGATAAAATTGAACTTGATGATCGTAGTTTTCCGGTTCGGGAACGGTAAACCAGACAAGATCAAATTTATGGCTTTCCTGATCAAGTTCAAAATGACCGAGTTTTCGGATCATTGAAAATCTGCCGTCGGCGCCGACAATCACTTTCGCGCGGATCTCAACCGCTTCATGATCTTTTTCAGCGATGATGCCTTTGCAAATTCCGTTTTCGAAAATGAGTTCTTTGACGCCGGTGTTGAACCATAAATTAAAAGTTGAAAGTTCTTTGGCTTTATCCTGAAAAGCCGCGAGCATGACCGGCTGAGGCATCCATACCGCGAAAGGAACTTCGGGCGCAATTTTATCGATGCCGATACGTATGAACCGCTTCGCGTGATAAAAACCTTCAAGGCCTGGCAGTTTCCGGTGAGGATATTTTTCGAGATGATCAAATAGGCCGACATGCCGCATGATTTGTGTGAACCGCGGCATCAATACTTCGCCGCGGTATTCTCTCGCGAAATCATGATGCTGTTCAATCACGAGAACCCGTTTACCGCCTTTGGCTAAGAGGAGGGCGGCAAGCATTCCCGCGGGTCCCCCTCCTACAATACAGACATCAAATTCAGCTGTTTTCATGAAGGGGGGTATAATCCAAGATTTATGCGGCTTTGTCCAGCGAACTTATGGCTGAGAATTGCGCATCGACTAAAAAGATATTGCAGGACTTATCATATAGAAAAAGTCCGAATTAGCTTTTTCTCTGCGTTAGACAAGAGGCGAATTTTACTCTATATTATTGTTTCCATTCCCAAAAAAATTGAAAGGCAAATCATGTCCATTATAAAAACTCTGCGCTCTCGGGCCCTCACTCCATTCACGTTATTTTTGCTTTGTTTAATGTCGGCTCCGACGGGTACCTCGCCCGTTTTCGCGGCAGCCCGTCAGCCTGTCATTACTACCTCCGCGAATGCGCCTGAATTTACACTCTCTCCCGCGGACCGTGATTATTTAATGGATGTGTATAAAGATACCTGGCGCTATATTTCCACTTTTGTGGAGCCTTCAACAGGACTGCCGTATGATTCTGACGCGCGTCAGCCCGCCACTTCCATTTCAAATGTCGGGCTTTATTTAGCCGCGACGGTGATTGCCTATAAAACAAATTTAATTACAAAAGAAGAAGCGCTCGCGAGAATTAATCCGGTGCTTGACAGTCTTGCCAAAATGGAAAAATGGGAAGGTTTTCCGCGTGTTTGGCTTGCCGCGCGCTCATTAAAACCTATCAGCGGAATCAATCAATTTTCTTACAGCAAACACGTCACCAATTTAGTCGGCGGTCTTCAATTAGCGCTTTCAGTTTTTCCGGATGAGATGCGTCAGCCGATCGGCGGTCTTTTGCGCGGGATGCGGTTTAAAAATTTATATGACCCTAAAAGCGGATGGCTGAAAGGCGGATACGATGCCGCGGCAAAAAATTTCGCGGTGTCTCAGCCATGGGGAAATTGGTACAACAAATTTTTCGCGTCGGAAGCGAGACTTATTAGCTTCTATATGATTGCGCGGGGGTTCGCGCCCGAGAAGCACTGGGACGCGATGATTCGTCCTATTCAGCAGAAAGACGGCGTATGGTTTTTTGTGCCTGGCTATGAAGATGGCGGCGCTTATATGCCTTATCTCGCGGGCCTTTTTATTGATGAGCGTGAAACCATGATGGGTTTCTCACAGCAAAATTATACCCAATCTCAAATGACGCACGCGGCAAATATTGGCGCGCCTGTTTGGGGCTGGTCGGCATCGCTCGATACCCGCGGCAACTATGTGGGTTACGGTCTCCTTCGTGATGAAATTGTGGCGCCTTATGCTTCGATTCTTGCGATTGAACATTTTCCTAATCAAGTCATTGCGAATTTAAAGACGCTTGAAAAAATGGGGGCGCGTCCCTCGATTCCAGAAGCGCCGCCGGCCGAACCGGCCGTGTCGCAAACAGCATCTGATTCCGTTGCGGCGGGATACGACACCATGAAATCTGTTTCGCCATGGGCGCTGATTGACTCGACGAATGTTTACTTTTTAGACCGTGACGGAAAAATCCAGAAATTCAGTGATTGGGTTGTGCCCGCGCAAAAAGAAATTTCAGTCCCCTCTTTTGATGAAACAGCTTTTCTTAAATTGGCAGAAGCGATTGGGTATTCTCTCGCGCCCGGAGAAACCATTAAGAAAATCACTTCAGGAATCACTGCGGGAACTCAGATCAAGCAGGGACTGGCGGAAACCCTTTCCAAACCTTCCCTCGCCGGCGATTTATTCGCGCTGGCCTCAAGGCTCGAACTTTACTCTGCGGGCAAAATTTATTTTACCAATGGCAGGACCGCGCCGGTCATCCTTTCTCATTCGGGAGAAGGAGCTCCTAAACCTTGGGCGCTTATTTGGAACCGCGAAGTTTATTTTCTGGATAAAGAAGGCAATGTTCAAAAATTTTCTTCCTTTATTGATCGCGCAAAAGAAAACGAAAAAATCTCTCAATACGAAAAATCACCGCTGGAAACCTTAATCACCGCGTCCACCCCTGAACTCAATGGTTCGTCGCCAACAGATTCTATCGCGAGTCTCACGCGCGGAACAGTGCTCAAGGAAGAACTGATTCAGTCGCTGAGCCCATTCTCAGATTTGGGAGACTTGACCGCGCTTGCTTCGCAGACCGGCCTTTACGTTCCTGGAAAAGTGGAATACACCCCTTCGTTTAAAAGCGGCGTTACGGTTCCCGCGGCATTTGTCGCGGAATCGAAAACCGACACGGCTGCCCCAGCGGCAATTTCCGCGGTTTCCGGTTCTTCCCCTGTTTCCGCGCCGGTTTTGCCGGCCGGCGATAATATCAAAGCAGTTAAACCGTGGGCTGTTCTGGACGCGCTTGAAGTTTTCTTTTTGAACCGCGAAGGAAAATTATCCAAACTGAGCGACTATGTTGACGCGGCCGCGCTTCCTGATACTTCGGTGAAATATGACACGTCGGCTTTTGAAAAACTCGCGCCGGTTTTAGGATATTCCCCTTCTGGGGGAAACTCTTTTCAATCTTTGATTAATTCCATCCGTCCCGGCTCGGTTTTAAAATCAGGTTTAACGGAATCCTTGCCCGAACCTTCTCTCGCCGGAGAATTGCTGGGTCTGGGTGCCGAATCGCTTGTCTACACACCCTGCCGGCTGCTTTTAAAAGACGGAAAGTCTTTTTCCTGTCTGCTGGAGCCCGTTCCGGGAGGCGCCTCGAAACTTTGGGCTGTCAGTTCCGGTACTGAAGTTTTCTTTTTAAATCAGCACGGTGAGATTGAAAAACTTTCTTCTTTCTTAGAAAGCGGACATGGCGCCGCGGTTGCGAATTATGATCAGCCGGCGCTAAGCAGCCTCATCCAGGCCATGGGTTTTGCGGTGACCGATTCCTCCGCCCTGAAAGATTGGGTAAAAACATTAAGTTATGGAACCTCGGTTAAGCCGGACTTAGCGGTGAAGCTGGCGAATCCCGCTCGGCTCGGCGAACTGCTGGGGCTTGGCGCGAAAGCTGGAATTTACGTCCCCGGTCAAATTCAGTTTACGGGCGGTCTTACATCGTCCATTTCTTATTTGTCAGACGGAAAAGCCCTTTGGTTCCCAGGAACTGCCGCGGATTCAAATTTGCAGACGGTTGTTCCTATTCCCGGTGAAGCCTCTTCAACTAAAGGCGAAGCGGCGGATACCGCCAATCAGGAATCAGAAGTGAAGATGACTGAAGAAACGGCGCCGGCTCCGAAGCCTTTGACCTACGGGTTTATTGATTCGATCGATTGGAAAACCGGAAAGACTTCGCCCCACTATTTAATGCCGAGTCAAGGGATGAGCTTTCTCGCGCTCGCTAATTTTCTTTTTGACGGTGTGGTAAGAGAAACATTTACGCAGGATCCAAAAATGAAGGCTGCTGCTGAAAAACTTTTGCAGGATGGTTCCGCGGAAGCAAAACAGATTTCTGAACAAGCGGCAGGCCAATGCTTACTCGATATTCCATCTCACGCCGCCCAGCCTAAAGCCGCGTAAAACTTTCTACTGATTTTTATCAAAGTCCGCCTGGCATGTGGTGGCTGGAAAAAATCCCTTACATTTTGATAGAGCGCTGCAGCATGGAGCGCCTCCCATCACGCAGGTATCCCCGTCAATCACGCAGGGAGCGTCTTCATCCGCGTACGCGTTGGATGAGCCCGCCAACGCTAAAATTCCGAGGAGCATTAACGCAAGCAGAGCCGCGTTTTTTTTCATATCCCCTCCAATGACTTTGGGTGATTACCGTATGTTTTGCTGAACAGCAAGAATTAATTCCTCTCGCGTAAAAGGTTTAATGAGAAAATCAGCGGCCCGAAGCCGGTCAGCTTCAAAAATATTTGTGCTTTGCCCTTGCGCGCTCAGCATAAGAACCGGCGTGGATTGGAGGCCTGGAGTTTGCCGAAGTCTCTCGAGCATTTCCAGTCCCGTCATTCCGGGCATTCCGATATCCAGAATAATGAGATCAGGATTAATGGCTCTCGCGATTTTAAGCCCTTCCTTGCCGTCGCGTGCTGCCTGAACCAAATAACCCGCATCTTCCACATGGCTTTTGACGATTTCGACTAAATCGGGCTCATCATCAATAATTAACACGGTCTTGTCCATACAAGAAGTATATCGCCCTTTTTCAGAGAAAAATGTATATCAATAATGATCATTTTCCCAGAATGAAAAAAGACTGAGGAAAAGCGGAATAAAGAGACTACCCAGCGGAGGCCTGCGCGATATCAGCGGCGGCGTCAATCGATTCACGGACACGGTCAAGCCAGGCAGCGAACTCAGCATTCTGACGCATTAAATCCCCCGCCTTGAGATCCGTGATCGACTGAAAGATTCCGTAAACAGCCAAGTCAGCGCCATTGGGCTGAGCTCCTCCCATAAACGAACGGCCTTCAAGACCCCGAATCCACTCCCCGGCTTTGGTTTTCAAGAATTCGGCGGGATCATCGATTTGCTCGCGTTTCTTGATTTTCTTCGCGACTAAAGACATGACAAACGCCCCGAACACTTTGAGGAATTGTTTTTCGAACCAGTTAAACTTGGCAATCTTTGTGATGTAGTTAAACGAAGTCAGAGCGTTTGGGAATGTATCATAAATCGCGGCGGGCACACCCTTCACAAACTTATCTGACCACTCGAGCCAATAATCTTCACGTGTTTTCTCAGACGCATCCACGGCAAAAACTTTCCGCGCGGGAAATTCGGTATCAATCCACTTCATGATCGGGGTCGAGTCATTGACCTGTATGCCGTTGGAATCAATATAAATAGGCACCGCCCGGTAATTGGCTGAGAACGCGATTTCTTTCTTGTTCATCGGATGCACTTCTACCGTTTCAAAATCCACGCCTTTATATTTAAGGATCGTTCGGACTTTGTTGCAGAAGGGACAAGCGGCATATTGATAGAGTTTTGGCTTCATGATTGAATTCCTTTTTGAATTTTACTTACTTTGCGACACGCTCGGCATAAGTGAAATCGGCGGTATTAATGCGGATCATTTCATCCTGCTTGATAAATTGAGGTACCCTCACCAGGATTCCATTCTCCAGCTCGGCTTCTTTATAATTGCCGTCGCTGCCGCTTCCTTGCGGGGTTGTGATAACTTTCATGTCGACCGTCCTCGGAAACTCAAGGCTGACGGGTTTATCGCCAATATAAAGCGAGTTAATTTCCATGTTTTCTTTTAAAAGAACAGCCTGTTTGCCGATGGCCTTGCTTGAAAGCGGAAACTGTTCATAGGTTTCCTGATTCATGAAGACAAACTGTTCGCCGTCTTTGTAAAGATACTGAAGTTTGACGTGCATGACATCCACGTCCTCAACTTTTTCTCCGGCGTTAAAACTTTTTTCGCTGAAATTGCCGTCTTCAAGATTTCGAAGACCCAGCTGAACCTTCTTACTCATCTTTCCCGTGCCTCGAATTTCCTGCGTGAGGACGGTGCAGTAGCTGTTTCCGATTTTAAGGACGGTTCCGACGCGAATTTCTGATGCTTCTAAGGCTCCCATAGTTGCTCCTTTGTGGTCGAATTTAGAGGATGATAACAGGCGGCTATTATAATCGTTTATAGCCGTTCATAGGAGTTTACTTTTTTGGGGGTTTTTTTGGGCTGACGCTATAAAGAAAAGGATTGGTCAAAGGTTGAAACGTGACGCCGGATGACATCTTCCGCGTTCATCGCGAGAAATTCGGATGCGAGCTGAGTAATCACCAGCGCGTTTAGAAAGGAGTCATGTTTGCAGAATAAACGGATTCGTCCGAGCTGACAGCG
The DNA here is from genome assembly GCA_964511315.1 of uncultured bacterium. Taxonomy (GTDB): domain Bacteria; phylum Omnitrophota; class Omnitrophia; order Omnitrophales; family Aquincolibacteriaceae; genus CAZEFF01. Next base: position 49,960 of record CAZEFF010000002.1, on the reverse strand, counting down.
CGTGGTAGTGGTGATCTCGTCATGAAATTTTGTGATGAGCGCCCGTGTTTTTTCAAGATTGCCTTCACACATCCAGAACATATTCATGTAAACGCGGATCACGACATCCTCGGTTCCCATCAAGGGATGAACCCCGTAAAAGTATTTCCAGTATTTTTTTCCTGTTTCACAGTAATACATCAGACTCATGATAGAAAGATACTGGAGAGCTCTTTGCATGGTGGTTTCGGCAATCATGATTTCACTTGGAGAATTTCCCCGAAAAACGGCGGTGACCTGGTCATAGGAAAGATGCTCATCAAGATTTTCCCAGAAGGCCAAAATGGGCCGGATGGCGTGACAAGTTTCGCCAGGTGTACCGTGCTTAGGGCAAATCGTGCAAAGCTGAAACTCTTCGGCCTCTTTCACCTGAGGCGGAATCAATTCGGGATTCGCCAGAATCGCGGCGCTCCGCTCTTCGATCATGCTGTGTGTGAGAGTGAGAGTTTTTCCGTCAGGAAAAATGAGATAAAGCCCGCTTTCTTTATAATCTGAAGGCTGAATCATACTCATAAAATCTCCTTTACGTCTTTGCAGCCAGGCGCGGCTCTATCCATAGTATAGACGGCATTTATTCCCCGTTAGTGACCGTGATCACATAGACGCATTGATCTGGCGGGTATTGAGAAGGACTTGGGTTTACTCGGAAATTGAGTGAATCCGATCGAGGTCGGAGGCGGATAATTGAACAGCCCCCGGTTTTACGGTTTCAAGATCCTGTTTCATGTGTTCGGGATCTGTGGTTCCTGTGATCGGCAAAATTCCGATTTGAATGGCAAAACGGAAAAGCACCTGTTCAGGCGTGAGTCCGTTACGGACAGCAATTTCGGCGACGCTTGGATGGAACCAAACCTGCTGATTGGCTGTCAGCAAAGAAATCCCTGATAAATAATTTTGTTAGCCAAACAAAATTCGCGCACTTCCTTGTCCCAGCCCCTGGCGGCAAAACACCGGTTCTGAACCACCTGGGGTTTGACTTTTACCTTTGGATTTTCACAAAGTTCTTTTAAATGTTGGATGCCCGTATTACTGATCCCAATCATCCGTGTCTGTCCGGATTGGTGCAGCGTTTCCATAGCGCCCCAGACTTCCCAGTCGGCGTCTTTCATGCCTTCATAATCGCTTGGACCATGCAGCAAATAAGAGTCGATATAATCCGTATGCATATTTTCAAGCGTGGAAGCGAAAGATGACCGGACCTGGGTGCCAAAATCCGCTTTTGGATCATAAGGCAAGCGGTGATCCTGCCCCCGCTGATAGGTATACTTGCTTTGAAGAAATAAATCTTCCCGCTTAATCCCCTGACTTTTCAGCGCGAGTAGAGCATCTCCCACATAATCTTCGCGGTAATGTTTTTTTTGATTCGCTGTATCAATGGCCCGGAAGCCTGAAGTCACGGCGAGCTTTGTCAGCTCGGCCGTGGCTTCGATTTTCCATGCTGTACCGTAAATGATGGATGGATTTTTATCAGAATTCATTCACGGATCGTTCTTTTAATGAGAATGTTCGCTATCGCCAGCTTGAGCGTCTTGTCCATTTTGTCCTTCGGGGCGTGCGGGCGGCTTGCCTTTGGGGAGTTCCACTTCCTTCACGAGCGTGAGATTCGCGTCATACTTTAAAAGTCTAGGTCCCGAGAGAACGACAACGCCGCCGTCAGAAGTCGCGACAAGAGAATCCTTCTGCATCATTCCCTTCATCATCATGGGATTCATTTTGCCCCGCCCTTCTCCCTGACCTTGAGGGCCGCCCATCATCATTCCTTGATCCTCTCCGCCAGAATTTCCCATCATACCTTGGTCTTCAGCGAATGCTAATGATCCTGAGAATAGGATTGCCACTGCCATAATCAATATGAATTTTTTCATAACACTCCTTTTTTTGAGTTAACGCCGTGAAGGTGTTATCGGCAAAACAGAAAAAAAGATTACGGGATTAGAGTTTTTGAACTTCCCGGTGGCGGAAACACGAGGTGACATGGTCATTGACCATTCCGACTGCCTGCATATGGGCGTACATGATGGTGGAGCCTACAAACCGGAACCCGCGTTTTTTTAAATCGCGGCTGAACGCGTCTGACTCGGGGCTAGCGGCCGGCAGCTCTTTTAAAGAGGCGCGTTTATTTTGAAGCGGTTTTCCGCCGACAAACTGCCACTGATACTGATTAAAACTCCCAAACTCTTTCTGGATTTTTAAAAAAGCCTGGGCATTTGTGACGGCTGAGCGGACTTTGAGACGGTTGCGGATAATTCCAGGATCTTTTAGCAGTGATTTAATTTTGGCCGGTGTAAAGCGCGCGACTTTTTTGACATCAAAATGAGCGAAGGCTTTGCGGTATCCTTCCCGCCTTTTTAAGATAGTGATCCAGCTGAGACCTGCCTGAGCTCCTTCGAGAAGTAAAAACTCAAAGAGCGTGCGGTCATCATAAACAGGAACACCCCATTCTGTGTCATGGTACTTAATGTAAATAGGATCATTCGTTGCCCATCCGCACCGTGTTTTATGCATAGTGTTTATCGCCTCGATTTTGAAAAGGCGTAATCGATGTAGCCTTTTTCCCCGCCGGCATAAAAAGTGGGCTCATCCCAGGCATTCAGGGGCTCATCATTCTCAAAGCGTTTTGGCAAATCAGGATTCGCGAGAAATAATTTTCCGAAAACGATGAGATCCGCCCGGTTTTCACTGAGGGCTGTTTCGGCCGATTCTTTTGTGTAGCCGCCGCAAATAAGAAAGCTTCCCTTAAATTTTTTTCTCAAAGGAAGGCTGTCGACCCGGGTTCCTCCATGCCGCAAATCATCTTTGTCCGCTTCGACGATATGAAGATAACTAATGCCAAGATCCGAAACTTTTTCGGTGATATAGCTAAAATGACCGGCGGGGTCTGAATCACTCATTCCGTTAAAGGCTCCGCCTGGTGATAAACGAAGACCCACACGGTCTTTGCCCCAGACTTTGCAGACGGCTTCCGCGATTTCAAGAAGAAGCCGCGTGCGGTTTGCAATATTTCCCCCGTATTCATCGGTCCGCTGATTAACGCCGTCACGAAGGAACTGATCGATGAGATATCCGTTGGCCCCGTGAATTTCAACGCCGTCAAACCCCGCCTCCATCGCTTTTTTCGCTCCTTCAGCATAAAGAGCCGGCACTTGCTTGATTTCATCAATCGTCAAGGCTCTCGGGGTTTCGTAGGGCTTCATACCCAGCGGCGTATAAATTTGTCCTGGGATGGCGATGGGCGATGACGAAACGGGTAATTCGCCGCCAAGAAAAGACGAGTGCGAGGATCTGCCGCAATGCCAGAGCTGAAGATAAATGATTCCGCCCTCATCGTGCACGGCTTTCGTGATTTTTTTCCAGGCCGCAACTTGACCGTCACTATAAATTCCAGGTGTTGCCGGATAACCGACGCCTTTCGCGGTGACAACGGTGGCTTCGGTAATGATGAGGCCGGCTCCAGCCCGCTGACGGTAATACTCAATCATCATGGGTGTCGGCACCCGTGTGTTCATATCAGCACGGCACCGAGTAAGAGGCGCCATCACCATGCGGTTTTTTAAATTGTACGGACCTAATGAATATTTTGATAAGAGCTTCAGCATATAATCTCCTAAAAGAATTTTAGATTGTCTTGCGATCTATTGAAACATGTCTGTCAATCCTGGCCGTCGAAAGTGTCGAGAAGAGCGCGGAACCCGAGACCGGAAAGAAATACAGCTGCCGCCAAAACTAAGCCGCTGGGTGTTTCGAGAAGATGAAAATTTTTCATGGCTAGTTTGAAGCCTTGAACGAGCGCGGAAGGAATCGAATGATTGGAGCGGACCAGGGTTAAAAACACAGCGGCAAAACCTGCCGCCGGCAAACTGAAAAACGCGAGCGTGATGGAAGAGCTGATGCTTTTAATCCACACCATTGTGTCGGATTTCGCTCCGAGAGGTTTGAAAAAAGCCTGACCGAGGAGTGACCCTAAAACGGCTCCGGCCAAACCGCCGCTTACAGCGCACATTTGCCACGAGTATGAAATATCAGGCACCCAGTTCCCTGCCCCGGCTCCAAAAGCAAGGCCGACCGCCCCAAAATAAATCGAGGCAGCGGTTTGCATACCCAGCTTGAGGAAAGTTTTTAAGAAAGGAAAAAAAAATCTAAATCCGCCCATGTGCTTTTCCCAGAGATTTTGCCCGGCTTACCGTCTAGATTTTTTGGCGGGCTTGGAGGGTTTCTTGCCGGACGCCTTTTGACGTTCATTGACGGCCACCATTTCAGAAATAACTGTTCTGCCTACACCGTTCTTGACCACTTTCAGTTCTCTTTTTTCCAGAGAGACGGGGTTCGAAGAGTGATGAGGTTTGTGAGACTGGCTGCCGCCCTTTCTGAGCGCGAAACATTCTTTGCAGTAAATGGGCCGTTCGCCCGTGGGTTTAAACGGAACTTCGCAGCCTTTTCCGCATTCGGCGCACGTGGTTTGAAACATGGGGCGGTTATTTTGCCCCCGGTTCTGGTTTTGATTCGGATGCGGGTACTGAGGATTTTGCGCATGCCGGTTAAAATTTTGAGGCTGAGGGGGTCTCGGCTCCTGACGGGGCGGTTGATTTTGCTGAAAGGATGGACGCGAAGGCTGGTGCTGACGGTTTGATGTGTGGCTTAAGACTAAATCCAATTTGCGTTCCACCACCTCAAGACGTTCTGTCAGTTTAAACATCACCGAAACAAGATCAGGCAATTGTGTGTCCGGGGTTTCGTTTTTTGAAGATTTGCGTTTCGCGGGTTTTGTTTTTTTAGCTGATTTTTTCATAGAAATCCTCGGTTTGAAATGGGTAATAAAATAACGGTTGGATATTATGTCCGATCTTTCACTTCCCCGCTATTATTTTTATAGAAAGTTTTTGGATAAGCTGCCGGGCTAGACTTTAATGGTTTTGGGATCCACACTGGCCTTTGACAGTTCGCTCTTTACGCGTTTTCGTTCTTCGGGGGTCAGATCGGCATAAGCAGCGCTCGGGCTCCCCTTAAATTTGGCAATGCGCGCGAGTATTGAGGCGTCGACCGTGATGCCGAGCCCCCGTAATCTTTCCTGGATCGCATCGGTATCGGAAGACGACAGCACAAACTTTTTAAGTTTGTCTTTTTCTGAAGCGCTTAATTGCTGCATTGCTTCCCGGGGATTGCCGCCGGCCTCCCCAATTTTTTTCATCAGTTTTGGGTCTGAAAGCACGGCCATCGCCGCGTTAGCTTGGCGGCCAAGTTGGCTTGCCCGCCAATGATCCATGAAGCATTCCACGGCATAATTCGCCAAATAAGAAATAATAAACAAAATGGCAACAAGCGAGATCAGCCTGCTCTTCTTAAATCTTGGGCGGGCGCACCACTTATGCCTGCAATGCCCGCAGTAGTACTTATGACTTCCGGAAATCAGCCGGAGAAAATGGAGGGTAAGCGTTTCTCCGTGCCTGACATGACGGTTGCGGCAATTAGGACAAGTCATCGGGAAAATTATTTCTCCAGTTTAGGGGAATTTTCAAAATGAGAGCCGTCTTGACTTGATCGAATGGCGTTCATTTTTTCTCCGGACCCGACGGCGGTGTTTTGGGGAGCTGGGCCGCCGAAGAAACGGCGCCCGGCATAATGGTTTCTTGAAAGCGGACATCCCCGGCCGGTGAAAAAATAACGGCTTCGGCAGGACTTTGACTGAGAGCGGCGAGTTTTACGGCATGAGGCGCGATTCGTTTAAGCTGGGCCAGCACAATCTCATCAGGGATCGGCGGCTCATATTCAAACACAATGGCGGAAGGCGGAAATTTTCCGATCCGGTGGAGTAAATACCACTTCCCCGTTTTTTCCCCGGCCAGGGTTGAGTCATGCATCCTCGCGTTATAAGGACAGTTGGCCGTAAACCCCATCTTGGCAAAACGCTTGGCCTCGTCTTTGCACCAATTCTCTTTTTCAAATTTGCGCAAAAAAGTTACGGTGAGCTTCGTTTGCGGATTCTGCTGAACCTGGGTAGCGACAAGATAATAAAAATCAGTCACCGGCTTTGAGTCACAGGCAGAGAAGTTCAGCGCAAGTAAGCCGGCGGTGATCAGATAAGCAAAAGAATAAAGTTTTTTTATCATGAGCGCTTTCGAAACCGGAACCAGACAACCGCTCCGATCAGAATTCCGACAATGGCAACTTTGACGATGGACTCAGCGCTGTCAATTTTTTCAATGACCGATCGGTAAGCCGAATTGCCCTCATACCCGATATAGAGAAAAATACCGCCCCGGATAATATTGCCGATGAAAGTAGAAATCATATAGGTCCAGATTTCTACGCGCAAAATGCCGCTGGCCAAAGAAACCACCGAGCTCGGAAAAAACGGCAGCGACCGCATCATCAAAAGCGCGGCAAAATCCTTCCAGCCCTTGTTCACAATTTTGCTGAGGCGGTCCATGCTCTCTTGGGTGACGCCAAACCACTTTCCGAACTTCCCCACGGCAAGATGCTCCGCTTTTTCGCCGAAAAGATAAATCGCCCACGAAGCCGCGGTTTTTCCCGCTGAGCCAAGGACCGCAAGATAGAAAAGAGTGAAATAGTCTTTGCCTTGGTGAAAGGCCGCTGACCCAGCCGTTCCCATAATAAGCGGTGAAGGGATCGGGGCGATAATTTCTTCGATGAATCCCCCGGCGGCCGTAAAAATTTCAAGAGGTAGCTGATTGGCGGCTTTTTCAAACCATGTTTCAAAATTCATAAATCTCCTGGGGTGACGCTCGGTTATATTTTCTCAAGAATATAGACATTCTGCTTTAGGCTTTCGACAGCTGTGAGCCTGCCGCCCTCACTTTTGGGCTTTTTGCTTTCCATTAATTGAATATTAAACTGATCTCCGTAAAGCGCGCGCACTTCCTCATCCGGAATTGAAAAAGGCGGACCTTCTAATTGGGCTTCATCGTAGTGATAAACAATTAAAAGGTATTTGCCCCCTTGTTTGAGCGAACGCTTGATCTTTTCGGCGTAATCTTTTCTCATGGATGAAGGAAGGGCCACAAGCGATGCCCGGTCATAGATGAAGTCATACGCGTGATCATGCCCGAGCTTAAAAAAGTCACCGCAGCTGATCAGCAAGTTTTGCGAAGCGTAATGAGTAAAATCCTGGTCCCGTGTGATTTGAGGATTAGGGATTTTATTTTCCGTGAAAAAAGCTTTTACGGCCTGGTCATAAAGCTCCACGCCGTGAACATGAAGGTCGAGTTCGTGCAGCCAGAGCATATCGATTGTTTTGCCGCATAAGGGCACAAGCACCTTCTGCCCTTTTTCCGGAAGCAGTTTCGGAAAATATTCCGTCAGCTTTTCATGAAATCGATCCTGGTTAAAACCCGTTCTTCCCTCTTTCCAGGCATTGATCCAAAATTCAGAATCCAAAGTATTTATTTCCTTTTATTTCTAAAATCCCCAGACATTTATGGAATTTCGGGTTCCACGAGTCTTGCGAGCTGAAGCAGTGATTCCTGCCATCCCAGATAACACATTTCCGCCGGAATCATCTCGGGAATTCCTTCCTGAACAATGTTGAGCTCGGTTCCACAGATCACCTTTTTTAATTCAACCGTGACCGTCAGTTCTCCGGGCAAATTGGGGTCGTCAAATTTATCGGTGTAACGAAGCCTCGTGTGAGGCGTCAGTTCAAGATAGCTTCCTCCAAACGAATGGCCGGCCCCGGTTCCAAAATTAGTGAAAGATATTTTGAAAGTTCCCCCAACCTTGGCGTCCATGTGATGGACCTTACACGTAAAACCATAGGGCGCGATCCATCTCACCAAGGCATCAGGCTCAAGAAAAGCCCGGTAGAGTTTCTCAGGAGTTGTCCGAATCACCCGGTGAAGTTTGACCGCATTCGTTTTCGCCATAAAAAATCTCCTTAGACCTTAGGCTGTCAGGATTTTTTGGAAAGTTTCAGCAACGCCGCCTCCGACACCCTTAAGCAGAAGGTCAAGGTTTCCGGTAATTGAAGAAAGGCCGATTTTCCGGAGAATCAGGAAAACGATACTTTTGATGAGCGACCTTGAATCGGTCACGTTTTTAAACTTCTCATCATGAATGCCGAGGTCGTATTCTTTCACCGTGGGGACTTCGGTTCCTGAATCCACATAACGCACCTTGCCGATATTGACAAACACTTCATCGATTTTGAGTTCGGGGCCCTTTTGCGCTTTGGGGGCTTCGGTTTTCGTTTCTTTCGGCGCTTCTGTTTTTGTTTCAGCGGGCTTTTCTTTTTTCGCGCCCTTCACGGCTCCAATTTCAAGCAAATTAACTTTGCCGCCGTTTTTTTCAACCGTCAGGTCGCCAAAATCAAGCCGTACTTCCTTCAGGTGGATTTGGCCGTGAAAAATGGCCGGCAAATCATACTTCACCGACATTTCATGAATCTCAGTGAGCCCCTTTTCTTTAAACCCTTCGGGGTTCTTGATCTTGACATCATAGAGACCCACATTGGAAGTCAAAAGGCCCAGGTTAATTCGGCCTACTGTGACAGGCGCTCCAATGGCCCCTTGAAGAACGGTTCCCAGAATGGCGGCGCCAAAGATATTGAGGGTGATAGCCACGGCCGCAACAATAAGAGCGGTAAAGAGAATTATTTTTTTCATACAGACTCCTCAAAATTTGTGAAAAACGATTGGATGATAAAAGTCATCATACGAATAAAGCCATTTTACAGCGGATCACCGCCTCCGAGTGATTTAATATCTCCCGTTTTTGTAGGGTGCCCAGTAGAGACTGGACGGATTGATTCATTCTCCATTCCTTTCGGTAAAGTAGCCTGAATCTAAAAGCGGCTGATTGATATTTTTATCGCTGACCCACACATCCACCAAAGGGCGGCCGTGCTGATCGAGTTCTTTGGAATGAATAAGGATTTTGCCGTTTCCCCGAGCCAAAACTTTTTCGAGAATTTTTTTTGCTTTGAGACCATCGGCACTGATGATCTCGGGGGCATTGATGCTGAGCAAACGAACTCTCATTTCTTGCATGACGCCGAAGCCCAGTTCAATCCGGGCATGGAACGTGTCGCCGTCATATACGCTTATCAGCTCAGCATTGTAGGTGTAGAGATCCGAGGCCGGAGGTTCAGTGACTTTGGGGACCCGGCCTTTTATTGCCCAATAAGTTGAGAAGCCAAGATCGTAATATTTTTTGCCTCCGCGTTCAACGATGCGGTAAACGCCCGGCTTTCCGGGTTTCACTTCGTCTAGAGACGTTCGGCCTTCGTACTTCATGCCTGACTTTGGGACTTTAAGATTTTTAATCTCTTTTCGAGTTTTGGCTACAGTCCATTTTTCTTTTGAGGCCCGGGATATTAGGGTTTCTCTTTGTTTAGCCTCATTGACCGAAAGAAACTGTTGAATATGACTCCAGGTCAATTTACCGGACGTCCGGTAAATTGGGTAGGTCTTGGCAAACTGGACCATATAACCCAATTCAGTCCGGCTAGCACCGATGTCTTTGGAAAGTTTATCGATGACCTTTTGACCATAAGCGGCACGGTCTTGATTGAGAAGGATATGCTCGTGGATGAGTTTTCCGGTTTCCCAGCAGGTTCTGACTTTTTCGCGTTCAACAGCGTCGAGAGCCCGCTCTTTGCCTTGGGCTATTGTGTGCCTCACCTGTTTGAGAAGGACGGCGTATGACGCGAGCGGTTGCGTTTGCGAAGCGCCGGCAAGTTTTTGGATCATTAATGACATAATTTAGTTTAAAAGGTTTAACACGACTTTGATCATGGAATCTTTTTCTTGGGGTTTGCTGGCAGCGATCATGAGAGTCAGTGCCACAAGCGCGCTTTCATCAATGCGCTTCGCACCATCGCGTTTTAAAAGCAGTTTGTTGCGATCCAGAAAACAAATGAACAGAGCCGCCGCGATTCTTTTATTGCCGTCCACAAAGCTATGGTTCTTCGTGACAAAATAAAGAAGATGAGCAGCTTTTTGCTGAACGCTTGGGTAAAGGTCTTTTCCGCCAAAGGTTTGATAGATCGCTCCCAGAGAACTTTTGAACCCGTTATCTTTTTCTTGTCCTACAAGAGATGAAGATTTAAATTTTTTCTTTAGAGCGAAGATGATTTTTTGAGCTTCACCGTAACTCATTGTGAAAGAAGCTTTTTTACTGCCCGTCGGCGTTTTGAGGCGCTCATGATCGAAATCATCAAGAAGATCAAGGGCACGGGTATATTGGGAGATGACTTGAGCGATTCCGACAGCCTCCTGGGGCAAGCCCTTCAGTGAAGTGACATTACCAATAAGGCTAACAGCGGTTTTTAGCTCTTGGTATTTCTTTGTCGCCAGCTGAAGCCTTCTTTGATTGAGCGTATAGCCTTCAACCAAGTGCTTCTTCAAAACCTGGGTCGCCCAAATGCGGAATTCCGTACCCCTCTTGGAGTTGACCCTGTAGCCGACAGAGATGATCATGTCCAAGTTATAGAAGGTTAGCTTTCTGTGAATAATTCTTTGCCCTTCTTTTTGAGCTACCGAGGATTCCTCGGTAGTTGCTTTACGAGAAAGCTCGCCCTCCTTATAGATGTTTTTGATATGAAGGCTAATAGTGTCCGTATCCTTATCAAACAACTCAGCCATTTGTTTTTGGCTAAGCCAAACCGTATCTTCTTCAAGACGGACTTCGAGCTTATTCTTATAAAAAACAACTTCGCCTTTTGATGCATCTTTAGGGACCGAATTCATGAGGTGTATTTTAACCTTAGATGGAGATGTCTAAAAGCATAAAAAAGGCCGGGGTTTTAGCCCCGGCCTGGGTGATTCTTTGAAACGGTGAACCAAGATTAAGAATTAGCTTTTTCGGCTTGTTCTTTCGCTTTTTCAGCGGCTTCTTCGGCTTCATGCTGTTTCTTTTTGGCTTCGCGTTCAGCTTCTTTTTGTTTTTTCTTGGCTTCACGTTCGGCTTCTTTTTGCTTTTTCTTGGCTTCCCGCTCTGTTTCATTCTTTGCTTTTTTGGCTTCGCGTTCGGCCTTTTCACCATCTTTTTTAGAAAGTCCCGGAGGCATTTTTTCATCATGCCAGCCTTTTTTCTCGCCTTTGCCCCAACCGGATGGATCTCCGTCTTTCTTGGCGAAAGCCGGGGTTGAGCTGAGGACCATCAAAGCGGCGAAAAGAACCGCCATAAACTTAACTTGCTGCTTCATTTTGGGCTCCTTGGTTGTATTGCTGGGGTTTGTCTTACAGGTATTAGACTGTCCGGGCATTGAAACTATTCGACGGCAAAAACGGCTGTTTCCTTAGGGGGAAAAACAGGTGCCAGGCACTTTTTGGGGTACCTGGCACCCTAGGCTTACTTATCTTTCTTGGTATCTTCGTCGATTACCTCACCCTTAGGCCAATGCCTAAGGATGCTCGGCGAGAGCCCGAAGCTCTCGTCCGAGTCGTTGTCGCTGAAGTTATTTCTTCTCATTCTTATCTTCATCGACAACTTCATAGTCGGCTTCTTTGATGTCTTCTTTGCCTTCAGCCTTAGCGCCCTTGGCACCGCCGCCGGCAGCCTGCTGTTTCTTGGCGGCTTCCTCATAGATTTTCTGAGCGATGGCATGAGACGCTGTGGTGAGTTTCTCAGAAGCCGCTTTGATCTTCTCGACATCCTCGGTGGCAAGCGCGTCTTTGGCTTCTTTCAGCGCTTCTTCCACCTTGGTCTTTTCTTCAGCGGTGATTTTCTCGCCGAGATCCTTTAGACTTTTTTCTGTCTGGTAGACCAGGTTGTCGAGCTGGTTCTTTTGCGTGATGAATTCGTGGCGCTTTTTATCTTCATCCGCATGAGCCTGAGCTTCTTTCACAAGCTTCTCGACTTCATCCTTGTTGAGGCCTGACGAAGACTCGATACGGATTTTTTGTTCCTTGCCCGTACCCAAATCTTTGGCGGACACATGCACAATTCCGTTCGCATCGATATCAAACGTGACCTCGACTTGCGGAACTCCTCGGGGAGCCGCTGGAATGCCTTCCAGGTTAAAAATTCCGAGCACCCGGTTGTCGTTGGCAAGCTGACGCTCTCCTTGAAGAACCTTCACAGTTACAGCGGTTTGATTGTCGGCCGCTGTTGAGAAGATTTCGGATTTTTTCGTCGGGATCGTCGTGTTGCGTTCAATGAGCTTGGTCATCACCCCGCCCAAAGTTTCGATGCCGAGAGAAAGCGGTGTGACATCAAGAAGCAGAATGTCTTTCACATCGCCTTTCAAGACTCCGCCTTGGATGGCAGCGCCAATGGCCACGACTTCATCGGGGTTCACGCCCTGATGAGGATCTTTGCCGAAAATCTTTTTTACTTTTTCAACCACAGCCGGCATACGGGTCTGACCGCCGACCAAAACAACTTCATCGATATCAGCCGCTGTTACGCCGGCGTCTTTCATGGCGTTGACGCAAGGAGCCAAGGTTCTTTCAATCAAATCGGACACAAGCTGTTCGAGTTTCGCCCGTGTGAGGCTGAGTAAAAGATGTTTGGGACCCGAAGCGTCTGCCGTAATGAAAGGCAGATTGATTTCTGATGTTTGCGATGTGGAAAGTTCGCATTTGGCTTTTTCAGCGGCTTCTTTCAAACGCTGAAGGGCCATCTTGTCTTTCGAAAGATCAATGCCGTCAGTCTTTTTGAATTCAGCGACAAGCCATTCGATGATCTTTTGGTCAAAGTCATCACCGCCCAAATGCGTGTCACCATTCGTGGCTTTGACTTCAAAAACGCCTTCGCCGATTTCAAGAATCGAAACGTCAAACGTTCCGCCTCCGAGGTCATAGACCGCGATGGTTTCATCTTTCTTTTTATCAAGACCGTACGCGAGTGCTGCCGCTGTCGGTTCATTGATAATGCGTAAGACTTCGAGGCCGGCAATTTGCCCGGCATCTTTGGTGGCTTGACGCTGAGAGTCATTGAAATAAGCAGGCACCGTGATGACCGCCTGCGTAATTTTTTCGCCAAGATAAGCTTCAGCGTCCGCTTTCATTTTTTGCAGAACCATCGCCGAAATTTCGGGCGGAGTGTAGTCACGGGTATCATTAGAGACGTGAATCACCGCTTCTCCATGTTTGCCCGCTTTGACTTTGAATGGAACAAGTTTCGCTTCACTTGTAACTTCTTCATACCGTCTGCCGATAAAACGCTTGGCACTGAAAACAGTATTTTCCGGATTGGTTACCGCTTGTCTTTTTGCCGCTTGTCCCACGATCCGTTCGCTGGTTTTGGTGAATCCCACAACGGAAGGTGTGGTGCGGTTTCCTTCTTTATTCGCGATGACCTTGGGGTCTGAGCCTTCCATGATCGCCATGCACGAATTGGTGGTTCCTAAATCGATTCCAAGTACTTTTGCCATTTTAGTTCTCCTTTGGTGAATTTTATGATACCGATTCTCTTCTATATAAGTACAATTGGCATGCCATAAATGAGTGAAAAGTGAATAGTTGTAAGTGAAGAGATGGTAATAGGTTGCGGATTTCCTCCCTTTTAGCCCGATAGGGACATCTCTGTCGAGTGTGCCGAAATGTATCAGTCCATCTGTAACCTATTAGCTCGCCTTATCCGCCCGTAATTTTTGAAACCTGCCTTCCGCTATCGAGGTTTGCTCCTTCCAGCGAGGAGCAACCTCTGCCCCTCACTCGTTGAATCCCGCAAAAAACGCGGGCACCAATCTTCAACGAGTTCCGGGAGCTAGCTTCAGGCAGGTTTTCACAATTACGGATTTTTAAGATGCGTGCTGGGTATTGCCAGAGGCACGTCATGAGCCGACTTCGCAATGGAATGGCGAAGTCGAGCGAATGCCGAGTGAAGCCCCCTCAAACCGGATTTGATTTGGGGCTGAACGATGCCGGCGGCAATACTTAGCACGCGGCTTAGTAGAATTAGATGTTGTAGTCTTCGATTTTGCGGTAGAGAGTTCGGCGTGAGATGCCGAGTTTTTTGGCGGCGAGAGATTTATTTCCCTTCACTTCTTCAATGGTTTTTTTGATGAGTTCCTTTTCCATATCGGAAAGCGAACCATTCGCGGCCTGAACATTGGAGAGGACCTGTTGGGCATTGGCGGTATGGATGTAGTTACGGATATCTTCAGGCACATTGGTTAAATGGAGTTTGGGGTCAGCGCTCAGCACGACCATGCGTTCCACAATATTTTTGAGTTCACGGATATTTCCGGGCCAGGGATAATTCTTCAGCGCGTCTAAGGCATCGGTATCAATCCCCGTAATTTTCTTATTGTTCGACTGATTGTAGGCCTTGATGAAAGAATCGACCAGTGTCGGGATGTCATCTTTCCGCTCACGTAGAGGCGGAACTTTCAAATAAATGACATTGATGCGGTAATAAAGGTCTTCGCGGAATTTTCCTTTACGGACTTCATCGATTAAATTTTTATTGGTGGCGCAAACAAGTCTCACATCGACCTTGATGGTTTTGGTGCCTCCCACACGTTCAAATTCCCCTTCCTGAAGCACACGGAGAAGTTTGACCTGGGTATCCTGAGAAATTTCTCCGATTTCATCAAGAAAAAGGGTTCCGGTATGGGCGCGTTCAAAGCGTCCTATTTTTCTTTCGGTGGCTCCCGTGAAAGCTCCCCGTTCATGACCGAAAAGTTCGCTTGAAAGAAGGGTATCCGTCAAAGCGGCGCAATGAACCGCCACAAACGGCAGATGACGGCGGGGGCTGATTTCATGGATGCGGTGAGCAATGAGCTCTTTGCCCGTGCCGCTTTCCCCTTCAATTAAAACCGTGGAGTTGGTCTCGGCGATTTTATCAACGGTACGCAAAAGTTCTTTCATCTGCTGAGAGTCGCCCAAAATAGTGCCCTTTTCAAATTTGGCTTTGAAAAGCGCCTGCTTTAATTCTTTGTTTTCATCCTGAATGCTTTTGCTCGCGATAGCTTTTTTGACGAGAAATTCGAGTTCTTCAAGATTGACCGGTTTCGTCAGGTAATAAAACGCGCCTTTTTTCATGGCTTTGACGGCATCTTCAACCGACCCATAAGCCGTCAGCATGACCACGGTGGCGCTTGGATTCGCGGCAAGAATTTTTTCTAAGAGCACCGTTCCATCCATTCCGGGCATCCGGATATCGGTGAGAACTAAATCCGGTTTTTCGGCGAGGTAAGTTTTGAGTCCTTCTTCACCGCTGGCGGCTGTCATGACATCATAATCGAGGCCTTCCAGAAAAGTTTTCAGACCTTCCCGTGTATTTTTTTCATCGTCAACAATGAGGATGCTCGAATAAAGCGATGACATAGTTTAGCCTTTTCCTGTTTTTATTTGAGGGAGCTGAAGTTTAGGCTGACGGATGGGGAAAAAAAGCGTAAAGGTTGAGCCTTTACCGGGTTTACTCGCGACTTCCAGTTTTCCTCCGTGCTCACGCACCACATTGTAAACCGTCATGAGTCCAAGACCCGACCCTTCCTCTTTCGTTGTGTAATAGGCTTCAAAAATATGCGGAAGATCTTCTTCATCGATGCCCTTGCCGGTGTCTTTAATACTGAGGCTCGCGATTTGTCCTTGATGGCCGGTACTGGCTAAAAGGGTTCCGCCATCCGGCATTGCTTCCATGGCATTTTTAATGAGATTAATGACGGCTTGATAGATCCGTTCGCGGTCCAATAAAAAAGGCACGAGGGTTGACGCCTTTTTAAGTTTGAGTGTGATGTGATGCTCATTCAGTTCGGGCATCATAAAACCAAGGGCATCCTCTAAAATCTGGTTGAGGTCTTCTGTCTTTAGACGAAGCGGAGGCTTGCGCGTTGCCTTCAGGAAATTTTTAATAATCTTATCAAGCCTTGAAGTTTCGGCATTTAAAATCGCGAGCGTCTTTTCGAGCTTTCCCCGCTTGGGTTCAGGAATTCCTGAGAGTTCCTTTTTCAGCAGCCCCAAGTGAATCGCGATCGAGTTGAGAGGGTTGCCGATTTCATGGGCAATGCCGGCTGCTAAGCTGACAAGGGCTTCGATTCTGGCCAGCTGATCTTCGGTCAGCATATGCGAACGTTCGAGCGAAAAATTTTCGATCACGACCAGGGCTTCGGATTCAGATGACTTTGAAAGCGGAAGGCACGAAATTCTGAGATGGGTTTCCCGGGGATGAAGAATCGTGAGGTCGCTCACCTTCTTTTCGGTGAGATTTTTGACACAGGTGCCAATATAGCCTGAGGCCGTGCCGTCTTCGATTAATTGATCAATGGGTTTGCGTTCATCATGCTTTAAGTGAAAACCCAGCCAAAGCGAGGCCTGGCGATTGGCGTAAGTGATTTTGCCGTCACGGTCAATTAAGAGAAGCCCCTCGTTGATTTCGTCGAGAATTTCCTGATAGAGAGACTGTTCACAGGCAAGGTCTTTGATATAAGATTCGACCGAGGCCTTGTCAATCTTATCGAGACGGCTTAAAACCTTAAGCGCGAATGGTATCCGTTTTGGCATTGTGACTCATTCCTTCTTTCGCGATTGAAATGAATTGCCTGAGCAGTTCTGGGTCTTTGATTCCCGGTGCTTTTTCAACTCCGCTGGCGACATCGACCGCGTAAGGTTTGATTTGTTTGATGGCATCCGCTAAATTTTTGACATTGAGGCCGCCGGCAAGAAAAAGTTTTTCCTGAATGTAAGGCTTTTGCTCGATGAGGTGCCAGTCGAAAGGTTTGCCCGTACCGCCCCCTTCTTCTTTCGAAAAAGTATCGAAAAGAAAAGCGGTGGTATCGTAATCATCAAGGCGCTTTAACGTCATTTCGTCTTTGATTCGGAAAGTTTTGATGACCTGATAGCCTTTGTCCATGAAGTATTGGCAGTAAAGGGCGGTTTCGTCTCCGTGAAACTGCAGGATCTTGATGCCGAGGTCTTTGACCATGGCCTCGACTTCCGGCTTGGGCTGATTCATGAAAACGCCCACAAAATTTTTGAAACCTGGAAGGGCCTGAATGATCTCACTCGCCTTTCCTTTGGCGACTCTGCGTTTGCTTTCGGCAAAAATGAGTCCGAGATAATCCGCGCCGAGCTGGGCGGCCAGCAAAGCGTCTTCGGGATTGGTATTGCCGCAAATTTTTACTTTCGTCATGACTTTTCTTCCTGCTTCCATTTTTTGTCACGGCCTAAAAGCTGATCCATGGCTCCAATAATATCCTGGGATTTCATAAGGGTGGTCCCGACAAGAAAGCTGTGAACGCCGATGCTCTTATATGCGAGCAGTTCTTCATGCTTTTTAAGCCCGCTTTCCACCACGACCGGAATATGTTTAGGGACATGCGGAAGAAGCCGCTTGGCATTATTCGCGTCGACTTCAAGCGTGCGCAAATTCCGGTTATTGATGCCGATGATTTCAGCGCCGGCAATCAGGGCTTTGTTCAGGTCTTCATCCGTGTGGACCTCTACAAGCGCGTCCATATGGAGTTTTTTTCCGAGAAGAATTAAATCTTTGAGTTCCTTATCGGTGAGAATGGACGAGATGAGCAAAAAAGCGTCGGCTTCAAGAACGGCGGTTTCATAAAGCTGATAACTTTCGAGAATGAAATCTTTTCTTAAAAGAGGGATGCTCGTGACTTGACGGACCGTTTTCAGATAACTCGGACGGCCTTTGAAAAAATGGGGTTCGGTTAAAACGGAAATGGCGGCGGCTCCCCCATGTTCATAGGCAGCGGCAAGTCTAAGAGGCTGAAAGTCTTCCCGCAAAATGCCCTCCGAGGGCGACGCTTTTTTCAGTTCGCAGACGAGATTAATTTTTTTTGTGTTGGATACCGCTTTGAGAAACGAGCGCGGATCTATCCGCTGTTTGTGTTCAGCGGTTTCTTTGAGCCGATGGAGAGGAAAACGGCGTTTGATTTCCTCGAGGTCTTTGCGCTTTTGAGTGAGAATGTCGTTTAGGATCATTATTTAGAACTCTCAATTAATCCTTTTAAGGCTTTATAGGCATTGCCGCTTTGAATGGAAACACGCGCTTGGTGAATGCCTTCTTCAAGGTTTAGGGATTTTCCGGCCATCCAAATCGCGGCACCCGCGTTCACAAGCACGGCATCAATGATCGGCCCTTTTTCAATTCCTTTGAGAATAGCGTCCGACTTTCTTTGGCTGTCTTCAATGCTCGAGATTCTCAGGTCCCCTGGAGATGTTCGGCGAAGTTTATAGGTGATTGGGTTAATCGTAAGGTTTTGGGCTTTGACGCCGTCGATAAAAACGGCTTTTGTTGAGTGGGTGGTTGAAATTTCATCCATACCGTCTTTAGCGCTGAAAACAAGAAGAGTGCGTTTTGCCGCCTGTTTTTTCAGGATCGCGGTGTAGAGATCAAAAGTTTTTTCGTTAGCGACACCCACAAGCTGACCGCTGAGTTTGAACGGATTGATCAAGGGGCCCAGCAAATTGAAAATGGTTTTGGTGCCGAGTGATTTTCGTAAGGCCTGAAATTTTCCGATTGTGGGATGATAATTCGGCGCGTGAAAGTAACCAATCCCGTTTCTCCGGATGGATTCAATCATGGATGAGGGCGAAGCCTCCAGCTGAACACCGAAGGCCTCCATGAGATCAGAACTTCCGCACTTGGAACTAAAAGCCCGGTTGCCGTGTTTGGCGACTTTGCATCCGGCTCCGGCGGCCACAATGGCAGCCAAGGTTGAAATATTCAGTGAGTGACTGCCGTCTCCCCCTGTTCCGCAAGTATCAATCAGCCCTGGGATATGAATGCTGCCTTGAGGTTCATAGGGTTTGAGTGCCCGCAGACATCCGAGTACTTCTTCGGCGGTCTCGCCTTTTTTCGCGAGAAGTAAAAGGAGCGACTTGGCTTGATGGGGTGTCAGGCGGTTGCGGAAGAGTTCAGCAAAAACGTCACCGGCTTCCGTTTCGGTAAGAGACTTACCGGCAAGAAGCGCTAAAAAGGTTTTTTCGAAACTCATAGCCTCGCCTTTTTAGCCAGGGCGAGAAAATTACGCAGAATATCTTTGCCGCCCTGTGTCAAAATCGATTCGGGATGAAACTGCACGCCCCATGTGGGATGACGGCGGTGACGCACGCCCATGATTTCATCGTCTTTGGTGACGGCGGTGATTTCGAGAGTTTTGGGGAAAGATTTATTTTCGATCAGCAGTGAATGATAGCGTGTGGCCTTAAAGGGGTTCGGCAAACCTTTAAACAGTTCTTTGCCTTTGTGGTAAATTTCGGACGTTTTTCCGTGCATGATTTGTTTCGCCCGGATAATTTTTCCGCCGAAGACATCGCCGATGCATTGATGCCCGAGACAAACGCCAAGGATGGGTGTTTTGCCGCTGAAGGTGCGGATGACTTCGCAGGAAATGCCTGCCTCTTTAGGGGTGCAGGGCCCCGGTGAAATCACGATTTGGTCTGGACGCATCTGGATAATTTTTTTGACTGTGATTTGATCGTTCCGGAAAACCACAGGCTGCGCCTTGAGTTCGCCCAAATATTGAACGAGGTTATATGTAAATGAATCGTAGTTATCGATGACTAGGAGCATAAGTGCCCCCGGTCATTCGTAAATCGTATATCGAACATCGAAAGCCTGAAAGAACTTTTCGAAGTACGAAATTCGAAAGACGATATACGGATCATTAGAAATCACCCTGCCGTTCGATGGCTTTTAAAAGTGCTTTGGCCTTGTTCAGCGTTTCGTCATATTCTTTTTCGGGGCTGGAATCCTTGACAATGCCGGCACCCGCCTGAAGATAAAGCTTTTTGCCGTCCGAAAAAAGCGTGCGGATGGTGATGCACATATCCATGTCCTGATTAAATCCAAAGTACCCGAGAGCGCCGGCATAAGGGCCGCGGTCTTCAGTCTCAAGTTCATTGATGATTTGCATGGCGCGAATTTTGGGCGCTCCTGAAACAGTTCCGGCTGGAAAGGTCGCGCGCAGAAGATCAAAGGCGCTTTTATTTTTTTTAAGCGTTCCTTCAACATCGCTGACAAGATGCATGACATGCGAGTAACGCTCCGTATGAGCGTAATTTTTCACCTTGATCGAATCAAATTCGCAGACACGCCCGAGGTCATTACGGCCGAGATCCACCAGCATGAGATGTTCAGCCATTTCTTTGATGGATTTCTTCAAGTTGTCTTCGTGACGGAGATCTTCTTCCTGATTTTTTCCCCGGGGACGTGTTCCGGCAATCGGTCTGACTTCGGCTGTCCGCCCTGTTTTTTTGACGAGCATTTCAGGCGATGACCCCACGAGCCGGTTCTTTCCCGCCTTAAAATAAAACATGTAGGGTGATGGATTGATGGATCGGAGGGCGCGGTAAATTTGAAAATCATTTTTCGGCGCCGGCAAAGTGAAGCGCTGAGACAGAACAACTTGAATGCAGTCTCCGGCCCGGATATAGGATTTAATTTTTTGCACATTACGGAGAAAATCTTTTTTGGGCGTATTATATTGGATTTTCAGGCTGCCGCCTGCCTTTGACTTCTCAAGCTTGAGCGGTGTTTGAAGCTGTCGGATGGTTTTATCAATGATGGCGATGCTTTGTTTGTAGGCTTTATCCGCTGAAGTGTTTTGAGTGTTCGCGAGACTGACGACTAAAATCGTTTTTCTGAAATGATCGAACACGACGAAATCAAGTATAAGAAAGAAAATCGCTTCAGGAAGAGCAGAGGCTTTGCGCGATTCCAGTTTAATTGATTCAAATTTGCGCACATTCTCGTACGAAAGATAACCGACAAAACCGCCTGAAAATCCGGGAACGGCTTCAGGGTTCGCGAGTTTAAACTGGCTCATGACGGCTTCCATGATGGAGGTAATGTGGCAGCAGTCATCCTTGCGCTTGCTTCCTTGAATACTCACTTCCCCGTTTTGGGAAGAAAGCACCATGGCGGGATGAATGCCCATGATGGAGTAGCGCCCAATTTTTTCTTCCTGTTCAGCCGATTCAAGCAGAAAACAATCCTGAGTGTTTCTGGAGAGTTTTAGGAAGGCGGATACGGGCGTATCAAGATCAGCGGGAATTGTTTTGATAACCGCGATGAGGTTGCCTTTTCGCGCGAGATGTCTAAAAGTTTTGATGTCCATGACGGTTATTTTTTGTAAGTCGCGTCCGGATCAAAAACTTTTTCCTGAGTGACACGGACAATATTTCCTTTGTCATCAAGTTCATTAACGAAACAGCTGCGGTAACCTTCGTGACAAGCGCCCCCATGCTGTTTGACTTTGATGAGGATGGTGTCACGGTCGCAATCAGTAAGGGCTTTGCCTTGGACGTCCTGGGTATGTCCTGAGGTTTCGCCTTTCACCCAGTATTTGTTCCGTGACCGGGAATAAAAGACGGTCTTTTTTTCGCTCAACGTGCGTTCTAAAGCGATTTTATCCATATAAGCCAGCATGAGGACTTCACCGCTGTCCGCATCCTGAATAATGGCGGGAATTAAGCCTTCGGCATTGTATTTAAAATCGTGCATTTGTAGCTCCTATCAGTAGTTATGTGAATTAAAACAGTATGCCTGTATTCTTAAAGTGTGTCAACTAGATACACACTCGCGATCATACTTGCCCCGAGAATCGCGGTTCAGCCGCTCCAGCGGCGGCTGCCCGCTGCCCCTCATCCTTTGAATTCCCTGATGGGAAACCAAGCTTCAAAGGATTGCGGGAGCTTCTCTCAGGCAAGTATGATGCTTCGCTCTTGAAAGTAAGGGGGCTAACATTTTTAGTTAGGAGTGTTTTGCGGGTGGCAGCGAGGTTCCGTAAAGGGAGAGGAAAAATACTTTTCTTAAAGCCGCATGCTGTGAGAATTGGATGAGAGTTAACTTTCTGGACGAAAAAAGATAAGGAAGAATGACTGCTTCATAAGAAAAGTATTTTGAGGAGTCCCTGCGGAAACCTTGCTGACAGGACCCGGAAAAATTTGAGGAAGACCTGGGGATTCTCGCGGCAGGACCCGCGCGAAAAAAAATTTATAAACGGACGGGGATATTTTTTTGAGAAAGGAAGCGCTTTACTTCAGGGATGGTGAATTCTCCAAAATGGAAAATCGAGGCGGCGAGACAGGCATCGGCTTCCCCTTTTGAGAATCCTTCATAGATATGTTCCATGGTTCCCACACCGCCTGAAGCAATGACCGGAATTTTCAAGGTGCGCGAAATGAGGCGCGTGAGTTCAAGATCATAGCCGGATTTGGTGCCGTCTTTATCCATGCTGGTCAGAAGAATTTCTCCGGCGCCGAATGATTCCGCTTTTTTGGCCCACTCAACCGCGTCAAGCCCTGTGGGATTGCGTCCGCCGTGAGTAAACACTTCCCATTTGCCGTCAGACTTTTTGCGGGCGTCAATGGCGACCACAATGCATTGACTTCCAAATTTTGTGCTGGCCTGTTTGATGAAATCGGGATTTTTGATCGCGCTTGTGTTGATAGAAACTTTGTCGCAGCCGGCCTTGAGGAGTTCGCGGATATCGCTGACCTCATTAATTCCCCCGCCCACAGTAAAAGGAATATACACCGATTCAGCGACTTTGTTAGCGACTTCGATCATGGTTTGGCGTTTTTCGTGAGAGGCAGTGATATCGAGAAAAATAAGTTCATCCGCTTTGGCTTTGTCGTAAGCGATGGCGCATTGCACCGGATCGCCGGCGTCACGAAGATCGACAAACTGAACGCCTTTAACCACGCGTCCGTCTTTGACGTCGAGACAAGGGATGATTCTTTTGGTGAGCATTCGTTTATTTGTTTGAGTCCGTATACTTTTTGAGGACGCTCATGGCTGCCAAGCCAAACGCGATGATATGAGCGATAATCGAAAGCACATACGAGACAAGCGCGCCAAGAAGGATCAGGGCGTCTTGAACACTCATGGGGATATGCAGCTGGTTATACCAGAGCCAGGTGATAATAAAAAAAGGAATGATAAAAAAGAACCATCCAAAGATGGAATTTTCGAGGTAAATCCGCTTCACCTCTTTGTTCTGCTTTTTATCAAGGTCTTTGACTCTGCGGATAAGAGGGCTCATGAACCAGCTGCGGATGCTGAGCGCGATAATCAAATAAGCAATGCCGATGATGGCCCAAGACCAGTCTCGTTGAGTAAGGACGATATCCATGTAATTTTTTAAAGGTTCTGTCATAAGTTATCCCGCGATTTTGACCGCGTCTTTTAAAGTAAACCGCTTTTCATACAGCGCTTTGCCGATGATGACGCCGTCAAAGCGGCTGTTTTTGATTTTGGCGCATTGCGAGATATCTTCTATGCGCGCCACGCCGCCGCTTAGAATAATCCTCGCCTTCGCGAGTTTCAAGAGTTCTTCCAGTTTTTCAAAGTTTGGGCCCTGAAGCATCCCGTCCTTTTGTATATCGGTATAAATCAAAGTTTCCACAGGCAGATCATTCAAAAATTTGACGGCGGCTTCAAGTGTGAGGGCCTCAGCTTCAAGCCAGCCTTGAGTTTGCACGAGTCCATCGCGGATATCAAGGCCCACGGCAATTTTAGAACCGAACTGGGCCAGAGCCTTTTCGAGGAAGGTTTTCTCAAGGGCCTTGGTCCCTAAGATCATCCGGTTGATTCCTAGGCTATCGAGCTTTTTTAAGTCTTCCAGTGTTCGGATACCGCCGCCGAATTCGAGTTTGGAAGTTACGGCGGAGCGGATTTTTTCTAGTGAGGCCCAATTCTTAATTTGCCCGAGCTTCGCGCCTTCGAGATCCACAAGGTGCAGCCATTTCGCGCCTTGAGTTTCAAAATCTTTGGCCATGGCGCCTGGATTATCGGAATAAACGGTTTTCTTGGCATAATCCCCTTTTTGCAGACGCACAACTTGTCCTTCATAGAGATCAATCGCGGGATAGAGATTGATCATACTTTCCACCCTATATAGTTTTTCAATATCTCAAGGCCCGCTTCCTGACTTTTTTCGGGATGAAACTGGGCCGCGAAAAGATTTTTGGCTCCCACCATGGCGCAGAATGTTTCGGTGCCGTAGGTACAGGTTCCGGCAATGACAGCGGAGTCTGCAGGGACAGGGTAAAAAGTGTGAACAAAATAAAAAAAACTGCGGTCTTTAACGTTTTGTAAAAGCGGATGATTTTGTTTGAGCGTCACATCATTCCAGCCCATGTGAGGCACTTTCACATTCGCTGATCGAAAGCGCTGAACTTTTCCTTTAAGCATGCCGAGGCCCCGGACTCCCGGTGTTTCTTCGGATTCTTCAAAGATGAGCTGGAGACCAAGACAGATTCCAAGAAAAGGTTTCCCCTTTTTCACGTGTTCACGGATAGGGTCTGAGAGTTTCAGGCGGTCGAGCTCTTTCATCGCGTCGCCGAATGCGCCGACGCCGGGAAGCACTAATTTTTCGGCCGCTTCAATATCGGAGGGTGATGAAGTGATAGCCACCTTGGCCCCAAGATGTTCGAGGGCCTTGGAAACACTTCTTAAATTTCCCATTCCGTAATCAATGATTGTGATCATATAAAAGCGCTAAGCGTTAAGTTTTAAGTAGTAAGTGAAAAAGCAGATACTTATCGCTTAACGCTTACTTCTTATAAACTGCCTTTAGTTGAAGGAATGCCTTTGACGCGCGGATCAATGGTTGTGGCCATATCGAGCGCTTTAGCGACAGCCTTAAATACGCCCTCAATGATATGGTGGGCATCGTGGCCCGTTAAAACTTCCACATGCATATTGATGCCGGCATGAAGGCAGAAGGAGCGCAGAAATTCGACGGAGTCGTGAAAAGAATAATTTTCGAGACGGGAATGTTTGACGCCTTTGGCCTGGTGAACAAAAACAGAGGGACGGCCCGAAATATCGAGCGTTACCCGCGCGAGCACTTCATCCATGGGTACGGCAAAGCAGCCGTAGCGGCGAATCCCGGCTTTTGAGCCGAGCGCTTTGCGAAAAGCTTGCCCGAGAACAATGCCCACGTCTTCATTGGTGTGGTGGATATCGACATGTAAATCGCCTTTGGCTTTGACGTCAAGATCCATGAGGCCGTGTTTGGCAAGCAGGGTCAGCATATGATCAAGAAAAGGCATGCCGGTATGGATGCGCGATTTTCCGGAACCGTCAATATTGAGCGCGAGCTTGATATCGGTTTCAGCGGTGGTCCGTTTAATTTGAGCTTTCCTCACGGCTTTTTTCATGCGTCTTTCTCCTTCATGATATCGATGGGTTCATTCGCGGGCGCTTTTGCGGGAATGATGGTGCCGGCATTTTCCACAAAGCGCGCCTCAAGTGATATGCGGTGAAGGACAAGTCCTTCCATATCCGTAATTTTCTGCACATGCTCCCGGGTTTTCATTAAAGCTTCTTTAGTGTATTCAATAATTTGGGAGCTCTTCACAAATGTGGACGCGCTCAAAGGTGAAAAATAACGGGCGGTTCCCCCGGTTGGAAGCACGTGACTTGGACCGGCGATGTAGTCCCCGATAACCGCCGGCGAGTAAGGGCCGATGAAAATGGCGCCGGCGTGTTTAACGGATTTTAAAATCGAACGCGGATCTTCGGTAAGTATTTCTAAATGTTCCGGAGCAATTTCGTTGACGACTTCGACCGCTTCCTGAATGGATTTCGTTTGTACGATAAAACCTTCATCGATTCTTTTGCGGACGGCTTCGATTAATTTTTTTGAGGGCGTGACAAGATAAGAGGTGCCGCCAAAGTGTTCGGCTTGAGCCAGCAAATCGCAAGTCACATAATCAGGATTGGCTGAGGAATCAGCGATGATCGCGACTTCACTCGGGCCGGCGACCATATCGATATCGACAAACCCGTAGGCCTGACGTTTGGCTTCGGTGACATATTGATTGCCGGGTCCGGCAATTTTATCCACTTTTCTAATGGTTCGTGTTCCGAAAGCCATCGCGGCGATTGCCTGGGCTCCCCCAACACGGTAAATTTCCTCAACGCCAAGAAGGTTCGCGACGGCAAGAATATGCGGATCAATTTCTCCCGTGTCACGGTTTGGAGGCGTGCAGATAATAATTTCTTTAACACCCGCGACTTTGGCGGGAATGACGGTCATATAAACGGTGGAGACAAGAGGCGCGGTGCCTCCGGGAATGTAAATTCCTACGCGTTCAAGCGGCATGTATTGCTTAGCGAGGCGAATGCCGTCTTTGCCTTGAATCTCAAAAGACTGTTTGAGTTCCTTTTCGTAATACTCTTTGACGTTTTCGGTGATTTGTTTAAGAAGCGGAACGAATTGAACCTGGATTTTTTCAAAGGCCCGGTTGATGTCGCCTTGAGAAACGCGGAGGCGTTTAAGGGGTAAATCGATGCCGTCAAATTCGCGCGTGAAACGGCGAAGCGCCAGATCGCCCCGGTCTTTGACTTCCGACATAATGCGGCTGACTTTTTTAAAGACTTCTTTGTCAAAAACAGTGGCGAATTCGCGTCTGACTTTTTTTTGTGTGTTTTTATCCCAGGGTAATACTTGCATGTGTTTCCTTCTTTAAACTTTTGTACTTAAAAAATCTTTGGCTGCCGCGGTGATCTTATCGATCGAAGTGCTCAGCTGTCCATTGTTCGGAGCCCCGCCTTGAACCATATCAGGTCTTCCGCCGCCGCTTCCGCCGAGAATCTGCGCGATTTCTTTTGCGAGTTCACGGACATCTATTTTTTTTGCCAGATCACCGGACGACGCGACCAAAAAAGTCAGTTTTTCACCTGATTCGGTCCCGATAAAATACACGGTATTCGTGCTTTTCGACCGTATATCATCGGACTGTTTTCTAAGGGCGTCAACCGTTATATCTTTGTAGCAAAAGGCCTTAAAGGTGTAGGCGCCGGCGGTGACTGACTTCTCATTGGTTAGCGCGGATTGCGATGCCCCAGCCTTGGATTGTTCTTTTTCCATCTTCTTTAAGCTGTCTTGAAGTTTCGCGACCCGTTCCCCCAATTGATCGGGAGTTGTCTTGAGCGCAGAGGCTAGCTGACTGACCTGAGAACGAAGCGAACGGATATAGTCGAATCCTCCTTCACCCGTGAGCGCTTCAATGCGTCTGGTTCCGCTCGCGATGGATGATTCGCTGGTAATCACAAAAAATCCGATTTGTCCGGTACGGTCACAGTGAGTGCCGCCGCAAAATTCTTTGCTGAATCCGGGAACCGTGACGACTCGGACTTTTGCGCCGTATTTTTCTCCGAAGAACGCGATCGCGCCGTCTTTCTTGGCGTCTTCAATCGCCTTTTCTTCTTTTGTGAGAGCGGTATTCTTCAAGATTTCAGAATTGACCTTGTCTTCAATTTGACGGGTCTGTTCCGGTGTCAGCGCCTGCCCATAGGAATAATCAAAGCGCAGTTTGTCCGGACTCACAAGTGAACCGAGCTGGCGGACCTGAGGCCCCAAAATTTCACGAAGGGCGGCATGAAGCAAATGAGTCGCTGTGTGATTGCGCATGGTGCGTTCGCGGCGGTTTTGATCGACCGTGACTTGAACGTTGTCGCCTTCTTTAACACTGCCCTTTTCAATTTCAACGGCGTGAATAAACCATTTATCTTTTTTCTGAGTGTCCGTGATTTTTGCTTTGAAGGCCGCGCCTTCCATAATACCCATATCGCCTACCTGGCCGCCGCTTTCTCCGTAGCAAGGTGTTTGGTCCAAAACAATAACGCCTTTCTTGCCTTCAATCTCAGCAAGTAAAATTTTTCCTTTACCGGAAAGATTGTCGTAGCCGAGAAATTTTGTGGGCTCAAGTCCCGCGATTTTCTTTTCGAGGTCGGTGCTTGAAAAAATAGTGGCCGAAATCTGGGTTGCGTCTTTCGCGCGTTTTCGCTGAGCGTCCATCTGCTGCTCAAAACCTTTGTGATCGATTTCAAAGCCTTCTTTTTCAGCAATATTCCGGGTCAGTTCTTCGGGGAATCCGTAAGTATCATAAAGTTCAAAGACCACTTCGCCCGGAACGGTTTTTAATTTCGCCGCGGTAATCTTCTTTAAGCGGTCTTCGAGAATGCGGATGCCGGTATCAAGCGTCATCAAAAAACGCTCTTCCTCACCTTTTAAAGTGGATTGAATACTCGCGGCAGATTCCTTAATCTCGGGATAGGGCTTTGACATCACTTCGCCGACGGTCGGCACAACTTCCCAGAGGAAGGCCGCATTCAAATGCTGCGAAGGCGTTAATTGGCGAGCGTGCCAAAGAGCCCGGCGAATGAGTTTGCGGATGACATAGCCCCGTCCTTCATTGGAGGGAATGACGCCGTCACAAAGCGCGAATGTGACTGCGCGCAAGTGATCGGAGACCGCGTAAAGACCTCGGCGTTTTTCTTTTGGGACTTTGACGCCGAGTTTCTTTTCAATCATTTCATTGATCGGCTGAAAGGAATCAATTTCAAAATTGGTTTCTTTGCCTTGAAGCACGCAGGCCAAACGTTCGAGGCCCATGCCGGTATCAATATTTTTTTGCGCGAGCGGAACCAGTTTTCCGCCGTCTTGACGGTCATACTGCGTAAAAACAAGATTCCAGATTTCAGCAAAACGGCTTCCGTTAATATCTTCATCCTTCATCTCCGGATTTTGATCAAAATAAATTTCGGAGCAAGGCCCGCAGGGTCCATTTGGCCCGTCGGTCGGAGCGTTCGAAGGCCAAAAGTTACCCTTGTCCCCGAGTTTGTAAACCCAGTCAGGGCGGATTTTGATTTTCTCAATCCAGATTTTATAGGCTTCTTCATCCCGCTGATGAACAGTGACGCGCAAACGTGCTGCCGGAATTTTTAAAACCTGCGTCAGGTATTCCCAGGCCCAGGTAATGGCCTCTTCTTTAAAATAATCGCCGAATGAAAAATTGCCGAGCATTTCAAAAAAGGAATGATGAAAAGGCGTGCGCCCCACTTCTTCAAGGTCGCCGGTGCGGAGACACTTTTGAGACGTTGTTGCCCGCTTCAGCTCTTTATTAACGCCCAGGAAATTTTCTTTGAATTGATTCATGCCCGCGCCGGTAAAGAGAAGGCTCGGATCATTTTGCGGAACGAGGGAGTCGCTCGCGATGATAGGATGAGCTTTCTTCGCAAAAAAATCCAAATAAGATTGTCTGATCTGATCAACTTTCATTCGAATCTCTTTCCAACTCTTCCGCGACCTGCCGGATCACATCAAAATCAAATCCCCGGCGTCCGAGAAAATCGTACAAACGTTTTTTGCGTTTATTCTTATCCAAATTTTTAAACTTATCCCAGCGAAGGGCGCCGATTTCACGGGCTTTTTCCAGTTCGTTCTCGGGAGTTACATTGTCGAGCAATTCCTCCCGAATCTTTACCGGTATTCCCTTCCGCTTCAGCTCAAAGGCGATCATCCGTTTGCCCGCGGGTTTTGAGTGCGTAAACCGGCTGACCAAACTTTGCCCGAAAGCTTTATCACTTAAGAGCCCCTGTGATTCTAGCTGATCAAGGGCTTCTTTCACAATTTCAGGCGGAAAACCGCGGCCTTCCAGTTTTTCCGAGATCACCTGACGGCTTTTCGCGCTCGCGGCCAAAAGACGCATCGCGCTGATCAAGGCTTGTTTTTTCTGGGAATCTGGCATAACCTCTCCGGAGACAAAAACCCCTTGTCTTAGGTTCAGAATCAGAATATTGGGAGCTTATTCGTCAGGAGTGCCGGCAACCGCAAGATTTCCGCTCGCGATTTTCTCGAGGATCTTGGCTTCAATTTCTTCAAGAAGCTTTGGATTTTCCCGAAGGAACATTCTTGCGGCATCACGTCCCTGTCCAAGCTTGTCATTATTGTAAATCAGCCAGGACCCGGATTTATCGATAATGCCATGCTGAGTTCCCAGATCAATAATGGTGGTTGAACGGGAAATGCCCTCATCAAAGAGAATATCGAATTCCGCGATTTTGAACGGTGCCGCGCATTTATTTTTAACCATCTTGACCTTTACGCGGTTTCCAATCGCTTCATCACCTTTTTTGAGTGTGGCGATACGGCGGATATCCATACGCATGGAAGCGTAGAATTTTAAAGCCTTTCCGCCCGGTGTCGTTTCGGGATTGCCGAACATCACGCCGATCTTGTCACGAATTTGATTAATGAAAATCAAACTGGTTTTCGAGCGGTTGATGATGCCGGTCAGTTTACGCAAAGCCTGCGACATTAAGCGGGCTTGAAGTCCCATGTGGGAATCGCCCATTTCGCCTTCAATTTCAGCTTTCGGCACAAGGGCGGCAACAGAATCGACGACAATTAAATCCAGCGCGTTCGAACGGACAAGCATTTCCACAATCTGCAGCGCCTGTTCGCCGGAATCGGGCTGAGAAATTAAAAGGTCATTCAGTTTCACCCCTAATTTTTGCGCGTAAGAAGGATCAAGTGCGTGCTCCGCATCAATAAACGCGGCGACTCCGCCTTGAGCTTGAACGCGGGCAACGATGCTGAGTGTGAGCGTCGTTTTACCGCTCGACTCAGGTCCAAAGATTTCAATGATACGGCCGCGGGGAACGCCGCCAATGCCCGTCGCTAGATCAAGTGAAAGAGCACCTGTGGGAATCGAAGGAACATTTTCATGCCGGCCCTCGCCCATTTTCATGATGGAGCCTTTGCCGAATTGTTTTTCGATTTGAAGCAATGCTACGTCTAAGGCTTTTTGTTTTTCTCCGGCTATTTTTTTAAGCGCGGACTCGGCTTTTTCAACCGCATTGGAAGCGTTTTTTGCTGCGGCTTTTGTGTCTTTTTCGGCCTTCTTTTTATCGTTCATGGAAATTTCTCCTTAAATGATTGCAAGTTGTGACATTTTAGCGGGTTAGGATGAGGCTGTAAAGGTCTTTGAGCCGGCTTGTTTGAGGCATTCAAGACCCTTCTGGAACTCGGTCAGCTTTGAGAGGCTGAAGTTGAGTCCCTTTTTGGTTGGACGCTTTCCGTCGGCGGCTTTACTCTCAAACCAGATGCGCATATCGACATAAGCATGTCCCTTGTATTGGCTTAAAGAGAATTGAATCTCTTCCCCTTTTTTAAGGTTCAGAGCATATACGGTTTGCTTGATTCGTTCTTCAGTCATGGCACTTCCTCCTATTGAGTTGAGGAAGTATCGGGGAGAACAAAGTAACTCATAATTATATTAAAGTCAATTATTAATTTATTAAAATAAATATCATAAAAGGCACGTTTCCGACGAAATGGAGGTTAATGAATATGGGCGGTTACGCGGACTTGGCGATACGGGAGTAGGTTTCAGCAAGCTGACTTAAGAGTTCTGAAACACCGGCTGTCTGGGCCATCCACTCAACCATGGAACTTGAGAGAATCGAAACTTGCTGATCCCCTAATTGCTTAATCAGGGCGGACCGAATACTCCAATTGTAATCCTGTCCAAGTAAGGCGCGCGGAACAAGTTTTGATGCGGTAAGACTGCTTTTATTGAGCGAAGTTTTTGAAACCGCAATAATGGCATCAGGAACAGTCTTTACGGTTGGAACGGCTAAATGATACCTTTCATTGAAACGCTGCACCTCAGCTTCGATTTCTTTATTTTGTGTAAGAATAACAACCGGCTGATCTAAAAACAATGTCGGAATAAACGCAAGCCCGCCTTTCAGTACGAATGATTCATCTAAGATAAGACCTTCTCCTGCGATTGTCTTGGGTAGTTTTGTCATGGCTAAGCGTCTTGCCGCGGGACTAATGAAAGGAGTATTGACGCTGTCCATGGGCAGCTGTTTTTCAAGCCAGCTGCCTGTCTCTTGATTTAAAACGAACGAGCTGTAATGAATAAGCGCATCGTGCAATTTCGGCGTTGATGACAGCGGGAGTTTGGTGATTTCTTGGATCGCAAATTGGATTTCATTTTTTTGAGGCCGCTGAAAGTGTCCGCCCAAAATTTCATCAGGAGCCAGCGCGAGTGCTGTAATTTTTACCGCGCGGCGGAGATTGGATTGGTCTGCCGGGGCTTTACGGATCTCTGAACGAGGGGTGCTAAGTGCAAAGCTGATCATGGCGGTGCCCGCAGTATAAGGAGCTGGGCCGCTCGTATGGGTAAACGCTCCATTTTTTCGGCGAAACGCGTCACCGCTATTGGCAAGGAGGAAAAGATCGCGGATTTTTAAATGGCTCAATTTATCGTTCACCAGACTCGCGATATCGGAAACAGCATAGCCCTCGCCAATGGTTTTATCCCCGGTCAGCACGAGCGATACAACTTTTCCATCTTCGGTAATGCCGATTAGGTTATGCGGATAAAGCGCCGGTTTCAGACGGATGTGAAGAGTGCGGTCCTGAATGAAATACTCCCCCGCGGCAAGTTGATTTCCGGGAATGGCTGCCGAGACTTCTTTGTAGCCCCGCGGAGCGAGAGCCTTTTCCCGGATGTCCTGTATTGAATAGCCCATTCCTAAATAAGGCTGCAGATTAAATTCGGATAGGCCGCCGTTTTTCAGAGTTTCCAAAAGCACGGGCCGGTCAGATGCCTCAATCGCGTGTGTGGGGCCGCTCAAAAGTTCACGGATCCCGATAGCGGGACCGTATTTATCACTGGCGGCTGCCGGCGGAAATTGAGGAAGCTGATAAAGATGAAAAATATCGGGAAATTGATGCGCGAGGTCCTGAATTTTTACGGCTTTTCCTTCTGAAATGATCTGCTGTCCAAAAATGGCAAATTTTATTTTTGGGCCGAGATCCACGTTTTGATTAATCGCCTGAGCGCGTACGACTCGGACTTTGCCGCGTGTTTGCCCGTCTTTTTTTGTGAAGCGAATTTTTTCCGCTGTGGCTTCGCCATTATTCCAGACAACAAACATGCTGTATGTCCGCCGGCGGAAAGGTTCATCTCTCCGAAAGTAGAGTCCTTTTGGATTCCGGAAGGCGACAAACCCGTCATTGAAGTACAGATTGTGGTAAGAAAATGTGATGTGAGTGGGTTCTTTCTTGAGGGTTTGTTCATAGGATTCCCACGGAAAATTAATGGGAGGTCCGGAAAAGTTGATATCGGATTTTTTAACGCTGCTCCAGGAGGATACGCGGTTGGCCAAATCATAGGAAAAATTTCCACTTGGGATGTCATTGGGCAAAAGCTGAATATCAATTTTCCGTCCGTCAAAAAGGTCGGCCACAATCGGATGGTTTTTGAATTCGGAATCAATGATTTGCAGGGAATGTCCTGGGCCTTTTAAAATAGGACGAATTTTAGGATTACCCACCAAAATTCGAGACAGCAGTTTGATCTCATTCTCGGCTTGCGGATCGCCTTCGACCCAACCGCCCGCGACGTACCTGAGCATGGTCAAGTAAAGCGGTGTTTGACGGCTCCAGTCAAAAGCGGCTTCAAAGGCATTTTCGATAATATTTTTGGCAGCAATATCAGGGTGGTTATGTATTGTCGCGGTGGCTTCGATCCAGGCCCGCAAATATTCATCCCGGCTGAAATGCTGAAAGAAAAAGCCGTTCCCCTTCTTTTCCGCGGGGTTGTATTGTGTAACTGTGTCCGCGATACCGCCGATAAAATGAGCGACGATAAACGCAACCCCGATGGCCAATGCTTCAATTTGTGTGATGCCGCCAGGTTCTCTTTCGGAGGGCATAAGAAAAATGTCCATGGCCAAGAATGAAAGCACGACTTCTCTTTTATCTAAAAATTCTTTGGCGCCTGCTTTGACTCCGATCCTGCCGCGGTACTTTGGATTATCCGCGAGTTCTTTGACAAGCGCTTCAAACGTTTCCGCGTCTCTGTCTCCTTGGGCTACTGGTCCGCCGATAAAAAGCTGAGTGTTTTGATCCGCGGTTTGATCAAGATAGCTGACCAAGGCATCCCGGATGAGCGCGACTCCCTTTTGCTTCGCGACGCGTCCGACAAAACCTGAAAGGATGACATGCGAATCTTCTTTCATCCCTTGCTGGCGCTGTAAATAGCGTTTTGAAAGTGCGCGGTAAAAAGGAAGGGCTTTTTTAAAATTATCTTTTGTAAATGGCGCGGTGGCAGCGTTCTCAATTTCTTCAGAAAATCCTAACGCTGAAGCCGGGATTGAATTTTCGCGGGCCCATTTGAGCAGGTCTTTTCCGATATGATCGATTTCCGACCAAATATCGGGAAGATTGACCGCGTTGCTGATGCCGAAATTATAAGGCATTTTCGAACGCATAAGTGATTCAAGCGTTTCCCCTGTTTCGGGGACGAGTAATTCATTTCCGTGCTTAAGGCTTGGGTGCCATACTCCCGCGGCATGAAAAGCACCGGCTTTTGCAAGATTGATGCGTGATCCATCGCCCGAATCCTGAAATCCAAAGAAATGCTCGTCGCCTAGGCCTGACAGCGGGAAAAGTTCAATACGGCGTTTGCGGTCAAATTTATCGGTTTCCATATTGTTGTAAAAAGCGGCCTGGTAGTCTCTTAAGGTGTTGTGTAAAAACATCAGCGGTTTGGTGCTTTTGAAATGTTCATCCGAGGAATAGTTTTTTGCGGCGGGAATATGGCTGAGAGAGTTTACTCCTGCGAGAGTTGTTTTTAGATAAGCGGGAATTAACGAAGCCATCCAATCGTGAGAGACAATGAAATCAGGGAATTCATCGAGATTCTTTATGACTTCAAGTGTTCCCCGGGAAAGAAAAATTGTACGCTTAAAGCTGTCAATGGAGTCGCTGGGAGGATAAAGTTTGTTTCCCAATTCAGGCTCATGCAGCAGATAAAAGCGGACGCCCTCCGCTTCAAAAGTATAGACATCCGCGCGTATCGATTGAGGCCCCGCGATGACTTGCCGGTGGCCGAAGGCTTCCTCGACCACTGGCCCAATTGGAATTCGCAGTGACATTTCAAGTTTCTTTAAGGCGTATTTTTTTCCATCGTGACGGACGCCGCTTGTGATGAGCTCTTGGGCGGATTTATGTTTTTTGTTTTGATCCTGATCATAAAGAAACGAAACGATTGAGACGCTGACGCCGGTATCAGCAAGCAGTTTGGCTTGTCCCCATACGGCCGGAGCCATTCCGCCTGCCATGGAAAGAAACGGTGCTGCTTCCGGACTCGCGAAAAAAATATCGCCGATCCCCCGGCTTTTAATAATTTTCCACGACCATTCTTCCGCGCTTGATAAAGGCTCAGAAGCGCGCTTATCATCAAGAATCCGCTCAAAGGCGATAATTTGGCGCAGAGTCGTTTCATCTTCCGACATCAGGTCGCTCAGGAGTTTTGCGAGAGCTCCGTGAGCGCGGTTTTCTCTATGCAGCTGGGTCACGAGGGTTTCGATTTCTTTTGAAAACGCGCCAAGCCCCAAATGAATCGCGTTTTTCAGAGCGTCCGCGACCGGATTTGTTTGGGTACTGCCGTTTTTGGTGACTAAATAATCCCGGATTGCCAGAACATTCGCGGAATAAGGTGAAGTGCGGAGTTCGGACCGGCCTGCTTTCGCGAGGAGGATATTTGAAAGCGGTAGCGGTGACGCTAAACGGTTAAGTTCTCCGGCGGCGATTTTTTGAGCGGAATGAGCGCCGGCAGTATTCGAAGCATACGCGTAAATTCCTGAATATGACGGTGAGTAATCGGTTGAGGCGAATAATTCTGCGCCTGGAATAGCCTTCGCGGATAATTGGAAATCAGCCAGCTCTATCACATCGGTCGCGTCAGAAACCGCGAAGTAAGTCAGATCTTTCGCCGCGAAAGGCTGATCCAGCGCGATTTCAAGCGTTTGCCAATTTTTTGAATTGATCCGTATTTCTTTTTTGATAGGTACTAAATTGGGGATTTCAATTTTAAAAACGGCTTTTCCATTAGGCGCCCTTACCCGCATATAGATGTAGCGTAAATCGGAGACATTGGGGCTTAGTCTTATCGATTCTCCGGCCCAGTGACCGCGCGGCTCGATGCGCAGTACCCCGCTTGGGAAAATGATGTTTTGTAAGTCGCCGTTGGTAAGGTTCCTTTTTTCTTTCCGGAGAAGTAAAAAGAAAGGTTCCGAAATTTTTGTTTCATGGGTCGGTTTTTTTCCTACCGAACCATCTTCTGAGGCGGCCTCGGATGAAACGGATTTAGAAAATGACTCTTTTTCATGCGTGGGTTTTTCAGAATGGATTTGTATATTTTTGATCCGGATGGCGCCCTCCCGCTTTGAGGGAGAGGTTAATGGGCTTGGAATTGAAACCGCCAGATAATTAAGTGTTTCA
Source organism: uncultured bacterium (assembly GCA_964511315.1). Lineage (GTDB taxonomy): Bacteria > Omnitrophota > Omnitrophia > Omnitrophales > Aquincolibacteriaceae > CAZEFF01. The sequence continues at coordinate 13,953 of CAZEFF010000002.1, read as the reverse complement.
GACTCGGTATGCGGTGACGGCTTAATTGGGATAAGCAGGCGGCGCCATTTTCCATCCTTCGAGGTTTCATAAGTTACCGCAGTATCCTGTGTGTTCACGATGATTTTTGAAGACGTAAGCTGCTGATCGATGTGCTTGAGCTCAATTTCCCAGTACTCTTTTAAATCGGCGGGAATCCAAAACGAAAGATATTTTGCTCCGGCAATCGGTACGGGATCTACGGGCGTGCCGAGCCAGGCATAATCTTTCATGGTTGCGCCTACCTGGTAGTCCGCGATGATTTCACCTTTATGAAAAATCCATGACTGCGTGCTGTCCATTTTTTCATCCCAATAAGCCTCCGGAACGCTCACGTTTTCTCCGTGCCAATGACCCGTTTGGAGTTTCGAGAAAAGAGATACCGTTTTACCTTCCAATTTCATATTTTTCGGCTTTTTCACCGCGCCGAGATTTTTTGGAGGCAGGGGTATGCCTGACACCGTTTCAAATTTCGAAATATTTGATGTGTTTTGAATTTGCGCGGCTTGCTGATTGAAGGGCGCGAGCAAATCATTTTCGGATAATCCGCGGGCGCGATTGAAATAAACTTCGACTTCTCTGGATACCCCGCCGCTTAAAGCGAGCGCGGTTGCGAAAGTCGTGTCGGCAGTATGAATGTGCGATGCCCCTTCATCCACCTTATAAGAGGTCACGGGCCCGTATTTGTCGACAACGCCCTTTTGTGACAGCAAACGATTGGACCATTTGAATCCCACGGAAGGATAGATAAGCGCCGCGAATGCTGTCGCGTACGGGGCGCTTAAGGACGAATCATCAATCCGCCCGAGCACAACGCCGTTGCCGTACTTTGTAATATCAATGCCGGCCTGGGCATATTGCCCCGCGGGAGAGTATTCCGTGCCGACAAATCCCGGAAGACCATTTTGCCGGGCATGCTTCGCGTGAAGCCAAAGATAATTGTAATAAAGGTTCGCGAGGTCTGATTTCATCGCCGGTATATACAGGAGCGGCCATCCGGTTTCGTGAAACGAAAAAATATATCCTTGGGGCATCGGAATTTCTTTATTTTCTGCCTGCTGAAAATAGATTTCATGATTAAACCGCAGCCAAGCGTCGTTAGTGATATGTCCGTTTAAATGAGCCCAATAAACCGCAAGCATCCATTCGGTCCAAAGATTCGCGTGTCCTGGTTTTTCAATTCCCCTCATGCCTTCCAGATCCCATTCTTCAAACAGCAATCCGGTCGCGGGGTTAACCATTTCCTCATAATGCTGGTGATCAAGAATATCCCGGGCGGTTTTTTGAATTTCAATGAGTTCAGGATCTCTTGAATCCCATAGTCCGCCCGCGATGGCCGCGAGCGCGAATGAAAGCTGGCCATTATCAAGGATCGGGATTGTTGCCTTGCCGGAATATCGGACAAGCGAAAGGGATCCATCGTCTTTCATTTCAAACCAGGGAAATAATCCCGACTGAACTTCGTGACTGCCCGAACCTTCGACTTGGAAGCGGCGGAGTGAAAAAAGTGATTTTGAAAGAAGTTCGACAGCTTCCCGTTTTGAAATTCCTGTAAGCGCTAAGACATCTTCGCCTTGAATAATTTTGAGTAAAAAGGGTAAATAAACTGATAGTTTTGACGGGGAAGAATAATTGGCGGGTGTTCCCGAAATTTTTCCCGAAAGCCGGTCAATTTGAACGTGATCACGGGCAATGCCGGTCGCGGGATGAATGCCGCCTTCTCTCAAATAATTGCCAATTCCGGATAAGTGAATTTTGACCGCTTCCCTATCACCTGAATCGATTTCATCGAGTTTTTTTCCTGCCGGGTTAATTTTAGAAACGGTTTCAGGCTGTACAGCCAAAGGCTTCTTTGTCCGAGGCCAGAACGTGAATGCGGCGATTGACCCAATCACGCTTAGACTGATAAAGGTTAAGAAATTTCGGCGGTTTAGGATTGGATTTTCATTTGGGCCGGCGGGTTTGGTGCTATTGCCTGCGGATGCAGTGATAATACTCGGAGCATTTTCGAGAATCACCGGCGGTGCCGCCGTGTCTCCGGTCAGAATATCAAATTTGTAAAATTTTAAAAACTGCGTTTGAGATGTTCCGGCTGTTTCCGGAGGCAGGAAAGCGTATTTATAGCCGGGGAAAAGTTCAGTGACAGCATCCCCGAGAATTTTAAGTTCGGCAGTCAGCTCATCGCTTTCCGCTTTAGGCACTGTGATCTCAATAAGAATGATGGGCTCAGAACTTTTTGGCGGCAAAACTTCCCGTATTTCCTGCTGAGCGGGCTGCCGAGAGAAGTATTTTCCCCAGAGGCCTTTCGGGAGCTTATAGGTTTGCCCTGTTGGAAGGTGAACGGTAAAATCTTCCCCCATAGCGAATATGACGTCTTTACGGCTGAGCGGCTCATCAGACTCGCGCCAAGCCGCGGTGCGCGCTTCTGACCTGCTCCTTGATGCGGGAATTCCCTTTCGAGTCAAGACCCCTGGGCCTGTTAAGAGAGCCGGAATCGCGGGTGTTTTTAAAATATCCAAAACATTCTGTTTGTTTAGGCGGGCCGATTTTTCTAATTCGTCCATCTGCGAAGTAAAACGGTTAATATTTGAGATCCAGTTTCTCTTTAAGAACGCGGATTTCCGCGCTGTTAACTCAGCGTCAATTATTTTTGTGTAAGATGAAGATTCGTTTAAACGCTTTATTTCAGATAGGTCTCGTATAATATTTTGACGCCAGACGCGCAAGGCTGATGCAGCTTCATTTTCTGATGAATCCTTAAAAAGAGCCGACATGGCAAAAGTTAAGAAGATTTCATAAAGGCCGCGGCCTGAATCCAAGCTTTCTTGATTTACCCAGCTGACTTTTCCTTCCATGTGATCCGTGTAGAAATCATGTTCGGGGAGGCTTCGAATTGCCGGCAAGATTTTAACAAAGGAGAATCCGTCCTTACGCGCCTGTTCAAGGAGTCCAGCGCTGTGAAATCCCCCTGCGACAATAATCCATGCCGATGGCGTATTTTTCTCCGATGCCATTTTTTTAAAGTTTTCATACAGCTCATGATCCCGTTTGAGGGTATTCCGATAGAATGCTGAATGAGCCGCTAGCTCAAGGTTTAAGGATGGATACGCACCGCGGTTATTTATATCCGATGAAGATGTCTCAAGCTGCTTGAGTTCTGAGCGTGTTAGCCGGAGCTGGTTGAGCTTATTTTCGAAGCGAAGTATTTCTGATTGACGGTTCAGTTCATTTTGTTTGCTGGTTTGAATAAGGCCGTGGATCGTGCGGTTAAGATGAGTTTCAAATTCCGCGTAGACCGCTGACCCTTTTATTTGATTCAGTTTGTCATAAACTTCAGCAAGCTCGATAACATCCGGTGTTAAGGAAATTGTCGGGATGGATTCGGAAACAGCGAGATGACGCAAATAGGAGGCGAATGCGTAGAGATCAAGCTCACTGCTTTGATAGCTCTGACGTTTTTCCGCCAGCGACGATAAAGCCTCGGAATTTTTTTTCTGAGTAAAATAAGAAGCCAGCTCTCCAAATAGATTTTCAAGATTTCTCGAAGTTTGCGATGCCGCCGGGCCCCGGTTGAGCTGATTTAAGATGAGACTTAGCGGCGTGTTTTCGGGAACGGCGCTGATTTTTGAAATTTCGAGCAGTGCGTGAAGAAAATCAACCTCATTACTCTCGACACGGTTCCGAATATCATCCGCAGCCAGAAGCTTTTTTGAGTAGGCGGCAGATTTTTCCCGGGCGAGACGTTTTTGCAAGACGTGGATTTTGCGTGCCGCCCTTTCTTGACGGGTCAGAGCTTCACGATAGAGATTCAAGCCTTCAAGGTATGTCTCCCAATTTTCAAGGCCAAAGGCGGGTGTCTTGATTCCGTCCTCAATGAGCGCGGCTACGGAACCGCTTAGCTCCCCTTTGCGCGTAAGCTCAGCAAGTACATCGGAAAGCTTTTCCCGATCGGGATAATTTCGCAGCATGACGGGGTCAAGAGGGCCGGATGCTCCTTCAAGTGCGATGCCGCTAAGCGCGTATGTTTTACTGAGATGGCTTATGGTTTTTTGGATGCTGCGCTGCGCTTCTGGAATACTGTGAGCATCCTGAATAAGAATAATTAATTTTTTATTGCTTCCAGAGAACACTTCATCGATGCGTCCAAATTCCGGGGGAATCTGAATTGCCGAGGGTTCAGAAATAGGTAAAGGGATATCCTCTGCCTCCATTCGAGCGCAGAGGTTATGAGGCGCTAAGCCTAGGCTTTGCGCGGTAAAAATGATGGTAATAAAGAGGGCTAGGCGCTTTCGCCAAGCGCGGTGATGACTCTTTTTAAAACTCATAAATGAAATGGAAAAAAATATCCCTTCGATGGAATGTTATTTTCTTAATCCTGCAAAATTAAGAAAAAATAACACATGAAAAGGCTATTTACAAATTCGCGATAACTTTCCCTTAACACGTCATAACATCTACTAGCAAGAGGTAATAACTTGATAAAATGCTCTAGGGGGGAGCTGCTGGGTACTAGAAAATGCGCTTTTCTTCACCCTTGAGAAGACGCTGAATATTTTGGCGGTGGGTGTAAAAAATGAATGCGGTTAGAAAAAGACTGACAAGGATGAGCGTGGTAAAGCCCGGCGTTTCACGCGGGTAGATCAGGCAGATCACAATCGGAAATAAGACAGCCGCGCTGAGCGATGCCGCAGAAATGATGCGTGTTGCGAGAAAAATAATGATCCACCCTCCGAATGTGATGAGGGCCGGTTTTGGAGCAGCGGCAAGAAACGCGCCTAAGGACGTTGCGACGCCTTTCCCTCCTTTAAACTTAAGCCAAATGGGAAATGTGTGTCCTAATATAACCGCGAGAGCTAATGCCAGAGAAAGCGTTAGAGGCGCTTGCTGCTTGAAAATCACAGGCAGTAAAACTGACATGTACCCCTTGAGAGCATCGAGAATAAAGACCGTAATTCCCCATTTTTTTCCGACAACGCGGAAGACATTGGTAGCTCCGATATTTCCGCTTCCGTGTTTGCGGATGTCGATGCCTCGCATGCGGCTGATGATGAGTCCGAATGGGATGGATCCGATAAGGTATGCTAAGAGGAATAAGAAAAATAGAATCATACGGATTTTAAAAGTTTCAAATCGCGGAAAACGTAAAAAACGCAGGAGAGAATGGTGAGTCCGGCGGTCGCGTACCAGAAAATAAAAGAAAACTTAAATGTGAGCAGCACCGAAATCAGCGTGATCATTTGAAGCGCGGTTGTCGCTTTTCCGAGAAAATTAGGCGCGAGGCGTAAATTTCCGGTGAAAATAAAAATTGTGACCATGCCCGTAATAATCACTAAGTCCCTGAAAAGAATCGTGACCGTAATCCATAGCGGAGGCCGGTACGGCAAAGTCTCGACAAAGAGGAGCCCTAAATAACCGCTTAACAAAAGAAGTTTATCGGCAAACGGATCAAGAAATTTTCCAAGGTGCGTACGGGCCTTAAGGGCTCGGGCTAGATATCCGTCGAGGGCATCGGTGACGCTCGCGGTTAAAAAAATAGCAAACGCAATCCACCGGTGGTATTCATGTCCCGATCGGTAAGATACAAGCGCCGTAAAGAAAAAAGGTACTAAAAAAATCCGGGAAAGGGTTAAGGTGTTGGCGATATTCAAGCGTTGACTGGGGCTTGCTCGGAATTTGTTTCAGGTTCAGTTTGCGCGGGTTCGGCGGTTTTGGCCGTGGGGTTCACTTTAACAGAAACGAGCTTAGAAACGCCGGCTTCCTGCATCGTTACCCCGTAGAGCGCGTCACCCATCGCGATTGTTTTGCGGTTGTGAGTGACGATAATAAACTGTGAGGATTCGAGGAATGTTTTTAAGACCGCGATGAAACGGTCGACGTTCGCTTCGTCAAGCGGGGCGTCAACTTCGTCCAGGACGCAGAACGGAGAAGGTTTGATTTTAAATAAAGCGAACAATAATGCCGAAGCGGTCAGGGCTTTTTCACCCCCTGAGAGAAGGCTGATGTGCTGCAGCTTTTTCCCGGGAGGACGGACATGGATATCGATGCCGGATTCAAGCGGATTGGATTCATCGACAAGCACCAGTTTTGCTTGGCCGCCGCGGAAAAGCGTTTCATAGTATTCCTGAAAAGTTTTTTGGACGTTGGCAAATGTTTCTTCAAATAAGCCTTTTGTCGTACGGTTGATTTTGCGGATGGTTTCCATGAGCTGTTCCCGGGCATCATCCAGATCTTTCTGCTGGGTCATTAAAAAATCATACCGCTGTTTGAGTTCTTCATATTCTTCAATCGCGAGAAGGTTGACTGTGCCGAGGCTTTCCACCCGCTGTTTTAAGTGGTTAATTTTTTCTTCAAGCTGTTCAGGCGCCAGATCACCCATGGAGTAATCTTCGGGTTTCAGCGTGCTCAGCTGAATGCGGTAGGTCTGTTCCATCCGTTCGTAAATTGTTTTTTCCTGAAAGTTAAGATCCATTTCTTTTATTTCGAATTGATGGAGCTTGCCTTGGTAGGAACGCTCTTCATCCAGCAACGTTTGATGATGATCCCGGGCTTCCCCCAGCTGCTTTTCAACAGCTTCTTTTTCTTGACGGATAATTTCAACTGCGACTTCACAGTCGCGGAGCTGGCTTTGAATTTTTTCCTGTTCGGATTGAACTTCAAGGTCTTCTTTATCAAGTTCTTCAAGTCTTCGGGTGTGCTTTTCAAGTTCTTCTGCAAGCAAATTAAGACGGGAGCGGTCCCGGCCGTCGTGCTCAAGAAGCAAATTGACCGATTCTGTTAAGAAATTTGTCCGGTCGCGGTAAGTTTCGAAGCGCGCGTGGGTTTCTGCGAGCAGCTTCACAGCATCCGAACGCCCTCTTTCGGAGGTTTCGAGTGTTTTTGACAACTCATCCTGGCGGGCGCGGATTTGTGTTTCAAAGGTTTCACATTCCTGTAAGCGAGCTTCCAAAACTTTTTGCTGAGCAAGCCCTGCTTCGTATTGGGTTTGAAGTTCGTCATACTCAAAGCCGGTAAGCTCCAATTCCCGCTGATAAGAAACGATCCGTTCCTGCATCCCGCTCAACAGAGATTCAAATGATTCCTTCTTGATCATGGAGTCCAAATGCTCAGACTCAACCGTCTCTTTTTTCTTTTGAAGCTCCGCGGCAAAAGCTTCGCGCGCGGTCAAGCTTTGCTTGGCAAGAATGAGCTGTTCGGCGGTTTGCTGAACTTCCCTATTGAGGGCAGTAATTTCGGCATTGCGTTTAAAGAAATTGTCTTCGGAAGTTAAGCCGCTGTTATGAAAAAAGATTTGATTGGCATGGCCCAAAGTGAATCCGTCCGGAGTCAAAATCTTGCATGACTGCGAAAGCTGGAGAAGTTCCTCGATATTGAACTCAGAAAGCGGCTGATCCGCCAAATAGACGTTTTGAAGAAAGGATCCAAAAACCGGCTCATAGCCGGCCTTAATCTGCACAACATCCGTCAAGGCTTTAGAAATTTGCGGATGCGATGGTTTTTGGGACGCCGCCGCGGTTGGGTTCTGCGGTGAGCTTTGGATGAGGAGTCCCATGGCAATCGATTTTTGAGCGCTCATCTTTTGGGTCAGTTTTTTCGCGATATCAAAGTTCTCGGCGACAAATGAGCGGGCAAAGGTATCCAGCGCGGATTCCAGTGCCCATTCGAACCCCTGCTGAACAGTTAAAAGTTCCCTTAATGTATGTGTGAGGTTGCGGTCTTCTTCACTTAAATCCGTAAGAATAGCGGATTCGCTTGCGCGGGCAGCTTCATCAATTTCAATAAGTAAAGATAGACGGGTTTGTTTTTCATGCAAAGACCGTTCAAGATCCGAAAGTGATTTTTCTTCCTCTTTGCGCTGATTCAGAGATTGTTCAATTTCATTCTCAAGAGTATTTTTTTGTTCGTCAAGTTGGGCAAGCCGTTCTATAAGAAGCTGCGACTGCTGTTGAGCTGAAAGTTTCTTGCTCTCCCATCCCTGCGTCTCTTGCTTGAGGCGCTCAGAACCAGCTTCAGATTTCTTCTTTTGTTCCTGGCTGGACTCCAAAAATGCGTTGACCCGGTGGTATTCATTTCGCACCTGCGCGATTTTTGAAGCGGACTGAAAAGCCTCGGCTTTTACTTTCTCAATTGTTGCCCGCAGGGATTGAATCTCCGACTCAATTTTTTGCAGTGTGTCTTCGGAAGTTTTTAACGCTTCGGCCGCTTTGCCCTGCTCAATATCAAGGAGGCTTAATTCATGACGCTTAGAGGCAACTTCTTCCTCTGATTTTTTAATCCGCTCGTTGAGCTGAAGTTCTTCCTGCTCAATTTGCCCGCGGCGAGCTGCCATTTCAAGACGCTTTTCCTGATTGAAGCCCAGCTGCTGCTGATTTTGATCCCATTTTGATTGAAAGCCAAACCGGCGTGATTCTTCTTCGTGATAATGACCTGCAATTTCCTGCAGCTTGCTGTTCAGGGCTTCCTGATCGGTTTTTGAGGTTTCGATTTTTTCTGTCAGTTCAGCAATGCGCTGATGGATGGTGGATCGGCTTTCATTTAAAGTATTTTTCTCTGAAGTTAGGCGCGCGAGTTCTGTGAAGGCCCGCGCAAGTTCAAGATTTTTAAGCTTTTCAAGTTCCTGCTGATATTTCGCGGCGCGCTGAGCTTGGCGTTCGGCATACTGAATATTTTTTTGAACTTCATGAATAATGTCGTTGAGGCGTAAACGGTTTTCTTCTGTTCGTTCAAGTTTTCGGATCGCTTCTTCTTTTTTGACTTTATATTTTGAAATGCCCGCGGCTTCTTCAATAAGAAATCGGCGTTCATCTGCGTCCGCGTTGAGAATGTAGTCAATTCTCCCCTGTTCAATCATTGAGTAAGAGCTTGAACCGATGCCGGTATCAAGAATCAGATCCTGAATGTCCTTTAGGCGGCAGACTGTTTTATTGATAAGGTATTCGCTCTCTCCAGAACGGTAGAGGCGGCGCGTTAACGTGACTTCATTATATTCAATGGGAAGACCGCGGTCGGTATTATCAATCGTCAGCGAAACTTCGGCCAATGCGGTGGGTTTTCGGAAATCGGTTCCATTAAAAATAACATCTTCCATTTTCGCGCCGCGGAGTAATTTCGCGCTGCGTTCACCAAGAACCCAGCGGATGGAGTCAGAGATATTACTTTTTCCGCATCCGTTCGGCCCGACGATACATGTAACGCCTTCATCAAAAATAATTTCTGTGCGGTCGGCGAAAGATTTGAAACCGAGTAATTCGAGTTTTTTAAGTCGCATGCAAGGACCTTCCTAAATTGTTGGCAGAGATTTTACCCGATTGCGGGGCCGTAGGCAATGAATGAAGTGAAAAAAAGAGATTTTTTTGCGGATTAATCTTCAAAAGCTTTGAAGATGACGCAGGCGTTATGTCCGCCGAAACCGAGCGAGTTGGACAACGCGACACGTACTTTGCGCTGAATCGCTTGATTAGGAGTGTAGTTGAGATCGCAATCTGGATCTGGCGTGCGGTAATTGATCGTTGGAGGAATAATTCCGTCACGGATTGCGTACGCACAGGCAATTCCTTCAATCGCGCCTGCGGCACCGAGCAAGTGCCCCGTCATGGATTTAGTCGAGCTGATGGCAACTTTTCTAGCAATCGCTTCACCAAGAGCTTTTTTGATCGCAAGTGTTTCAACTTTGTCATTGAGCGGCGTTGATGTCCCGTGTGCATTGATATAATCGATTTCTTCAGGTTTGATTTTAGCGTCTTTAAGCGCGTTAATCATGCAGCGTGCAGCACCCTCGCCCGAAGGATCCGGAGCCGTGATGTGACTGGCATCCGAGGTCATTCCGTAACCGGACATTTCGCAATAGATCTTGGCTCCCCGGCGCTTAGCATGTTCGAGCTCTTCAAGTATAAGAACTCCACAGCCTTCTCCCATGACAAAACCTTCGCGCGTTTTATCAAATGGACGCGAAGCCTGTTCTGGAGGATCATTTAAGGTACTGAGTGCCTTCATTGAATCAAAACCGCCAAATCCCAGAGGTGTGATACAGGATTCAGTTCCGCCTGCAAACATGACATCCGCTTCCTCCCGCTGAATGATTTTGAAGGCGTCTCCAATGGCATTTGAGCCTGTTGCGCAAGCTGTTGCTACGCAGTTATTTGGTCCCTTAATTCCAAGAGCGATTGAGATTTGTCCGGGAGCCATATTGACGATGAGCATTGGGATAAGAAATGGAGAAACGCGTCCGGCGCCCTTTTCAAGAAGAACCTTATGCTGTTCTTCGATGACGCGAAGTCCGCCGATTCCTGAACCCACGAGAACACCAATGCGATGCGGATCAAGTTTGGAGACATCGAAGTTCGCGTCCTTGGCCGCCATTAGCGCGCTGGCAACCGCGAATTGAACAAAGCGGTCTGTCTTCTTTATTTCTTTGGGTTTAAAAAATACGGACGGGTCAAAGTTTTTGACTTCCGCAGAAACTTTGGAGTTGAAGGGTGTTGGATCTATCTGGGTTAAACGGCCGACTCCACTTTTGCCTTGAATAAAACCCTGCCAAGTTTCCTCGGCAGTATTGGCAACAGGTGTAATCATGCCGACACCAGTTATAACGACACGGCGGGACATGGGATAGATTAAATGGCTAACAGATTAGAGTGATCGAAGGTTACTTTGATGAGCCGACTTTTTCTTCGATATACCGAATCGCATCGCCGACAGTTTGAATCTTTTCAGCATCTTCATCTGGGATTTCGATTCCAAACTCTTCTTCGAGAGCCATTACAAGTTCAACGGTATCGAGTGAGTCCGCGCCAAGATCATCCACAAAAGAAGCTTCTGGAACGACTTCTTCGGGTTTTACGCCAAGTTGCTCTACGATGATTTCGGTAATTTTATCCTGAACTGCCATTGATTCCTCCTGGGTTTGTAAATCTAATGATGCTTAAATTATAAGGCCGCCGTCGACTACAAGCACTTGGCCGGTAATATACCGGGAGTACTCTGACGCTAAAAACGCGGCTGCATCAGCTATTTCTTTTGGTTCACCTAACCGCCCCAGCGGTACATTTTCGAGCAATTTTGCTTTTTGCTCTTGGGGCAGATTTTCTGTCATTCGGGTTTGTATAAACCCCGGGGCAATTGCATTGACCCGTATATTTCTTTTCCCCAACTCTTTCGCGGCTGATTTGGTAAACCCAATAATTCCAGCTTTGGAAGCGGCGTAATTAGCCTGGCCTGCGTTGCCGGTAATTCCGATCACTGATGTGATGTTAATTATGGCACCGCTGCGCTGCTTTACCATTGGGCGTGTGCAGGCTTTAGTGAACAAGAAAACACTTTTCAGATTTGTCAAAAGAACCTCATCCCAATCTTTTTCCGGCATGAGTGCAAGCAAATTGTCACGAGTTATGCCTGCATTGTTGACGAGTATATCTACCTTTCCATGGGTGTCAAGGGCTTTTTTGACGACTAAATTCACCTCATCTCCAACGCTGACGTTGGCTTGCGTCAAAATGCAGGAACCTGTTTTTTCGGCGTTAATGAGGGCTTCTGTTTCCTTTAAATTATCGATGGAACTGGCAGAAAGTACGACAGACGCGCCTCGTTTGGCGAATTCAACAGCGATGGATTGTCCAATTCCCCTGCTTGCTCCTGTGATGATGGCAACTTTTCCTGTAAGCATGTTATACCTTTGCAAATAGTTGTTCGATTTTTTGAAAATCCGTGACGGTTCCGCACGGTTCGACGGTTAATGTTGGCTGACATTTCTTAGCGAGTCCTTTAAGGACTTTGCCGGGGCCAATTTCAAGGAATAAAGAAATTCCTGCTTGGCTGGCTTGCTCCATGGTTTCTACCCAGCGGACCGGACTCGTTAATTGGGCCGCGAGGAGCTGGCGAATTTGCTCGGGGTCTGCGGCAGGCCGCGCAAATGCGTTTGGAATAAAAGTTCCTGCCGGGGCATTGATCTTTGTCGCTTTAAGGGCCTCTTGAAGTTCGGTTTTGGCATCCGCCATCAGAGACGAATGAAAAGCGCCGCCGACCTTCAAAGGGATAGCGCGCTTGGCCCCTTTTGCCTCAGCAAGAGCGCATGCCTTGGTGATTGACTCAACCGTGCCGGATAAAACCGTTTGATCAGGAGAGTTTAGATTGGCAACTTCGCAGCCTGCCTCTTGAGCGACGGCTTCACAATCACTTTTGGTCATTCCCATAATGGAGGCCATAGTTCCCGGATGATTTGATGCGGATTTTTCCATAGCGGAAGCCCGTTTATGAACTAGTTTAAGCCCGTCTTCAAAAGATATGGCGCCGGCTGCGGTCAGCGCTGAAAATTCGCCGAGGCTGAGTCCGGCAAAAAAAGACGCTTTAAGTTCTGGGAATTTCAAGCGCAGGATCGTTAATGCGGCGAAGCTTGTGACAAAAATCGCGGGCTGCGCGTAGAGAGTTTGCGTTAGCTTATCTTCGGGACCCTGAAAGCAGATATCGCTTAAGGAGTATCCAAGGATGCTGTTTGCTTGATCAAATAAATTTTTGACATGCGTGTATTGATCGTAAAGGTCTTTGCCCATACCAACACTCTGAGCGCCTTGACCCGGGAAAAGAAAACCAAGTTTATCCGGCATTGTCATTACCATTTTATCAAAACAGAAGCCCAAGTGAGTCCGCCGCCGAATGCGACGAGGACCACATTGTCCCCTTTCTTGATCCTTCCTTCTTTAAC
>CAZEFF010000002.1:0-1141 GCA_964511315.1 uncultured bacterium | reverse complement strand
TAGGTTGTGGCAATTCCATGCCCGCCATTTTCCGAACGGCTGACAATTGCTGCGCCGGCGCCGTCTCCGAAGAGAACGCATGTCGAGCGGTCTGACCAATCTATAAAGCGCGATAAGACTTCCGCACCGACAACCAATATGTTTTTATAAATTCCGCCGGTAATAAAGCCATTCGCGATTGAAAGGGCGTAAGGAAAACCAGAACAAGCAGCCGCCATATCAAAAGCACCGCATTTCGCGCCGAGTTTTGTTTGAATAAGGCAGGCGGTTGAAGGGAAAAGCATATCGGGCGTTATTGTCGCGACAATAATTAAATCAAGATCTGCCGCTGTAAGGCCGGCGTTTGATAGGGCTTCCTGAGCCGCGCGAACACCCATGTCGCTCGCGTTCTGTCCCTCAGCCGCAATGTGACGGGTTTCAATCCCAGTGCGGGAGAGAATCCAATCGTTGGTGGTATCCACCATTTTTTCCAAATCGAAGTTTGTGAGGATTTTTTCCGGTATGTAAGCGCCAAGTCCCCGGACGACTGCTTTATAAGAGGACATTAATGCTTGCCTTCAGAGCGTCCTTGAATGTTTTGATGGTGGGATGAAAGTTCTTCAACGATTAAATCATTGACCCGAGTAAGAACTATGTCGCCAGCGACGCGGATCGCGTTCCGAATCGCGCGCGCGGACGAAATACCATGACTGATAATGACCGTTCCATTAACGCCAAGGAGCGGAGCGCCGCCAGCCTCTTCGTAATTGGTTTCTTTTCGGATAGCTTCCATCGCAGGCTTGCAAAGCCATGCGCCGAGCATGCTCAGCGGACTTTTTTTGATTTCGCGCGAAATGAGTTCAACGGCGGTTTCTAGCAAGCTCTCGCTCATTTTTAAAACGACATTGCCGACAAAGCCGTCGCAAATAATGCAGTCGACTTTCCCAGAAAAGAAATCACGGCCTTCTATGTTGCCGATGAAATTTAATCCTGATTCGCGTAAGATTTTATACGCTTCTTTTAAAGCCTCTGTCCCCTTCGTCTCTTCTTCTCCGATATTGAGAAGTCCGATCGAGGGACGCTTCTTTTTAAAAATGCAGCGGGAATAAATTTCAGCCATGTGCGCGTATTGGACGAGCTCTTCAGCGGAAGGATTAATGTT
>CAZEFF010000001.1:91343-99099 GCA_964511315.1 uncultured bacterium | reverse complement strand
GCGAGGACGGATTGAATTTCTTTCGCGCCGTTGACTTGTTTTAATTCATTTTGCGGCCAAACTTTCAGCGGATTGCCGATCGCGACGATTAGTGTCCCATTTGAAATTTCGAGCGGCATAACATGATATTTTTCCGCGATGCTCTGAGGAATCATCTCGACAGCCTTGGTATTGATTCGCACGCGGCGAAGATCCACAAAACGCATTTGGTATTGTTCCGCGAGAGCCATGTGAAAGAGAAGGGAAGAAACAAAACCCTTTTGAATGAGGATTTCGCCCACCAGTTTGTGGTTCTTAGTTTGTTCCGCGAGAACCTCTTCGAGCTGTTCCCACGAAATCAGTTTTTTGCGGACTAAAATTTCACCTATACGCCAACTCATCATGCCTCCAGTTTTGGGGGTTCGTTGACACCCCCGCCGACCCTGTACTATAATTCCAGGTCTTCACTTAACTTATTCCGTTACAATAGGTAAGGATAAAAATGCAAAATTCAAATATGTATGGAGAACGTTTTTTACCGATCCAATCGATCGCTTCAATTATAGCTGATTTTCAGCCGGAAAAAAAGGTGCGAATCGCCGGACGCGTGATGGCGCGGCGCATTATGGGTAAAAGCACCTTCGCGGATTTAAAGGATGAAGGCGCCCGAATTCAGATTTATGCCAAGAAAGATTCGATTGGCGATGAATCCTTCGATGCTTTTACGAAACTGAGTTTGGGCGATATTATCGGAATGGAAGGAACCACTTTTGTCTCCAAGATGGGGGAAAAGAGCATCAAAGTGGAGTCCTGGAAAATTCTTTCGAAGATTGTCCGCACTTTGCCTGAAAAATGGCACGGTTTAAAAGACGTTGAAACCCGTTACCGCCACCGCTATGTGGATTTAATTGTGAATGATGAAGTGCGCGCCGCGTTTAAACAGCGCAGTCAAATTATCCGCGACATCCGCCACTTTCTGGATCAAAAAGATTTTATGGAAGTGGAAACCCCCATGATGCAGCCGATTCCCGGCGGCGCGCGAGCGAAACCCTTTGAAACCCATCACAATGCCCTTCATTTAGATCTTTATCTCCGCGTCGCGCCCGAGCTTTATTTGAAAAGACTTTTGGTCGGCGGTTTTGAAAAGGTTTATGAGATTAACCGCAATTTCCGCAACGAGGGGATTTCGCCCCGCCATAATCCCGAATTTACCATGCTTGAGCTTTACCAAGCCTATGCCGATTATAACGATATGATGGATATCACCGAAGAGCTGATATCCGGGCTGGTGCAGAAACTTCACGGCAAGCTTGAAATTTCATTCGGCGATAAAACCATTAATTACGCGCGGCCCTGGAAGCGCATTTCCTTTTATGATTCTTTGAAGGAAAAGACGGGGATTGATTTCCGTACCGCGAATTTAAAAGACGCGGCCCGTAAATTAAAACTCTTCAAAGCCGAAGATATAGATATGACCGAAGACGTGGATATATTAAATGAAGCCTTTGGAAATTACGTCGAAGAGGGACTTTGGGACCCGACATTCGTGGTGGATTATCCAACGGTGATGACACCGCTCGCGAAGGCTAAAACCGAGGATCCTTCTCTGGTGTACCGTTTCGAACTTTTTATCGCCAAGATGGAAGTGGCAAACGCGTTTTCAGAGCTGAACGATCCGCATATCCAGCGCGAGCGTTTAATGTCTCAAAAAGAAATGATTGGGGAGCATAAAGTGATCGATGAAGATTTCTTGACGGCCCTGGAATACGGCATGCCTCCTGCTGGCGGGCTTGGAATCGGCATAGACCGTCTTGTGATGCTTCTCGCGAATCAAGCTTCGATCCGTGATGTTATTTTATTTCCTCAAATGAAACCTGAAGCACAGCAAAATCCTGAGCAGGCGCAGAACGATTAATATGGGATACGAGCAATTCATCGCGAAAAAACATTTGGCGGCCCGCCGTAAAAGCGGCTTCATCTCTATTATCTCCATGATTTCGGTGGCCGGCGTGGCGGTTGGAGTGATGGCGCTGATTGTTGTTCTCGCGGTGATGAGCGGTTTTGACCGTGAACTCAAAAATAAAATTGTGAGTGTTCAGCCCCATGTCCGCATTGAGCGCATGGGCGGTATTGAAAACCGTTTCGATGATATTGCGAAAATCAAAGAAATGGGTGTTCCGGGTATTCAGAATATTTCCGCGTTCATCGAAGGTCAAGCGATTCTGCGTTCAACGGATGATGCCACCGGCGTGATTATTAAGGGACTCGATCTTCAGAACGAAGACCTGAGCGTTTATCAAAAGCACATGGTTCATGGCACTCTCGATTTTGAAGATTCCGTGATGACGCAAACCAAAAAACGGTTTTTCTTTTTCAAAACGACGGTCGAAAAACGGACGGGCAGCATCGCGCTCGGTGAAGAGCTCGCCAACCGGCTTCGCGTACGCGTTGGTGACGCGGTGACACTCATTTCGCCCTTTCAAGACCCTAAGAAACCCTTAGCCTTCGCGAAAGCGGAAACAAAGCCTTTTGTCGTAAAAGCCATCTTCCGCGTCGGAATGAACGATTTTGATGCCTCGCTCGCGCTGATCAGTCTTGATCAGGCGCAGGACATGTATCACTTGGGAACCCGTGTTACCGGAATTAGCCTCCGCTTTTATGATGTGGATGACGCGGAACGCTGGAAATTGCGCATTCGCGGGGGATTTACCTCCGACTATTTCATCCGTTCATGGTATGACATGAACCATAATTTCTTTCAGGCGCTGAAAGTTGAAAAGTCTGTCATGACTATTTTGCTCGCGCTGATTATTTTGGTCGCGGTGTTTAATATCGTGGCGACGCTTACTATGGTGGTGATGGAAAAAACAAAAGATATCGGCGTTCTGCGCGCGATTGGAGCAACCCGGGCCAGTATCCGGAAAATTTTTCTTATTGAAGGATTCACGATTGGTTTTTACGGAATCGTCGCGGGCACTCTTTTCGGGCTTTTGATGGCGTTTAATTTAAATCCCATTTCTGATTTTTTAAAACAAACCACCGGCATCGAAGTTTTTCCGAGTGATATTTATTATTTTGACCGTATTCCGTCTGAAGTTCATGTGCAGGACGTTCTGATCACGGTTGCTTTTGCGCTGATCGCGTCCATGATGGCGGGTGTTTATCCCGCGCACCGGGCGGCCTGCGTCAATCCCATTGAGGCTTTGCGCGATGAGTAGTTCCGAAAATGTTTTGATCTCTGCTTATGACGTTAAGAAGGATTATGAAAGTCCCGCGGGATATTTACCGGTTTTAAAAGGGGTTAATTTTTCGCTGAATGCCGGTGAAATGGCATTTATCGTGGGACGGTCAGGTTCCGGCAAATCGACGCTGCTGCACATTTTTGGCGGTTTGGATAAACCTTCCGGCGGCAGGGTTGTTTTTGAAGGTCAGGAAATTACCCAAATGGCTGAAAAGCCGCTCGCTAAAATCCGCAATCACCGCGTGGGATTTGTTTTTCAGTCTTATCATTTGCTTCCTGAGCTTACGCTTTATGAAAATGTTTTGCTTCCGACTATGATTGCCGGGAAGAAGGATGATAATTGGGTCAAAGAGGTTTTGCGGCGCGTCAAACTTTTAAGCCGTCAGGACCATTATCCTTCTGAGCTTTCTGGCGGGGAACAGCAGAGGGCCGCAATCGCGCGCGCGCTTGCTTGCCGGCCGTCCCTCGTGCTTTGCGACGAACCTACAGGCAATCTGGATGAAGAAACAGCGCAGTCGGTCATGGCGCTTATCAATGATTTAAATCAAAAGCAGGGTCAGTCCTTCATTATTGTCACGCACGATGAGGCTACGGCTTGGCAATACCCGCAGGTGTTCCGTTTAGTGGACGGCATGCTGCTCCGTGATACGAAAGGCCCGGTATCAAACGCCTCCATCGAGCAGATTCAATAAACGCTTTTCATTTCAAGGTTTGCCCGCTAAAATAACCCCTTCTTCATCTTAGAAATCGGAGATTTTATGGAACTTCAGATTTATATCGACGGAAAATGGTATCCCAAAAGCGAAGCCAAGATTTCAGTTTTTGATCATGGTCTTTTGTACGGCGACGGCGTGTTCGAAGGCATCCGCGCTTACGGGGGACTTGTTTTTAAACTCGAGGAACACCTGACCCGGCTTTGGGAATCCGCGCATACTTTGATGCTCCAAATCCCGATGACGAAAAAAGAAATGCAGGAAGCCATTATTGAAACGCTCCGCAAAAACGGTTTGACCGATGGGTATATTCGAGCGGTTGTGACGCGCGGAACGGGAGATCTTGGACTTGATCCCGCAAAATGCCCGAAGGCGACGGTTTTTATTATTACCGATAAAATTAAACTTTATCCGGAAGAGCTTTATCAGAATGGTCTCGAAATTATCACGGTTCCGACCGTCCGCAATTTGCCTGAAGCGATTAACCCGTCTATCAAGAGTCTGAACTATCTCAATAACATTCTCGCTAAAATTGAAGCGAAGAATTCCGGCTGCCAGGAAGCTCTCATGCTGAATCATCAAGGCTATGTCGCGGAATGCACGGGCGATAATGTTTTTCTTATCCGCACAGAAAATGGAAAGCCGATTCTCTTGACGCCTCCGACTTATCTTGGCGCGCTCAAAGGGATTACGCGCCAGGCCATCATTGAAATCGCGCAGGAAAAAAAAATCGCGTTTGAAGAGCGCATTCTTACCCGACATGATCTCTTTAATGGCGATGAAGTGTTTCTTACGGGAACAGCGGCTGAGGTCATTCCTGTGGTCAAAATTGACGGCCGCGTGATTGGTCAGGGGAAGCCCGGTAAGGTCACCCAGGATCTCTTAGCCTCCTTCCGCCACAAGACCCGTACAGACGGCGTTAAATTCAAGCTCTGAGCCTTGTTAGCCCGCCTGCCAGGGTGTTGCTCTCATCCCAAAATCCGTGATCTGTGATATACTAAAGCTGCTATGATTTGCAATATCTGCGGTTCTCAAGAAGCGACCATTCACCTCACGGAAATCATCAATAATCAGATGATGGAAGTGCACCTTTGTGAAGCCTGTGCCCAGGAAAAAGGCACGGACTTTAAAACCCATTTTAATTTGAGTGATTTAGTGGCGGGTCTCGCGGATATTCAGCCTGCGATCAAGGCGGGCGAAAAAAAATCGACCGCGAAATGTCCCGAATGCGGCATGACGTACGAAGAATTCGGAAAGACCGGACGTTTAGGCTGCGGGACATGCTACCAGGCGTTTTCAAAAATGCTCTTGCCCCTCATTAAAAGAGTCCAGCGTTCAACCCAGCATGTGGGAAAAAGACCCAGCAAAGTGGCGCCGGAATCCGCCGCGGTTCTCGACCTTAAGCTTTTGCAGGAAAGACTTCGAAAAAGTGTTGCCTCTGAAGCTTTTGAAGAAGCGGCTCAGCTTCGCGATGAAATCAAAACGATGGAAGACAAAGTCAAAAAACCCAAGAAAAATAAAAATGAGCAATCTTAATTTCTTAGTCAATCAGCCCGCGGAATGGCTGCTTAAAGACGGCCCTGAAAGCGATATTGTGGTGAGTTCGCGTTTGCGTTTGGCGCGCAATATTTCAGGGTTCCCGTTTTATGAGCGTTTAACCAGCCAGCAAAAAATTGAAATTATTGATAAAGTGGATCAGGCGCGCGCGAAAAGCGATGTTTTGAAAAACGGAGTTTACGCCCGCTACCGCGATATGACCGAGCTTGACCGCCAATTTTTACTTGAAAGACATCTTGTCAGCCGCGAGCATGCCGCTGAAAAAGGGGAAAAAGCGGTGGCGCTCACGCAAAATGAAGTGGTGAGCGTTATGGTTCTTGAAGAAGATCATTTGCGGCTCCAAGCCTTTCAAGCGGGACTCAATCTTAAAGAGACTTGGAAAATTGTAAACCGCGTGGATGACGAGCTTGAAAAGACACTCGATTATTCCTTTAAAAGCGATTTGGGCTATTTAACTGCGTGCCCAACCAATGTTGGAACGGGATTGCGGGCCTCCTGCATGCTTCATCTGCCCAGTCTTGTGCTTGCCAAGCAGATTCATAAGGTTCTGCAGGCGCTTTCTAAACTGAATCTCGCGGCGCGCGGACTTTACGGCGAAGGAACGCAGGCAATGGGAAATTTTTTTCAATTTTCAAACCAAATGACGCTGGGGCAGTATGAAGAAGAAATTATTGAAAATCTAGATTCGGTAATCCGTCAGGTGATCGGCCATGAAAAGGAAGCCCGCGAGTTTTTGGGAAAGAAAGGCAAGTTTGAAGATCAAATTTGGCGCGCTCTCGGAACGCTCAAGTCCGCCCGCATTATTTCTTCCGGCGAGGCCACGCAGCTTCTTTCTTTAGTGCAGTTGGGGATTTCTCTTGGTATGATCTCTCAAGGCATTACCCGGCAGGATCTTAACATATTGTTCCTTCTGATTCAGCCGGCGCATCTTCAGAAATTGAGGGGGATGACGTTAAACTCTTCTGACCGGGATATTCGCCGGGCAGATTTAATCCGTGAGAAGTTAGCAAAAATACCGGTTTAGTTGATCCGTTTTTATATATATCAATAGAGGCTTTAGCCCAGGAGGTTGTGATGTTTGATCGTTTTACGGAGCGCGCGCGAAAAGTTATTATTCTTGCTAAGGAAGAGGCTAAACGTTTTAACCACGATTATATCGGCACCGAACATATCCTCCTCGGACTCATTAAAGAAGGTGAAAGTGTCGCGGCCGCGGTCCTTCAGAACTTGGGCCTTTCGCTTGATACCATCCGCCTTGAAGTTGAAAAGCTTGTGCAGTTTGGACCCAGCACAATTGTTTCAGGCGATATCCCGTTTACCCCCAAAGCTAAAAAAGTGATTGAACTTGCCATGGATGAAGCCCGCCGTTTGGGGCATAACTATATTGGTACCGAACATCTCCTGCTTGGCCTCATTAAAGAAGGAGAAGGGGTTGCCAGCCATGTTCTTATGAATGTCGGTCTTGACCTCAATAAAGTCCGCGCGGAAGTGATCAAGCTGCTTGGATCTTCCACCCCTGGATCAGGCGCTGGAGGCGGCGGTGCCACGCAGGGCGGCGGCGGAGGGGCAGCTGCTGCCGGAGGAACCGGCGGTTCCAAAGGCAAGACTAAAACGCCTGCGCTGGATGCTTTTGGGCGTGACTTATCTCTTCTCGCGCGCGAAGGCAAATTGGATCCTGTTGTCGGACGCGATAATGAAATCGAGCGTGTCATCCAAATCTTGGCGCGCCGCACGAAAAACAATCCCGTGCTTCTCGGAGAAGCGGGTGTGGGTAAAACCGCGATTGTGGAAGGTTTGGCGCAGCGAATTATCTCAAGTGACGTTCCTGAAATTCTCGCCGACAAACGCATTGTCGTTTTAGATCTCGCGCTCATGGTTGCCGGAACAAAATACCGCGGACAATTTGAAGAGCGCATTAAAGCCGTGATGGATGAAATCCGCCGTGCGGACAATGTCATGATTTTTATCGATGAAATTCACACGCTTGTCGGAGCCGGCGGCGCCGAGGGAGCGATTGATGCCTCCAATATTTTGAAACCCGCTCTTTCCCGCGGAGAAATTCAGTGCATTGGAGCGACTACGCTGGATGAATACCGCAAATACATCGAAAAAGATACGGCGCTTGCCCGCCGATTCCAAACGATTGTAGTGGACCCTCCGTCTGTGGAAGATACGATCCAAATTCTGAAAGGTCTCCGTGATAAATATGAAGCGCATCACCGCGTTAAGATTCTTGATGAAGCGCTTGAAGCCGCGGCGAAACTTT
>CAZEFF010000001.1:65415-91333 GCA_964511315.1 uncultured bacterium | reverse complement strand
CCGTTATATTTCTGGACGTTTTCTGCCGGATAAAGCTATCGACTTGATCGACGAAGCAGCGTCACGCGCGCGTTTGTCTGTCACAACGCTTCCGAAAGATCTCAAAAAGCTTGAAGCTGAAATCGAAAGTTTTAAGCGCGAAAAAGAAGCTTCGATTAAAGCCCAAGACTTTGAAAAGGCCGCGAAACTGCGGGATGAAGAGCGCAAAGCGAAAGAAGAACTCGCGCGCATGAAAAAGAACTGGAAGGAATCAAAGTCGGAAGTTGAAGTTCAGGTCACGCATGAGGATATCGCGGCCATTACGTCCAAATGGACCGGTGTTCCTTTGGCTGCTCTTGAAGAAAAAGAGACCACCCGCTTGCTGCGCATGGAAGAAGAGCTGCATCAGCGTGTTGTGGGTCAGGAAGAGGCCATCCGGGCGATGTCGCACGCGGTCCGCCGGTCTCGCTCAGGGCTCCGCAATCCGCGCCGTCCAATCGGGGCATTTATTTTCCTGGGGCCGACCGGTGTCGGTAAAACCCTCCTAGCCCGCGCGCTCGCGTCGTTTATGTTCGGCGATGAAGACGCGATGATTACGGTCGACTGTTCTGAGTACGGTGAAAAATTTAACGTTTCCCGTCTTGTCGGAGCGCCTCCCGGATATGTGGGCTATGAAGAGGGCGGGCAGCTGACTGAAAAAGTCCGGCGCCGGCCTTATTCGGTTGTGCTTCTCGACGAAATCGAAAAAGCCCATCCGGATGTTTTTAACATTCTGCTTCAGCTCATGGAAGAAGGCCGTCTTACGGATTCTTTCGGCCGCAAAGTGGATTTTAGAAATACCATCGTGATTATGACTTCGAATGTCGGCGCGGATCTTGTTAAGCGTCAGGGTGAGATGGGTTTCCAATCCTCTAAAGATGAAATTAATTATGAGAATTTGAAAAAGAAGCTCTTGGATGAAACCAAGAAGTTTTTCCGTCCGGAATTCCTCAACCGTGTGGATGATACGATCGTTTTTCATCCGCTTACGCGCCAGGATCTTGATCAGATTATTGAAATTGAGCTAAAAGAAGTGAAAGACCGTCTCAAAGAGAAAAAAATCGACTTGGTTCTTTCTCCCGAAGCGGTTAAGTTCCTTATCGATAAAGGGTATGATCCTGTTTTTGGAGCTCGCCCGCTTCGCAGAACGGTACAGCGTTATGTCGAGAACGTACTCGCCGAAGAAATTCTTTCCGGCAAGTTTCGCGAAGGCGATAAAATCACCGCGGTTCTGCGGGGCGAAACTATTCAATTCGAAAAAGCCTCCTAAAAACTGAGGAACCTCAAATGCGTCTTTCGGCGCGCTGGCTTTTACTCGCCATTTCCCTTACGGTGGGTGTCCTCACTGTTTCTGGTTATTTAGGGCTCAGCGCTAAGATTAATACGGGTGAATTCAAAGCCTTCGCGGAAGCAAAAGCCGGCGAATTGCTGAATGCCCGCGTCCGTATTCAAAAAATTCAGCTTCGTTCGCTGACCAAGGTTTCCCTTTCCGGGCTTGAAATCGAATCCCTCGAAGGCGCGCCCGGGCCGTACCGGCTGAAAGTTCAGCAGATTATTTTTCGGTACCGCATTTTTCAAATTCTCTCGCGAAATTTTCAAGCGCCGGCCGGCGTTGTGTTTAAAAGTCCCAATGTGATTTTTAACCAGCCGGAATTCCCTTATCCTCTTTTCGAAAGCTTGCCTCAAGACAATAAAGCGGGGCCTTCCTCAAGTTTTGAACTTAACGGAGGCAAAATCGGATTTCAGGTCCCATCTTTCGACGCGGACATTGTGTTTAAAGATATTAAGGGATCATTTATCCCGGTTGAAAACGGCAAGCTCCAAGCGCAATTTACCGCGGTGACTGAAGGTCTCTTGATTGGTAAAGTGGGATTAAAAGGAACGATTTCACCGCTTGAGCATAAACATAATTTGACGATTGATCTTTCAGGCTTAGCCGCGGGCGAAAAATTCCCTTTTGGGCTAAAAGATATTTCTGGCACATTAATTTGGAAAGATGATTCACTTATTTTTGATTCGGTGACAGCGAATCTGCAGGGGTGGAAAACCGAGCTGAAGGGGAAACTTGACAATTACCGGACCGCGCCGCATTTAGTCGCTAATTGGGGAGTGATTACGAAGTTTGGCCCGCTGGGTGCTGATTTTGACGCGGATTGGGGGACGAATAAAATTTCCGGTATTCTAAGAATTCCTGAACGGCCGGCCTACGATTTCGAAGGTTTGATTTCCCGCCAAAGTTCCCGTTTTATCGCCGAAGAAGTTTTGATCGCGAAAGCCTATCGGGGCGGAGGCGAGCTGAACTGGAAATCAGGAAGGGCCCGCTTTTTTATTGAGAAGGGACGGCAGAGAGTCGCTGTTGATTCTGACCTTAAAGATTTCCATTTTGACCTTGATCTCAAATTTGATCATTTAATTTTTTATGGTTTGGACATTGTCACTTCGGGTTCGGTTCATTTGACTCCCGTTGTTCTTCCTGCCGAAGGGCCGCTCTGGAAATTTCAGGCGGATTTCAGAACCGGATATTTTATTGTTGGAAATATTCCATTTTCGGATTTTCGCGGACACTTTGACGTGACCCCTTTGGGATTGAAAAATATTTCAGCCTCGTGGGGAGATGTTTTTGACGCGAAGGGAGAGGTTTCGTTTAATGCAAATCCAATTTCTACTTCGGCAACTGTGCGTGTGCATGAGTTTGACTTGGCCAACGTTAAAGAATTTCGGGAACAACCCTTAAACAAACAGCTCGGCGGGTCCCTTGAAGGTAAGCTTAAAATCAACGGCCCGCTGATCAAGCCGGAATTCAACGGAGTCTTTAATGTCAAGGATGGTTTAGTGGGAAATCTGACCTATGACCGCGCGATTGTTCAATTCCGCGGCTTTCCGCCTTATCTGCCGCTTTCAGAATCCAAGGTTTTGAAGGGCCGTACCACGCTTCCGATGTCGGGCGCGATTGACCTGACGCTCGAAAACCCATTTCACGGGATTCAAGTGGAGACGCCCGACAAGATTGTTGTTTGGAAAGGTCTGGAAATTAACACGAGTCATGAAGAAAAGGATGTCCAAATTGAGACCCCTTTTGCCAAGCTGCCGACCATTCTCCTTAAGGCGGGAAATCCCACTAAGGAAGGCGAGAAATCGCAGGGGCAAGAGGGTGCTAAACCAGCCCCTGAGAAGTTTGTCGGGGTTGGTACCAAGATTAAGTTTTAACTTTAAGTCTATATCCTGAAAAGATTTAAACATTTGAATTCTGGCCAAAATCGCATAAAATCTCTACCTTATGAGTTCAGACACTGTTCATAGTCTCGAAGACCGGTTTGCGCGGGTAAGAAGAATTATGTCACTCCGTGGTTTTTTTAGAAAAGCGGGAAGTCTTTCAATTTCATTTGCCCATCATGCCGGCGGGATCGCGCTTCTTATGTGGGACGCGAGTAAAGCCATGTTTGGCACTAAGCTGCGGTGGCAGGCAACTTTAGACCAAATGAATAAAATGGGGGTTCATTCTCTGCCCCTTGTCTTTTTAACTTCGTTATTTACGGGGATCGTTCTTGCTCTTCAAGGTGCTTACCAATTAAGGCTTTTTGCCGCGGAGCAATTTACGGCCGACCTTGTCGCGCTTTCAACGGTCCGCGAATTAGGTCCCGTGCTTTGCGCGATGGTAGTGGCAGGCCGCATCGGCGCTTCCATTGCCGCGGAACTCGGCACGATGAAAGTGACTGAGCAAATCGACGCAATGCGGGCTTTGGCCGTCGACCCCGTCCGCTATCTCGTTGTTCCTCGTTTTGTCGCGGGGGTCACGATGATGTTTATGCTCGTGATTTACGCGGACGTGATCGGTATGCTTGGCGGTTATTTAATTTCGGTTTTCAAACTGGGAATCAGCCATCATCAGTATGTGATGCGCAGTATTAAAGTCATGATGGTTAAAGACGTGATGACCGGCCTCACAAAAGCTTTTGTTTTTGGCGGAATTATTTCGGTAGTGGGATGTTATTTTGGATTTAACGCGGATGGCGGTGCCGAAGGGGTGGGGCGCGCGACCACTTTGGCGGTGGTGACGGCTTTAGCACTGATCATCGCTTCAGACGCGCTTTTTACAGCGATTTTTTACTTCTTCACATGATCGAAATTAAGGGTGTTCACAAACATTTTGGCGGGAACCACGTTCTTCGCGGCATTGACCTCACCATCAAGGACGGCGAAACATTGGTTATTATTGGCCGGTCGGGATGCGGGAAAAGTGTGCTTTTAAAACACATCACGGGCCTCACAGATCCTGATGAGGGAACTGTTTCAGTAGATGGTGTGGATATTGCAACTCTTGAGGCAAAGGAGCATTCTCAGTTTCGGCTAAAACTTGGAATGCTTTTTCAAAGTTCCGCGTTATTTGATTCACTGAGCGTCCGTGAGAATGTCGGGTTTTCGCTTTTTGAACACACCAAAATGCCGTTCGCTGAGATTGACGCCCGGGTGAAAGAAAAGCTCAGGCTTGTGGGGCTTAAAGATATTGAAGATCTGATGCCTTCAGAATTATCGGGCGGAATGAAAAAAAGAGTGGGACTCGCACGGGCGATTTGTAATGATCCGAAGATTATTTTATACGATGAGCCGACAACGGGGCTTGACCCAATTAATTCGGATGTTATCAATGATTTGATTTTAAGGATGCAGGAAAAATTGCACGTCACCTCCATTGTCGTGACGCATGATATGACCAGCGCGTATAAAGTAGGGAATCGGATTGCCATGCTCTATAATGGAAAAATTATCGGTGTGGGAACTCCTGATCAGATTAAAAATACCACAGATCCAGTCATTAAGCAGTTTATTACGGGCTCCGCAAAAGGGCCTATTACGGAATCATAATTAATTAGAACCTAAGGGGTTTTATAATGAAAAAACATCGCAATGAAGAAGCTGTTGGTTTTTTTGTGGTTATTGGGCTCGCATGTTTAACCGTTATTATTTTTCTGATTAGCGGCGTTTATCTTTTTCGTCCGGGCTACCATGTAAATGTCCGTTACGATTATGTCAGTATCCTGGACAAAGGCGCGCCTATCCGTATGGCCGGTGTTAAAATCGGCGAAGTCAGCAATGTGAATCTTCTTTTTGATGATAAAGACAGCAAGGTCAGGGTCAATATCGAGATGTTTATTGAAAAAACTGTCAGGATTCACCAGAACTACCTATTCAAAATTCAGGGGACTCACGTATTAAGCGAGCCCCACGTTGAAATAACGCCTGTTCCCGGAAATGAGCCGCTTGTAACCGACGGCCAAATTCTGGAAGGGGTGCCCCTTCTTCCCATCGAAGCCCTGATCGATAACGTGAGTAAAATCACCAAAGATTTTTCCACGCTGATCGGGCCCGAAGGCGATTTGGGGAAAGCAATCCAGCATGTCAGCACGACGAGCCAATCCCTTGATGATATTTTAGTCAAGGTAAAGAATGGCGAGGGGACAGTTGGAGCATTATTAACCAAGGATGATTTGTATCAGGAAGTCAGAGGGCTTGTTTCTGAAATTAAAGCTCATCCTTGGCGGTTACTTAAAAAGGACGACGGCAAGAAGTTCCTCTTTTTCTAATGATCCTATTTTTTTCTAATTTAATATATTTCGTTATTTCAACAAGGAGTTTATCCGATGATTCTTATCATACGCATTCTATTCGTGGTTATTTGCGCTTTGTTTGGCTTTGCCTCCGGGGTTCCATTTCTTACGATGCTCAACCTTCCCGACTCACCGCTGATCAGCACGATCGTCGCGGCGATGCTTGGCGTGATTGTTGTTACCCTCGACATCTTCTTTAAGCAATACACCGTCCGAAATATCCTCTCGGTCATCGTTGGCGCCGCGCTGGGACTTTTCACGCATGTCCTCGTGATGAAAGTGATTGTCTATGGAGGTCTCAGCCCTCTTGTGACCCAGCAAGTTGGATTGGCGACCGCGATTGTTTTTTGCTACCTCGGTATCGTGACGATTTTGCGCGGTCAGGATGAGTTTACGCTGATGATTCCCTTTGTGACGCTGGATACCAAGGGAACTTCTGAAGAACTGATTCTGCTCGATACGAGCGTGATTATTGACGGGCGTATTACAGATATCTGCAAAACGCACTTTTTATCCGGCAAGCTGATTCTGCCGCGTTTTGTGCTTAAAGAACTTCAGTTGATTTCTGATTCGTCTGATCCGCTTAAGCGCGCTCGCGGCCGCCGGGGCTTAGATGTGCTCAACAAAATCAAAACGAATCCCAATATTCAGGTCAAAATTAATGAGATGGATTTCCCTGAGTTTAATACGGTTGACGCGAAGCTTGTGAAGATGGGGCAAGTTATGAACGCGAAAGTGTTCACCAATGATTTTAATTTAAATAAGGTGGCTGAGCTTCAAGGTGTAAAAGTTCTTAATATCAACGAACTAGCTAACGCGCTGAAGCCCATTGTGATGCCCGGTGAGCTGATGCAGGTCAAAATTCTTAAAGACGGAAAAGAAAATGACCAAGGAGTGGCGTATCTTGATGACGGCACGATGGTGGTTGTCGATAATGGCCGGCGCAAGATGGGCCAAACGCTCAATGTGACGATTACGAGCGTTCTTCAGACCCAGGCTGGCCGTATGATTTTTGCCAAGCTTGCGGATGAAAATGAAAGAACGGACCGCAGTGATTCGCGGCGCGACAAAGGCGACCGCAACCGCAGTCAGCAGGATCGCTCACAAAATCAGCAGGGGTTTGGTCAGCAAGGACAATGAAATCGGTAAGATCGCAGAAAACAATCCGCGCGGCCCTTATTATTGCCGCGGGCGGAAACGGAACCCGGTTCGCGGACAGTCTTCCTAAAAATAAAGCCGATGATCACGCGGCGCTTTCCAAGCTTTTCTGCACGCTCGGCGGCCAATCGGTACTTGCCCGTTCGTTAAAGGCTTTCGGCCAGTGCAAGGAAATCCAAGAAATTATTGTGGCTGCGCCTCTTGAAGCTAAAAAGCAAACCCTTGCGATCGCGGATGGGCTTAAGATTAAAAACTTCGCCTGCGTCAAAGGCGGCGCGACACGCGCTGAATCCGTTTATAACGCCTTACGCGCGGTCAAGTCAGACGCGGACTGGATTATGGTTCATGACGGCGCCCGTCCTCTGGTAGAAGCGGCTGCTCTGCAAAATTTGATTCAGTCGGCCGGCTCAGTCGATGGAGTCATTTTGGCCCGCAAGGTTGTTCCAACTATTAAAGAAGCGGATTCTGAGGGGAATATTTTGCGGACCGTGGATCGAAGCGCTCTTTACGAAGCTGAAACACCTCAGTTAGTGCGGAGAGATTTGCTAAGCCGGGCTTACCAGAACAAAACGAAAGCTTTTCAAGCGACTGATGAGGCTTCTCTCATTGAATCCGTTAAGGGAAAGACAAAAGTGGTTACGCACACGGGATGGAATCCTAAGATTACGACTTTTAAAGACTTGGAGCTTGCTGAAGCTTATCTGTCAAAAGGTGCGCAGACGCGCACGGGGTTCGGGCGCGATCTTCACCGCCTTGTAAAGGGACGAAAACTCTATTTGGGCGGTCTTCATATTCCTTTTGAGTTGGGTTCGCTCGGTCATTCGGACGGAGATGTTATTCTTCATTCAATTGCCGATGCCATCCTTGGAGCGATCGGCGCGGGGGATATCGGTGAATGGTTTTCCGATAAAGATCCGAAGTTTAAAAATATGAGAAGTGAAAAATTTCTTGAAGCGATTCTCGCGGAATGCGAAAAAAGATCCGCGGTGATTGAAAATGTGGACACGGTGGTGACATTGGAGAGACCCAAGCTCGCGGGGTATAAGTCCAAAATTAAAACGCGCGTCGCGCAAATTTTAAATATTTCAGAAAATCAAATTTCGATCAAAGCGAAGACCAACGAAGGCCTGGGCCCCGAAGGTGAAGGGCTGGCCGTCAGCTGTGAAGCGCTTGTGACCATGAAACTCAGAGGGCAGTCATGATTCGAGTCCGTTTTGCTCCGTCTCCGACGGGATATATTCATTTGGGTAATGTGCGTACCGCGCTTTTTAATTATCTATACGCGAAGCGCCACGGCGGCCAATTTATTCTGCGCGTGGAAGATACGGACCGCGAACGCTCAAAACCCGAATACCGCGAAGCGCTCATGCAGGATCTTCTTTGGATGGGAATCCGCTGGGATGAAGGCCCTGAAATTGGCGGCCCGTACGGTCCTTATGAACAATCAAGCCGTCTTGAAATCTATCAGAAATATCTGGATAAACTCATCGCGGAAGGAAAAGCTTACTACTGTTATGTGACCGAAGAAGAAACCGAAGAATTAAAGCGTTTGGCCCATCTTGAAAAGCGGCCCCCTCGTTTTGATAACCGCGGGCGTAATTTCTCACAGGAAGAAATTGAAAAGCGCAAGGCGAAAGGCATTAAACCCACGGTGCGTTTTAAAGTAGAAAACCCCATTGTGAAAATGCATGACCTTGTGCGCGGAGATGTTTCTTTTAATCTGGATGAAATGGTTGGTGATTTTGTGATTCAGCGCGCGGATGGAATGCCGACTTTCCATCTCGCGGTTTGTGTGGATGACGGCCTAATGAAAGTCACGCATGTGATCCGAGGCGAAGATCATCTTTCCAATACCCCGAAACATATTCTGCTGCTTAAAGCCATGGGTTTTGAGCCGCCCACTTACGGCCATCTTTCACTTATTTTTGGCCAGGGAGGGGAGCCTCTTTCAAAACGTCTTGGCGACGTCTCGGTGCGTGAGTTCCGCAAAAAAGGCTATTTGCCGAAGGCCCTCGCCAATTACATCGCGCTGCTTGGCTGGGCGCCCGGCGATAACCGCGAAATTTTTAAATGGGAAGAGCTTCAGCAGGTTTTTGACATGGACCGCGTCAATAAATCGTCTTCCATTTATGATCCGCATAAGCTGGATTGGGTTAACGGTGAACATTTGCGCGCGCTGACTGCGGATGATTTCAGCCGTTTTGCGCTGACCTATTTAAAAGATCAGCATAAACTGGATTATGATGAAACGCTTCTTGCGAAAATCCTTCCCGTATTTCAGGATAATATTGAAAGATTTGATCAGCTCCCTGAACGTCTGACATTTCTTAAAGAAGATTTTCATTATGAAAACAAAGACTTGCTTGAGCATGAAGAAGGCCGTGAGATTTGCAAAACAGCTCTTGAGATTCTGCCTTCGATTACCGGGCAGGGCGAAGCGCTTTACGAATCTTTCATTAATACGATTAAGCCCAAGGTGAAAGCCAAGGGAAAAAACCTCTTTATGCCGATCCGCATTGCTTTGACCGGCAAAGCGCATGGCCCCGAAATGAAACGCATTTTTCCCGCGCTTGGAATGGACCGCATCCGCCAGCGCTTCGAAAGGGCTCTTAACGCCTAATATGTCCGCGGTGATCAAGTTCCACAATACTCTCTCCGGCACGCTCGATGAATTCAAGCCTCTTAAAGAGGGCGAAGCGAAACTCTACACTTGCGGCCCCACGGTTTATGATTACGCGCATATCGGAAACTTCCGCGCGTTTGTGTTCGAAGATCTTCTCCGCCGTTTCCTCGAATTTTCCGGCTACAAAGTAAAACATGTGATGAACCTGACGGATGTGGATGATAAAACGATTGCCGGCGCGCAGCGTGAAAAAGTAAAGCTCGCGGATTACACGGCGAAGTATACGCGGGCGTTTAATGAAGATTTGAAAACGCTCAATTGTCTTCCGCCGTCCTCACAGCCGAGCGCGACAAAAAAAATTAAACAGATGCAGGATTTAATCGCGAAGCTGATCGCAAAAGATATCGCGTATGTGAAAGACGGCTCGGTCTATTACCGTGTCGCGAAATTTCAGGGGTATGGAAAACTTTCGAAAAAGAAACTCGAAATGAATATTACGGGCGCAAGCGAGCGGATTGAATCAGACGAATATGAAAGTAAAGAGCATGCCACCGACTTTGTTTTATGGAAGGCTGCGAAGGAAGGTGAGGCGGAACTTGGCGCGGCCTGGGATTCTCCCTGGGGAAAAGGCCGTCCAGGCTGGCATATTGAATGCTCGGCCATGAGTATGGAAGAGCTTGGCGAGACCTTTGATCTGCACGCGGGCGGCGAAGATTTGATTTTCCCTCACCACGAAAATGAAATCGCGCAGTCCGAAGGCGCCACCGGCAAAAAGTTTGTGAATTTTTGGCTTCACTGTAAATTTTTGCTCGTAAACGGCGAAAAAATGTCAAAGTCTAAGGGCAATTTCTACACCCTTCGTGATTTGATTGCCAAAGGGCATGATCCCATGGCGATCCGCTACGCGCTTCTTTCTACGCACTATCGAAATACTCTAAATTTTACTGAGAATGGAATTAAGGAAGCCGGGGAAACCATTAGACGATTCAACGACTGCTATCTTATGGTAAAAGCATTGCCGGGTAAATCTGAGGGATACGATGCCGGTTATGATAAAGGTGCTTCAGTAACAGGGATTGAGGAGATTGTTAATTGGCTGGCAGATGATTTGAATACATCCGCGGCATTTGCAAGTTTGGGGGAGTTGATAACGGATATTAATAAGAGAGCTCAAAACATGAATTCAGAAGCTCTGTTGACGTGGGCAATATTTTTTGAAAAAATCGATCGATTGTTCGGATTTAATATCACTCACAATGAGATACCTAAAAGCATTTTGGATAAATTGACGAACTTGCATGACTTTAGAAAAGCAAAAAACTTTCAGGAAGCGGATAAGTTGCGTAAAGAACTCAATGATCTTGGCTGGTTAGTGAAAGATGGTAAGCCCGGCGAACCGTCAACTGTAACCAAAAAGAGATAATATGAAAAAAAACTATTTCATCACCTTTGAAGGCGCGGAAGGAAGCGGAAAGAGCACGCAAATCAAAGCGGCGGCTAAGTTTCTTAAATCAAAAGGGTATGATGTGGTATTGCTCCGTGAGCCAGGCGGAACCAAGGTCAGTGAGGCCATCCGTGAAATCCTCCTCAATAAGGATAATAGCGCCATGTGCCCTCAGACTGAACTGCTGCTCTATTTAGCGGCCCGGGCCCAGATCATAAATGAAAAAATCCTGCCTGCCCTGAAAAAGGGTAAAATCGTCATTTGCGACCGGTATGAAGATTCGACCTTGGCCTACCAGGGTTATGGACGAGGGTTCTCAATCGACTCGATTTTGAAAGTCAGTAAAGACTTGGTGCGCGGTAGTGTGGTACCCAATCTAACTTTCTTGCTTGATATTGACCCTGCGAAAGGGATGAAGCGGGGCGGACGTCACGATAGAATGGAACGGCAGTCGCTCGCGTTTCATCGAAAAGTTCGGAATGGGTTTTTAAAGCTAGCTGCGAAAAACAAAAAAAGATTCACCGTCATCGATTCATCGAAGCCGATTGATGATGTCACGCAAAAAGTTACCGGAAAACTAAAAAATGTCTTTAAATAAAGTTACCGCTCAAGAATTCGCGGTCAAAATCTTAAGGTCTCACCTTGAGAAAAAAAGAATCGCGCATACGTATCTGCTTACCGGTAAGAAAGAATCCGGTAAGGAAGATGTCGCTTTGGCATTTGCCCAGGCCCTGAATTGTCTAAGCAATCATGCTTTTGAGGAATGCGCGTGTGTTTCCTGCCGAAAAATTGAGGCGGGCAATCATCCGGATGTCCGAATAATGGGCAGTGAGGCAAAGGCGCGTTCAATTAAAATTGAAGAAGTCCGTGACGCGATTGGCGCGGCTTCGCTGAAACCCTACGAAGGCAAGTGGAAGGTTTTCATTCTTCTTGATGCGGACCGCTTGACGGCGGACGCTCAAAACGCGCTGCTTAAAACGCTCGAAGAACCTCCGGCCAATACGCTCTTTATCTTTCTTGTTGAAAACAAATCGAATTTACTCGAGACCATCCAGTCGCGTTCATTCGAAGTGCGTTTGAAGCCGCTCCATTTTTCGGAAGAGGGCGGCGCGGGTTTTATTGCGGGGATGTGGCAGGAGAATTGGGAAGATATTCTCGATGCTTATCAGTCTCAATCCCGTGAAGAGCTCAAGGGGAGCCTGGAACTTTTGATGAGCAATTTGAGAGAAGAAATCCGTAATTCAGAATCCACGGGCCGTGGAATTCCTGTCCCGAAAATTGTTGAAGCGATCAGCGTTGTTTGTGAAACCAAGGATGCCGTTGACGGCAATGTGAACCAGAAACTCGCGCTTAGCCGTCTTGCCGTGAACCTTCGTAAAATTCTGCCGTTAAGAAGTCTGCCATGACAAAAACATTTTACCTGACAACGCCTCTCTACTATGTGAATGCTAAGCCGCATATTGGCCACGCGTACACCAATGTGCTTTGTGACACCTTTGCCCGCTGGCAGAAATTCATCGGGCGTCCGATTTTTTTCCTGACGGGAACCGATGAGCATGGCACGAAGATCGAAAAAGTCGCCAAAGCAGCGGGGATGGAACCTCGCGCTTATGTTGACAGCATTGTTCCCGAGTTCAAAAGTCTGTGGTCGATGCTTGGAATTGAATATGACTACTTTATCCGTACCACGGATGAGAGCCACAAAACCGCTGTTCAAAAAACCCTTCAAGAGCTGGAAGCGAAAGGGGAGGTTTACCGCTCGACTTATACCGGCTGGTACTGCACTCCCTGCGAATCTTTCTGGACCGAGCTTCAATTAAAAGAGGGGAAGTGTCCTGATTGCGGCCGGGAAGTTCAGCAGCTTGCCGAAGATAATTATTTCTTTAAGCTCGCGAAGCACCAGGAATGGCTGATTCAATATATTCAGGATCACCCCGATTTTATCCGCCCTGAAATGCGTAAAAATGAAATCCTTGGATTTCTGCGCCAGCCGCTTGAAGATCTTTGCATTACACGTTTGCGTTCGCGCTTGACGTGGGGAATTGATTATCCAACCTCCAAAGACCACGTGGTTTATGTCTGGTTCGACGCGCTTCTTAATTACATCAGCGCGATTGGTTACAAGCAGGACGATAAAAAATTCAAAGAGCTGTGGCCGGCTGATTTGCATATGGTCGGTAAAGATATTCTTCGCCAGCACGCGGTTTATTGGCCGATTATGCTGAAAGCTTGCGGGCTTGAAATGCCGAAAGTTGTTTTGGCGCACGGCTGGTGGACAATGCAAGGCGCTAAAGTTTCAAAATCAAGAGGGAACGCGGTTGACCCGATTGAGCTGTGCAACAAATACTCTGTAGACGCCTTCCGTTATTATCTGCTGCACGAGGTTTCGCTTGGTCAGGACGGCGCTTTTTCGGAGGACCTGTTCTCGGAACGCTACACCACGGATCTCGCGAATGATTTAGGTAATTTATGTTTCCGCGTCGCGTCTATGATTGAAAAATATTACGCAGGCGTTGTGCCTTCGGTGGGCGCGGTGAAAGATTCACTGCCTTATACGCTTAGCCTTAAACTTTTTGAAAATGTTTATCCTGAAATGGAGCGTTACAATCCGCAGGCCGCGCTTGACCATATCTGGGCGGCTGTGAAAAGCGCGAATCAATTTGTCGATCAGGAAAAACCTTGGTCGCTTGCTAAAGATCCCGCCAATAAAGACCGTTTGGCAGCGGTGATGGTGACTCTCGCTGAAACCGTGGCTCACGTCGGCGTCATGCTTGTGCCCTTTCTTCCCACGACGGCAAAACGGATCTTGGCGATGCTGAAGCTGCCGCTTATTTGGCAGGGTGTTAAAGCGGGTGATCTGAATAAGCCAATTCTTCCCCCTGGGGAAAAATTGGAAAAAGGACTGCCGCTTTTTCCTCGCCTGGAAGATGAGAAGCCTTCGCCTGAAAAGAAATAAACATGCCTTTTTTTGATACGCACGCTCATTACTACTTTCCCGAATTTTCTGAAGATCAGGACGCTTCCATTCAACGCGCGCGTGAATCGGGAGTTCAGTGGATGGTCAATGTCGGAACCGGACCCGAAACCTCGCGCCTTTCTTTAGCGCTCGCTGAAAAATACGATTTTATCTGGGCATCCGCGGGGATTCATCCCACCGACGCTTTAACAGGAACGCCGGAAAATATTCGGGCGATTGAAGAACTCCTTAAGCATCCCAGAATGGTCGCGATCGGCGAAGTAGGACTCGATTTTTATCACAAAGACGCGCCTCCCGAAGCGCAGGATAAATTGATGCGTGAATTTCTCGCGATTTACAAAAAAATTCAGAAGCCGCTTATTATTCACTGCCGGGACGCTTATCAGGCGCTTTACGATCTATTGGCTGAGGCGGGGCAGGCTCCCTACAAGGGTGTCATGCATTGTTTCTCATCAGAAAAAACCGACATGAAACGGTTCGTTGATTTAGGCTTCTATATATCTTTTGCCGGCCCGCTTACTTACAAGAAGAATGATGATCTGCGTGAAGCCTGTCAGCTTTGTCCTCTGGACCGGCTTCTCCTCGAAACCGACGCTCCTTTTTTGCCGCCGCAATCGATGCGAGGGAAGCGCAATGAATCTTCGCTGATGATTGAAACCGCTCAAACCGCGGCGCAGGTTAAGGGACTGTCGCTCGAAGAGCTCGGAAGAATTACCACCGAAAACGCGAAAAGGCTTTTTGGATTATGTTAAAACACTTGTTTGAATTCATCAAAAAAGAAAAAGCTTGGGTTATCCTATTTCTGCTTATGGCTGTTTGCTACGGGTTGATTTGGGAGCGCTCAAAACATATGACGCCGCAAGAAACCGAGCAAGCGGGAAAAACGCCTGCGCTTGATAATTTTAAAAAAATGGAAACACGGTTTCAGGAAAAATTAAAAGATCCTGAAACGATGAAAAGGTTCGCGAAAGAAAAACCTGGGCTTGCTCTCTTATTTAATCTGATGGTGCTTTTTGTCGCGGGGGCTATTACAGCAGGAATCGTGATTGATCTTAAAATGCTGACAGATTCAAAGTTTAGAAATTCCATCGCGAGACCTCCTGCCCAGCCGATAACAGATTGGCATTTTTCGATGATTTTTAAGGTGATCCTGCTTTATATGGCCGGTAGTTTTGTGGTTGGTTCAGTGCTTGGAATCATCCGTCGCTTCGGATATCCAGCGGGCTCCGAGAACTTTTTTTTGCTGACGCATACAGCGCTTACGGACGTTCTTGTGTTTGTTTTTGTGGCTTGGGTCATCCAGCAGTCAAAAGGGGATTGGCGTGATATCGGGTTTCACATGAAAGGTACGAATTTTTTAAAGGAAATTTGGACGGGGATATGCGGTTACGCTGCAGTGCTTCCGATCTTTCTTGGCTGCTTGGTATTGCTGCTGATTATTACCAATTTAATCTCTTATGAACCGCCAGCGCATCCTCTTGTAAACGTGTTTCTCGAAGAGGAGCGCCGGTCGCCGTGGTTGATTTTCTATTCGATCTTTCTCGCTGTGGTCATTGGCCCCATTTTCGAAGAGCTTTTTTTTCGGGGGTTGTGTTATTCCGTTTTTAGAAAACATTGGGGCGTTAAATGGGCCGCGATTGTGACTGCCGTTTTTTTTGCGGCTATTCACGGCAATGTTTTCGCTTTTTTCCCCATTTTTATTTTGGGACTTTGCTTAGCGTATCTCTATGAAAAAAGAGGATCGCTGATTGCTTGCATGACATTGCATGTCATTCATAACATAATTTTTCTTGGATTTTTCTTTTTAGGTAAAAACATGATCGCCTACGCGGGATCCTAAATCACCGAGGATTAAAATGGCCTTTCCGCCCCTGAAATTTCAAAACGGCACACTCAAACTTTTAGACCAGCGGCTGCTTCCGAATAAGGAAGTTTGGGTGACTTGCCGCACTTCCAAATCGGTTCATGACGCGATCAAAACCATGATTGTCAGGGGAGCGCCAGCCATCGGTGTCGCGGCCGGGTATGGGCTATATTTGGGGATGAGCCGCTTCACTGGATCTCCGGCCGGGTTTATGAAAGAGTTAAGCCGCCAGGCGGAATACCTTAAATCCGCGCGGCCCACCGCTGTCAATTTACACAATATTATTGACCGCCTTGAAGCCGCGGTGAAAGCTTACGCCGGCTCAAAAAAGAATGTAGTCAAAACGCTCAAACAGTGTCTTCTAGACCGGGCGGTGCACGCGCATCGCGAAGATGATCAATTGTGCCGTGCGATGGGACGCCACGGCGCTAGGCTAATCAAGTCGGGAGAGAACATTCTTACGCATTGCAACGCGGGAGGGCTCGCGACTTCCGGTTATGGAACCGCGCTTGGGGTGATGTACGCCGCTGTTGAAGCGGGTAAAAAAATTCATGTGTACGCGGATGAAACGCGCCCGCTCCTCCAAGGCGCGCGTCTTACGGCGTGGGAACTCACCAAAAGCAAAATTCCTTGCACGCTTCTTTGCGACAATATGGCGGCCAGCCTGATGCGCGCGGGCAAAGTGGACAGGATTATTGTCGGCGCGGACCGCATTGCTGCGAATGGTGACACCGCCAATAAAATTGGAACTTATGGTCTCGCGGTTTTGGCAAAGCATCACGGCGTTCCGTTTTACATCGCGGCGCCCAAAACCACTTTTGATTTTAAAATTAAATCCGGAAAACAAATTCCGATTGAAGAGCGCCATCACACGGAAGTTACGCATGGATTCGGCCGCCAAACCGCGCCGAATAAAATGCGCGTGATGAATCCCGCGTTTGATGTGACCCCGCACGAATTAATTACCGGGTTTATTACCGAGGCAGGTGTTTTGCGGCCGCCGTTTACAAAGTTGAAATGAATGAATTTAAACTGATCAACGCCCTGAAAACAAAAATTCCGCGCTCTTTACAGGGAATTATCCCGATTGGGGATGATGCCGGCGCTCTGACTGTGCCCCGGAATAAAACCATGCTTTTCGCGGCCGACGCGGTGGTGGACGGCGTGGATTTTCACGCGTCAAAAATCCGTCCTGAAAACGCGGGGCGAAAAGCCCTCGCGATTAATTTGAGCGATATCGCGGCGATGGGCGGGCAGCCGCTTTCTTGCGTGATCAGTCTTGGGATCCCGAAAGACTTCCCGGAGATTTGGGTGAAACGGTTTTATTCCGGTTTGATTAAGCTTGCCAAAGAATATAAAGTTCAGATTGCCGGCGGTGATATTTCGCGCGCCAAAGAGTTCTTTGCCTCCATCGCGATGGCAGGCTGCGCCGATAAAAAAGAAATTATTCAGAGAAGCGGGGCAAGGCCGGGCGATATTCTCTTTGTGACTGGAAAGCTGGGAGGATCCATTCTGGGGCACCACTATGATTTTATTCCCCGGGTCGCTGAGGGCCGATTTCTCGCTGCGCAGTTCAAGCCTAACGCGATGATGGATATTTCAGACGGACTGTGGCAGGATTTGGAACATCTTTGCGGGGCTTCCAAAGCCGGCGTCCGGATTGATCTCGATAAAATACCGGTTTCCAAAGACGCGCGGAAACTGGCAAAAGGGAATCCTTGCAAAGCCATTGAACGGGCGCTTACGGATGGAGAAGACTTCGAACTCCTTTTTGCTCTCCCGAAAGCAAAAGCGGATATTTTAGAAAAGAAATGGAAGCAAAAATTTCCGAAAGTATCCCTTTCACGGATTGGAAGCATTGTGTCCGGGCGGGGAATCGCATGGTTTTGGGAAGGCGAGAAAACAGCAATGAAAAAAAATATCAAAAAAGGATTTCAACATTTTTAAATATTCCCTCACCCTAACCCTCTCCCGCAAGCGGGCGAGGGAATGACAGCGAAGACCCTCTCCCTCTGGGAGAGGGAAGGGTGAGGGTGAAGGAAATTATGTCAAAAACGTTTATCAGTAAATCTAATCAGGAAACGATCCAGTTCGGCAAAAAATTTGCCGCAAATTTAAAGCCGGGGAGCATCGTGGCTTTAGACGGGGACCTCGGCAGCGGAAAGACAACCTTTATTAAAGGGCTGGCTTTGGGCCTTGGCCTCATCGAGCAGGATGAAGTCAAAAGCCCGACCTTTGCCATTATGCATATGTATGAATCCCGCGTTCCTTTATATCATTTTGATCTCTACCGTTTAGAGACCGACAAAGAAATCTCAGGGATTGGATTTGAAGAGTTTCTGGAAAACAAAGAAATCATCGTTTGCATCGAATGGGCTGAGCGGGCCAAGAACTTTCTTCCTCCCGCGACGCACCGCCTTAAGTTTGAAGTTCTCGGAAACGATGAGCGCAAAATCGAAGTGATATAATAAGAAGCTTATGGATACGCACGATTTCGAAAAACTGGATACTAAGGAACAGGTAAAGGTCTTCCATCAGGTTCCTTTCAAGGACCGGGGCGACCTCCTTTTTCACGCCAATGACCCGAGCCTTCTTGTAAAGTCGCTGTCTCCCGAAGAGCTTTACCTTGTCACCAAAGAAATGGACCTCGATGAAAAGGGCGAGGCGATTAAGCATGCCTCCGCGGCCCAGCTTCTCTTCTTAGGCGATATCGAGTGCTGGCAAAAGGACCGTCTGGATGCCCGCAAATTTGTCGATTGGCTGGCCACACTTGAAAAGTCAGATGATTCCAGGCTCCTCGGCTGGCTCCTGCATACCGATTATGAAACCGTGATTGCCGGACTCATTAAATCTATCGAAGTCATTAAGCCCAACCGGGAATACGCCATTGATGAAATCCTCGGAGACCGTCCCTACTTCACGCTTGATGAAATGTACTTTATTGCTTCCGATGAGGAAAACCTTGAAACCGTGCGCCGGGCGCTTGAAGTGCTTTTCGAGAATCATAAAGGCAGATACCACGCTCTCTTAGAAGGTGTGCTGAGCGAGTTAGAAGACGAGGTCGAGGAAGAAGCCTTCCGGATTCGGGAAGGACGCCTTGCTGAAAGAGGGTTCGCCGACTTTGAAACAGCCCATAAGCTGATGCAGCCTATGTCGCAAGAGGAGTTTGATCATTATCCGCGCAAGGATATCCGCGCGCTCATCGGCGAGAATGCCAAAAAAGAGCATTACGAAAAGATGCCTCTTTATCCGGTCATGTGGACGAAGGAAAGGTTCTTTTTGGAAGATGTTCTGCTCAGTTTGCGCGAAGAACCTGATATGCTCGAAGCGGTTTATGAAGAGCTCGCCATGCTTTCCAATAAAGTACTCGCTTTGGACGGCCTCGATTTTTCATCTGAGGAAAGAGTGCGCGAAGGGGTTGAACGGGCCCGGTCCTTTGTCAGTATCGGACTCGAATTTTTAAGTGACCGCGATATCGCACTTGCCGGAAAAATCATCCGCGAACATTGGGTCGAAAATATTTTTAAGCGGGGAGTCACGCAAGTGATGCTGCTTCAAAAAGAATGCCGCGCGTGGATCCGCGATTATTGGAAAGCCCCGGAAGAGTACCTTTGCCGATTCTTAAATCCGCCTTATGAGTTTGTGGTGAAGGGATTGCTGAAATCATTTCCATTCTGTTATGACAGTGAAGCGAAAAATAGCACGGATTTTCTGCGTGATTTTAAAACCAAAGAAGAAATCGAGCGTGCGCGTCCAGGTGTCCGTCAGCTCGCCAATATTTTTAAAGCCATCGCCAGTATCTTTCCCGATTACGTCAAAAAACTCGACCTTGCCGACCCCGATCCTGAAATTGAAGTCACGCTTTTTTCGGTCATTGGAACGATGCTGGCATCTCATATTGTCCGCGGAAAGATTTCCTGTCAGGCCCTTACAGAAAAACAGCTAGCCGATTTTTTAAAGAAGGCATTTAACGAAAGTGCCGGCCGCCGCTCTTTGAAGCCTGAAATTAAAACCGCGTTTGTGAAAGAGTTTTTCCCTGATTCCGCGGGCAGTGATTCCGCTGTTTTTTGGGCGCTTTTATTTTCGAGTATGGAAGAAGAGTTAGGCGAACTGCAGCTGGGGCAAAATTTCAACTCCAAATTCATTACCACCGTTCTTGTTAAGAAGGGCTGATCCGTGGCCGCGAAACGTCCTGCTGAAATTGAATTTGAGATCAAATTTTTTGAAGGTGTCTTAAAAAATCAGCCGGATTATATTGATGCCCTCATTCCGCTCGCGGAAGCCTACACCGTAAAAGGGGAGCATGAAAAAGGCCTTCAAATTGATTTAAGGCTCGCCAAATTGTGCCCCGCCGATTCAACCGTCCGCTATAACTTGGCCTGCAGCTACGCTCTCGTAGGGACCAAATCTGAGGCTATACTCGCTTTAAAAAAGGCTATTGACCTTGGTTATACCGATTTTAAGCATCTTCGTAAGGATAAAGACTTACAAAGCTTACACGGTGATCCGGACTATGAGGCCCTATTAAGGGCTTTTCCGTAGCTTGTAATTTTATTTAAGGCGCTATTTATCTCCTCACTCTTGACGCATCCCTAATCACATGTTACTCTTGTGCACCTTTGATCCTTTCGATCTTTTAAACTCTTTTCAGATATAGAGATAAGAGCGGGAGAGAAGAAGAAAGTTTTATCCTAGAGTTCTATTCTGTTTCGATCTCAATCATCCTAAGTATTTAACCGCAGAGGAAAAAACGTGAAAGCAAAAATTCTGTCAACTTTGCTTGTTCTTTTAAATATCTCGGTTTTCGCCGCGCCGAACGCTCTTGCCGCTTTGGATACGCCTTCGCGTGATCAAGCCGGAGCTGAGCAAGCACGTTTTGAAAAAGAAGAGAAACTCGAAAAGAAAATTAAAAACGCGCTTAGCGAAGCCGCGCCTCCGCAGCAAGTGCTTATTGATGAGCAGCCCGCGCTTACCGAAGAACAAGCAAAAGTTGTTTTCACTTTGAAAGATATTAAGGTCACCGGCAATGACAGTATCGGCCGTGACCAAATAGATCCGCAGATCTCGGA
This sequence comes from uncultured bacterium, assembly GCA_964511315.1. GTDB lineage: Bacteria > Omnitrophota > Omnitrophia > Omnitrophales > Aquincolibacteriaceae > CAZEFF01. The sequence continues at coordinate 70,574 of CAZEFF010000001.1, read as the reverse complement.
ATTTATCGGAAAGTCTGTCCGGTTCCGCGATCTTCAGCAAATTGGAACGCGGATTAAAAATGTTTACCGAAGCAATGGATTTATCGCCGTTTATGTTTATATGCCGCCCCAAGATGTCACGAGCGGTGTGGTTGAGTTTGCGGTTGTTGAAGGCAAGCTCGGAAATATTTCTGTGTCTGGAAACAAATGGTTTTCTGAACGAATCATTAAAAAGATGCTTCGGTTGACCCCGGGTTCTGTGGTTACGATGACCGGATTGAAGCGCGGCCTTGCATATATTAATAAGAATCAGGATATTAAAACCAAAGGGGTTTTAAAGCCGGGCGCTGAAACGCGAACCACTGATGTTAATGTGGATGTGAAAGATAAATTCCCGTACCATCTTTCAACGGATGTCAACAATCTCGGCACCGATAACACCGGCCGTACGCGTTGGGGCGTTGCGGCGCTTGCGACCAATTTGCTGGGTCAGATGGACCAGCTTTCTACGCGCTTTCAACTGGGCAGCCGCACGTGGGCGATCGGAACAAGCTACAATATTCCGATTAATTCCATGGGAACAAGCTTGGGATATTCTTATTCTCACTCTTCTGTAGATGTTGGCGGCGACTTCAAGGCTCTCGATATTGAAGGTACTGCGAATACTCACTCTGTGGATATTAATCAGGAAGTATTACACGAATCGATTTTTGACAACTCAGTATATATAGAAGGCGGACTTAATTCCGGGTTCGATTTCAAAAGCATTGAGAACAAAATTCTTGGTGCCAAAGCTGGTCATGACGAACTCCGCATTCTTAATGTCGGAGTCAATCTTGAAGAAAACGATAATTATGGAAAGACGTACTTTCCGCATACCTTCAGCTTTGGTTTCAGCGATTTTCTCGGCGCTTCGGATAATGTAGATTCCGGAGCCATCCGCCGGGGAACAGGCGGACAGTTTTTTATCTACCGTTCTTCGCTAGCCCGCTACACACGACTTCCTTTTGATATGACCTACGCGTTCCGCAGTCAATTTCAATTAACCCCGGATACTTTGCCGTCTTCAGAACAGCTCCGTCTTGGCGGCGCGTTTTCAGTCCGCGGTTACGCCGAAGGTGATTATCTGGCCGATTACGGTGCCTTTGCTTCAAATGACATTTATATTCCGACTTACTTTTTTCCTAAAGACTGGAAACTCCCATATTCTTCTGAGCCTTTGCGCCAGCAGATTCAAGGGGTCGCGTTTTTTGACTTCGGCGGCGGCCAGCTCCGTTCGGTGAATAACGGTGAAGATCCATCAAAGTTTTTAGTGGGCATGGGCGGTGGTTTGCGTGTCCATTTGTTTGATCGTGTTTATGGAAGGTTCCAATGGGGTGGTCGGTTAGGTGATAAAGCGGCTGACGGCAACAACGGAGCATTTTATTACGGAATTTCAGCAGAAGCGTTTTAAGACAGTATGTCATTCCCGTCCCCCATTGGAGGGATCCCTCTCCGGGGACGCAGGCGGGAATACAGTTTTTTAGTTTCAAAAATTTTAAAATCCCAAAAAAGGCAGGAATCCCCAATATGAAAAAGAATAAACTGATCGCAGCCGTAGCGCTGATTTTGCATGTGATGACTTTCTCTGTTCCACGAGGCTTTGCCGAAGGTGACGGATGGGTTGTCATGGACAACAGCGGGAATGTCATCAGCCAAAATGATGGAAATACCACTAACGTGAATGTTGTTGATGGTAATTCTTATAATGTGGTTAACGGTGATATCGCGCTCGATCAAATTGTTAATATCAACGTACTGAACGGCCAGGGGATAGCCGATTCAGCTGCGAAGGCTATTTTTAATTTCAATGACGGTCATACCTCAGATTGGGCTGGGGTCATGAATCTCGTTGGAACAGCCGCGTTCGTTAATGCCTTTGGATATAATGTCGCTCAATCGTTTCAAGGCAATGTTGCCGGCGGTGCCATTCTTACTTCACTTGGAATCAATCAAGCTCAGTTTTTTGCCGGTATCGCGGAGCTTTCACGCGGGTCTCAAGATCCTGCCGCTATCATTAATAAAGGTAACTGGAACATTGATCCGAAAAGCTTCCTCGCTTTGGTCGGCAGCGCGGTTCAGAATTTAGGCGAAATTAACGCGAACGGCGGAACAGCGATTCTAGCGGCCGGCGACAAAGTCACCTTGGGTCTTTCCGGCGGTGACGGTCTTGTGTCTGTTTCTGTGGATGAAGCCATTAACGCGCCTGTGTATGATAAGAACGGAAATAAAATCAGCGATGTCATTTCAAATTCCGGTGTCATCCGCGCAAACGGCGGCCTTGCCGTACTTAGCGCGAAAGCCGCGGAAACTCTTTTCGATAATATCGTCAATCATTCAGGCATCATCGAAGCCAACTCACTTGGCGTTGTGAATGGCCGCATCATTCTTAATGGCGGCGATCAGGGAATCGTTAGTGTGACCGGTGCTTTAAACGCGAAGGGCGATAACCTTGGCGAAACCGGCGGTACGATCCATGTGCTCGGCGATAAAGTCGGTCTTTTTGATCACGCTCTTCTTGATGTTTCTGGTTTTGCCGGCGGCGGTACTGCTTTAATTGGCGGTGATTATCAAGGTCTAGGTTCTGTAAGTAATTCAAATGCTGTTTATGTCGGGCAAGACGTCACCATCAAAGCCGATGCCATTGATGAAGGTAACGGCGGAAAAGTTATTGTTTGGTCGAATAACAGCACGAAAGTTCATGGTTCTATCAGCGCCAAAGGCGGATCAGTTTCCGGTGATGGCGGACTTATCGAAACTTCCGGCAAAGAATATTTAGATGTAGAAGGAATTAATGTCGATGCCAGTGCTTCTAATGGAAACGCGGGCACTTGGCAGATTGATCCGCGAAACGTCAGAATTACAACTAGTTCTTCTGATGGAACGTTTAGCGGTGGCGATCCCAACGTATTTACTCCCACAAGCGATACGGCTGATGTCAATCGTACAACTATTCAGGACTCATTAAATAATGGAACAGATGTTACGATCACTACCGGAGCTACGGGAAGTCAGACGGGGAATATAGATGTGCAAGCTTCTATCACAACAGGTGTTTTGGGTGATGGGGTTGCGACTTTAACGTTAACTGCGGCAGGTGGTATCACAATTGGCGCTGCGATTTTGGTGACGGCGGGTATTTTAAATCTTATCCTTACAGCTGCGAACGGTATTATCGATGTTAACAGTTCCATTACAACTAATGGGGGCAGCGTAACAGGTAATGCGACTGGCAACATTAATGTTAATAGTGCCATTAATTCAGGCGCAGGTGCTATAAATTTGACATCCTCTGGCGGTGCTTTTTATGCCGATGCTAACATGACCACTTCAAATGGCGCGGTGACTCTAAGCGCTGCTGGTGATGTTCATTTAGATGATGATTCCGATGTAACAACGAATGGCGGAGCTTTTACTGTTATCGCCGATAACAACGCGAATGCCAGCGGCACCTTCATTCAGAGTCAAAATGGCGGTGACGATAGTGACGTTAGCACAAGCGGCGGTAATATATCCATAACTGCAGCTGACTTTAACACGGCAAGCAATACTTCATTGAACGCAGCTGCGGGAACTGTATTTCTTAAAAACTCTACGGCGGGAGCCACATTTGGATTAGGAAATGGCAATGAAGATTTTGATGTTTCCGACGCGGAAGCGGATCGTATTACTGCTGGTATTTTGGAAATAGGAACTGCTACAGCAGGAGATATTGAAGTCAATGCGTTCAGCCCATCTGGAACGAGTACTTTAGTATTGAGATCGGGTGAAGATGTCAGGGATACAGCTTCAGGCACTGATGTAACGATTGCGAATCTTGCGATTCACGCAGCTGCTACTGTAAATATTGATACCGACGTCAACAAACTCGCAATAAATGCAGGCGGGGTTGTAACTATTGATGATACGGGTAGTTTTACGGTTGATACGGTGGGTGGTCTTTCCGGTGTCACAACTTCTAATGATAATATTGATTTAGAAGCCGCAGATGATTTAACACTTGCTCAGAACGTAAATGCTGGGACGGCAGATGTTCATTTGCAGTCAGGTTCGGGTTCTGGCGATGATATCAACCAAACGGGCGGTGCCATAACCGCGGATGATCTTACCTTTGGTGCGGGTGGTGCGGTGACATTAAATCGCACAGCCAACCAATTTAATACGGTCAGCGGAACGACGACAAGCGGTGCAGTGGATGTTGCTGACAGCGGCACGAATACAACGGTGATCGATCTCAAAACCGTTGGCAACACAGTCAATTACAGTCATACCGGCGCGGGAAATGTCACAGTCACCGGAACAGTGTCTTCGGGTAAAGCGGATCCTTCCGGAACAAATGGCGGAAATATTACGCTTGCCTCAAGCAATTTACTCACCATCGCGTCCTCAGCAATTCTTAGTACCGTGAAAGGTGCAGGCGGCGTGTTTTCAGCCGGTGCGGCAACTGTTCAGGGCGGGTCAACTATAACGCTCGGCGCGGGAAATATTACACTGACTGGCGGCGCGGCGGTTTTAGATACCATTATTAACAGCCCCATTAATGGTGCTGTGGATATTATTCTTACAGCATTACGTGACGTGATTGTGCAATCGACAATCACTAGCACAGCGGGTGCTAATGTGACCATTACCGGTGACTCTGATTTAGATGGATCAGGCGGTGTGTGGATCCAAGCGGCCGGCGGAATTAATTCTTCTGGCAATGTCACTTTAACAGGTTCCTCAATTTTTGATGCGGGTGCGGCAGGTGAAAGCGTACGCATTGACGCGGATGGAGCCAATAATCAAATTTTGGCTGCCGGAGATATTAATCTTTTAAAATCCACCGCGGCTCCCTCCACAGCGGATATTAATGTGAACGGCATTGTGAAAACCACGGGCGTCGGCAAAACCATTACCGTGAATTCCAATGATCAAATTACTTCTTCTAATAACGGTACAGCCGAATTCGTTGGTGATAATCTTGCGCTTACCGCGAAAAACGGTATTGATGTCGAATCTGATGTTAAGAATGTTTCAATTAATAACTCCACGTCCGGCAATATCGGCGTGGAAGATATGTCAGGCGGTTTGACGCTTACGGGCTATACCAATGGCGGAACCGGAACGTTGACTCTTTTGACGCACAGCCCTCTTACTAT
>CAZEFF010000001.1:45817-65315 GCA_964511315.1 uncultured bacterium | reverse complement strand
TTGAAAGGCGCGATTACTCAAACCACCGGGTCTTTAACGGCGCCTGGAACGACTACAATTACAGCTACGGGTCAGAATGTGACCTTGAACAGTGCTACCAATAATTTTGGAACGGTCTCAGCAGCTGGGGCTGATGTGGCGCTTACGGATGCCTCCGGCGTTATTCTTGGCGTTTCCACTGTTACAGGAAATCTGAATGTTACAGCGGGCGGGACGATAACTCAAAGCGGCGCGGTGACGGCAAATGGGGTTGGCAAAACGGCTACATTGAATGCCGGCGCAAATGCGATCACTTTAAACAATGCTTCGAATGATTTTACAAAGGTTGCTGCGACCGGAACGACAGTTGATTTAAGAGATGCAAATGCTCTTGATCTCGGAACCACCAGCGTGACTAACTTACTCGTTCAGACCGGTACTTCGCTCACCGACAGCGGTAATATCGCGGCAACGACCTTTAAGTTTACGGCCGGTACTACGGTTGTTCTTGATCAAGCCGGAAACAATTTTGGTACGATTGCCGGCACTTCAAATGGGACAACCACCATCGTTGATACCAATGATTTAATCGTTGGTACAGTTAGTGGAACGGATGGAATTGTATCCAACAATGGTTTGACGAACATTACTTCCGGCGGCAATTTGACCTTAAATAAAGCGGTCAATTCCGGAACGAACAATGTGACGCTTAACGCGACCGGATTTATTCGTGAAGGGGTTGCGGATGACGGCGCTCCTGTGGCGGATGTGATCGGTAAAAATATTTTCCTTAACTCCAATGTCGCGGCTCCTAGTGACGCGCTTGGTCAGAACACCAGCTACCTTGATGTCCAGGTCACCAACACGGCAACTGGATCCTGGAATGTTGGCGTTCCGAATGGCGGTAATGTCTATATTAACTGTATCGGCGATTGCCCGATCGGTCAGGTGAACCTTGGAACCGGTACTTTTAACTTCAGCACTTCCGGCGCGATGCTTGACGGAAATGATGATGTGAACGGTGAATTTAACGGCGGTACGTGGAACATTACGGCCGGCGGAATCAATATCAAAACCGGAACCGGTTTTGGAACTTCGACGGACGCGATTGAAACACGTCTTACCAGCTACGGCGGTGTTGCAGGGGATGGTAAAGCCGCGGTGGATGGCGGAACGGGCGGAGTTTTCATTGCCAATAAAGGCACGGGTGCTTTTGGTCTTACGATCGGCGGAATTGCCGGTAGCTTTGTCAGCGGTATCACCGCGAAAGCCGGAATTAGCGTTTGGTCGGGCAGTCCATTAACCATTGCCGCGAATGTTTCGGATACTTTGGGCGGCAACATTCTTTTAGCCGCTTTAGGCGCGACAGCTGCGGATGATTTAACTCTTAACGCGGACGTTTCTGCAACCGGTGGTAACGGAAATATTCAATTGGTTGCTGGAGATACTGTCAATTTCGCTACCAATGCTGACGTGACAACGGCCGGCGCTGGTACGATTAAAGTGGCTTCCGGTGAAGATTTTACGGATGCGACTTATGACCAGGATGGCAGCGCGACAGGTGATATCGCGATGAACAGTACGTCGACGGCTTCAACTGCCGGCGGTTCAATTACGCTTGATGCCCGCAGAGGCCTTAGCTTGAGTCTCGCGAACGCCACTGCGGCGGGTGTTGTTACGCTTCTTGCCCGTCTTGGCGCGATCACTGACGCGAACGCGGCTTCTAATAACGTGACGGGTAATTCATTAACTGCCACGGCCGCGACAGGAATTGATTTGGATACAACGATCGCCACTCTTACCAGCGCGAACGTGACAGGAACCGGCGCGATTGATATTAATGATCTCGCGGGCGGTCTTGCGGTAACGAGCGCGACCACGGCTGATGGCGCGATTACGATCAACGCGACAGGCGGAAATCTTGACGCGACAACCGTAACAGCTGTTGGTACAGGCCGCAACGTAACTCTTTCTACAACCACCAGCGGTAATGTTAATGTTGGTAATGTGACTGCGGCCGGCGATAACATCGCGATCACTTCTGTCGGCAACATTGAAGAGCTCGGCGCTGACGGCGGCGCTGATCTTACTTCCGCCACCATGAATTTGACTTCCGCAACTGGTGTTGGAAATGCGAATCAAATTGAAATTGATGCGACGACGCTTACGAACGCCAGCGTTTCAGGAACAGGCGCAATCAATCTTAGTGATTTAGCAGGCGGATTGGCTGTAACCTCTGCGACCACAAATAACGGAAATATCACGTTGAACGCGACTAGTGGTAACTTGAATCTTACTACCGTGACAGCTTCGACGGGCGGCGGAGTTGGCAATGTTATAGCGACAACTACCACCAGCGGCGATGTGAGTGTTGATAACGTGACTGCGGCTGGTGATAACATCTCAATCACTTCTGCGGGCGCAATCGAAGAACTTGGTGCAGATGGCACGGCTGATTTAACTTCTGGTACGATGAACCTCACTGCTGTGACGGGTATCGGTAAAGCGGCGCAGCTTGAGATTAACGCGACAACTCTTACCAATGCCAGCACGACAGCGGCGGTAGGAACCATTAATTTGAGCGACACCGCGGGTGGTTTGGTTGTGACTTCCGCGACGACCGTTGACGGCGCGATTACTCTTAACGCGACCGGCGGCAATTTAACTCTTAACAGTGTTATTGCGGGCGGCACGGGAAGAAATGTGACTGTGTCAACGACTACGAGCGGCAATATCATTGTGGGTTTGGTTTCGGCGCTTAACGATATTGCGAACTTTACTTCCGCAGGAACCATTGTGGAAGCAGTAAATGATGACGGTGGGGCGATCACTTCCGACATTAATGCCGGAACGATTAATCTGACAACGGGCGGCGGTGACATCGGTCAATTCGCCAGTTATTTAGATATTACTCCAACCACACTTTGGAATGCGTCTTCTAATGGCGGGAATATCTATGTGAACTGTATCGGCGCTTGCCCTATGGGTCAAATTAATGCTGGTACGGGCACTTTTTACTATGCCGGTAATATCACGGACGGTAATGACGTGGTGAACGGCGAAGTTGCGGGCGGTCTTTGGAACATTACCGCGGGCGGCGTTCATTTAGATGCGGATAATACTGCGGCTGGTTTCATCGGTACAGCGGCTAACTGGATTGAAATGCGCCTTTCGAACTACAACGCGGTCGCGAATACCAACGGCCGCATGGTAGCGACAGCAGGTACTGGCGGAATTCACGTTTCGAATGATGTCCCTGCCAATAACGCGCTCGGTCTTCAGATTGGCGGAGTTTCTCCATCGACTATAACCGGCATTACTTCTTCCGGTAACATTGAAATTTATTCCTTCTCACCGCTGGTTGTTGCGGCAAGTGTGCTCGCAACCGCGGGAGCAAATATCTTGCTTGCGGCAATGGGCAATACCACAGGCGATGACATGACTGTCAACGCGAACATTTCAGCGACTGGCGGAAATGGAAACATTACGCTTATCGCGGGTGATGACTTCAATCTTAATAACGGCTCGATCGTTTCTGCGGCTGGAACCGGCGCTATTGATGTTCATGCCGGTGAAGATTTTACCGATGCCAATAAAACCAACCGTAACGGAAACGCGACGGGCGATATCAATATGGAAAATTCCGGAACCGCGATTCGTTCGCAGGGTGGAAATATTACGCTTGATGCTCGGCAGAATATCGGTTTGACGGAAGTTAATTCTGATAGTAACGCGACCGGTACTCAGGGTGATATTTTTATCACAACTGTTGGCGGTGCTGTGAATGATAATGATGGTAACGGTGTTAACCTAATTGGTGATGATGTTACGATTCGCTCAGTTAATGGTATCGGCGGTCTTGTAAACAACACGATTGAAATGACGGTTAACTCGGTCGATGCGATCAATACCACAAGCGGCCAAATTAGCTTGCTTGAAGTTGCCGGAACCGGTATCGGTAACAGTGGCGCGCTTGATATTGTGCGTTTGCAGCAAAATGGCAGCGGCGATACATTTGTCCGGACGACGGCGGGTCAATTGACCGTTCTTAACGCTGGCGCGGGCGGTTTTGGTGTGACTAGCACGGCAGGCGGCGATATTACGCTTTCCACGTTTGGCAATGGCACTAATGACTTAGTTATTAATCATAATGTGTCAGCAACCAATGGAGGATCAATTCTTCTAACCGCGGCGGATGATATCCGCTTGAATGACGGCGCTGTGGTTTCAGCGTTCGGAGGCGGCACGATTGAAGCGCACGGCGGTGAGGATTTTGCGGATAACAATAGCACTAATCGTAATGGTAACGCGGCAAGTGATATCGTGATGGAAGATTCCGGGACGGCGTTCCGCACAAACTCGACCAACATTACGCTTGATACTCGGCAAAATATTATCATTACGGAAATTAATGCGGACACCAACAATACTGGCGGTCAAGGTGATATTTTTATCACTACAACTGGCGGGCGTGTGGATGACAACAATGGCGGTGCGCTGAACTTGATCGGCGATGACGCTGTCATTCGTGCGGTCAATGGTGTTGGCGGTCTTGTAAACAACACGATTGAAACCAACTTGAACACACTTGATGTGATCAATACCACTAATGGCCAAATTAGCATCGAAGAATTAGCATCCATTAGCGGTAACGGTAATGGTGATAATTTAGACCTCGTTCGTGTGCAGCAGACTGGCGTGGGAACTGATGAGACGTTCATTCGCACAGATTCCGGTGCTTTGACCGTTCTTGCGGCCGGTGCGGGCGGTTTTGGGGCGAGTGTTCAAAATGGCGAACTGACACTTCTTGCGCAAGGCGCTCCGGTTGGCGGCGATGATTTAATTATCAACAACACGGTCACCTCAGTTGGCGCTAAGATCAACCTTGATTCGACAGATGATATTATCGCGAGCGTTGACGGTGATGTCACCAGCACAAGCGGCGAAATTGAAGCGGATGCTGCGGATGATATTCTGATGTCAGATAACTTAGGCGTTAATGGAACAGTGTGGAACGCGGGCTCAGGCAAGATTGACTTGGATGCTGGTGGGCGTATCCGTCTTACATCTGTTCAAACGACAAATACAAGCAGTGACGCTGTCGTGATTGTCGCGGGTCAAGACATTATCGACGGCGGTGATACGGATGTTGATATCAAGACCGGTCTTAATGGCGGCATGATCTTAAAAGCTGACAGCGGTATTGGAAGCCGTGGTACGGGCGTGAATGTTAACCCGAACAATGCTGCTAATAACTTCGCGACGGATGCTCTTGATACACAAGGCGGTCGTTTAGCTGCTCGAACAGAATCTGGTGATATTCAACTGTCCAATACTGGCGCGCTGAATATTACCACACTTACAGATAACGACGGCGGAACTCCGATGGGATCTCCGGGTGCCGGAACTCTTGTCGGTGTTTTAAACAATGATGCCGTTCATCTTGATCCGAACTCCATCATCTTTATCACGACGCATTCTCCGATGACAATTTCAAGCGCAGTCACGAATTTAGACGGCGGAAATATATCGCTTTACGCCCTTGGCGGTACACCGGCTGATACGATGACGGTGAACGCGAATGTTCAGACCTTGAATGGCAATGGTGATATTCGCATGGTTTCCGGGGGTAGCATGACCATGGCGCCTGGAGTGTTCGTTAGAACACAAGGCGATGGAATCACTTCAGGCACTGGGCAAATTGCGATTGGCGCGGGTTATAACGCGACAGGGAAAACGGCGAATGAACCATTTGTTCCCGGTGTTTCACTCGGTAATCCGAGCGCGACGCTGTTTGATACGGTCGGTGATTCTGCGGCGAATTTAACCATGGGTGAAACATCCCGCATCTTTACAGAAGACGGAAATATTCTTGTCGATGTGCAAAATATTTTCACGGTCGGACGAGTTGATGCGGATGGAAATGTTGGTACGGGAATCACGGATGGTGTGCGAGGAAATATCACCACATTCTCGCGCAATGGTTCGACGATTGACGCTGAATCTCCGAATCTTGGAAATCTTGATTTCCTCGCCAATGTTCTAACGATGTTTTCAGGCGGTACGATTGGTGAATCCAATAACCCGATTGAAATTGATGCTCCGATTTTTAACGCGACGTCTGTTCTTAGCACGTTTGTGAACGCATTGGGAACAGTGCTGACTAACATCACGTCGCTTGACGGCAGTGTTTACTTTACGGCAACCGGCGATATTATTCTCGGGCATGTATTTGCGCCGAACGGGGAAGTTTCGCTTGGAGCCGGCGGCTCGATCTTTTCCCAAGGCGGCTCAGATGTCCGGGTTGAAGCCAAAAATCCGATTACCATGACTGCCAATGGCGTCATTGGAACGGCCGCTGCCGCAATTAACACGCAATTAAATGGCGCGGGAACACTGTTCTTACGTGCTGGTTCAGCGATTAACGGGCTTTCTGCTAATGTGACCGGTAATTTTGATCCATTGAGCATCCAGGTTCTTAGCGCGCCTGGACTGGTTCTCTTTAATGGTCTTGCTGTTGGGGGAGATCCTCTGACGAGCCTTAAGGGCGGCATAGCCTCGCTTTTCCAAAATGTTCTTCCTCAAATCTTAGGACAGTTTGGAAGGCTTAATGGCAATATTGCGCCCGATTATCCGGGCCACTCGAAATTGGGAGAGTTTGGACATACGGCTGAAGCGCCTATGGATACAACCGCTCTGGATATCATCGGATTGCCCGGAGTACCAGCAGCTCAGCAACCGGAAGCGCGCCGAAGACAACAAGCGCCTGCAGTGCCGCAGCCGGCCACAACTCCTGCTCCGCAGATTCCCGCGGTCCAGACCACAACACTTGCGCCGATTGCACCAGCCGGTTCTCAGGTCACACCTCCTGCTGTAGTTCCAATTCCGGACGAAGCTGCTCCTACACAGCAAGAGTTGAACGTCGAAAAGAAGAATTCTTAAAAGAAGCTGAAAAGTTTAAAACGAAGATACGGAGGCTCCCGCAAGGGAGCTTCCGTCTTTTCCGAGGCGTGTAAGCGGAACACTTTCAGTTTTTTTCTGCCATTGTTTCCACACTTCCGGATCAAATTCGGAAGGCTTGCTGAAGTACTTATTCCAATCAAAAATCCGTGATATGAGCTTGCCGTCCCGCCACCGTTCTGCCTTTCCATTTTCAGGGTTCCCTGTGGCGTCATAATTTAGAACTACGTTGTAGACGAGGGAAGCGTAGCGCGTCATATTGATTTGTTCGTATTTAGTCCAGGTAGAACTGACCATTTTCTGGCTCTTTACATCGAACTTATAAATATAAAATTCACGCGTGGATTTGCCCTCGGAAGGCCGTGTGACGACATCGACGTAATGAGATTCTTTTAAGCGCTCGCCGGATTTTCCTTCGTAAATGAATTTAACTTTTTCCCGGATGGTTTTTTTTCCGATTTGGGCGCCTCTCGCGTCATAGTCCACAGTCTGTGTTTGGATTTTGAGTTCGCTGCCGTGAACTTCACCGTGTGTTGTAATATCGCTTGATACTCCATCGGAGTATTGCCTCTTACAAACCTGATCGAAATATTCCGCATCGCCTTCTTGTGAACATTTATTTGAAACAATTTCAGATATTTGATTTTCGGTGCCTTCATCTTTCGTTGTATCGCTGATACTGCTATCGCCCATGAGAAATGATAGTGAATCTCGAGACCCGGTGTTATTAGAAGAGGTACTTGGCTTTTCCGTCTGGGTATTTCGTGAAGGCGCCTTTTCGCCGGCAGGAGATAAAGCGCCGTATGGGTCAGCGTTCAACGCGTATACAGGGCTGCTCAAGGCCAGCAAAGTGAATAGAATGGCCATCTGCAGGCCACCAGCTTCATATACCGCTTTTTTAACATCCATCTTACGCTTTCTCATAGATTTAGATCTCTTAATAGCACTCATTTATCTACAATGAAGCGTAACAGATAAAATCAACAATACAAATCGACTTAATAAACTCAAAGTTAATCAATTAATATCAAAACATAGCAATAAATAAAAACAGAAATCCAAAATGATCATTTTGATGGCTATTTGAACAAATTCGCTACAAATTGCGCTTTTTTCTAAGGGAGCGATTTTTTTTGAGCGGCATTAATTGCGATAAAAATGGGGAGTTTCTAAAACTTCAATAAGAAGTTTGAGGGCTTGTGAGGCTGGTTCGAGTTTCCTATAATAGAGCTTATAGAGGAGTTTAAAATGCCAACTTATGAATATGCCTGTGACGCATGCGGTCACAATTTTGAAAAATTTCAGTCAATGAAAGATGCACCTATTACCAAGTGTCCGGAGTGCGGAAAGAAAAAAGTCCGCCGGCTTATCGGAATGGGCGGGGGAATCATTTTTAAAGGAAGCGGTTTTTATCAAACGGATTACCGTTCGAAAGGCTATCAGGATTCCGCCAAGAAAGAGGTCAAACCCTCATGCGATACTCCAAAAAAATGTGATTCTTCCGGCTGCCAAAAGGAAAAATAAATTGCGCAAAATTATTTTGAGTTTTGTTTGGGCGGGTTTATTTTTATATTCATCCGCTTACTTATCCGCGGCGGTCAAAGGACAGATTGTTCTTAAAAGCGCGGCGTTTGAAAATGGAAAAGAAATCCCCGCGGAATACACATGCGAGGGCAAAGAAATTTCCCCGAGTCTTTCCTGGACAGGTGTGCCGAAAGAAGCTCAAAGTATTGTGGTGATGATGGAAGATCCTGACGCGTTCGGCGGAATTTGGACACACTGGATTTTATATGACTTGCCGGCCAATATTACGATGCTTCCGAAGAATTTGCCCCGCATCGAAAACCTTGCCAATGGTGAGAAGCAGGGAAAGAATAGCTGGGATCATATCGGGTACAATGGCCCTTGTCCGCCCAAAGGGAAGCACCGGTATCAATTTAAAATTTACGCGCTGGACAGCGCGCTGCCCCTTAAACAGCTTGGCAACCCTCCGACTCGGACGGAAGTCCTTGAAGCGCTCAAATTTCATGTGCTTGCGCAAGGGCAGCTGACCGGCACTTATTTGAAACGATCTAAGAATTGAGTTCTTTTTGATCCTTTTTCTTGTTCTGCTTAATTTGGTATTTTGGATCGCGGCAGCCATTGATTTTGTGTTTGGTTCCGCCAAAATTCCTGCTTTGACCCATAATCTTTCAGCCACAAATTCCGGCTTTCCATTCCCGAAGGTGAGTATTATTTTCGCGGCAAAGAATGAAGAAAAACATATCCGCGAGGCGCTGGTTTCGATGCTCGCGCAGGCTTACCCTGATTTTGAAGTGATCGCGGTCAATGACCGTTCAGACGATAAAACGGGCCAATATCTGGACTCCTTTCAGAAATCCGGAAAGCTTTCCGTGGTTCATATTTCAGAGCTTCCCGGAGGTTGGCTCGGTAAGAATCACGCGCTATATCAAGGCTATCTTAAAAGTACGGGAGATTGGCTGCTTTTTACGGACGCGGATGTTCGCTTTGATTCGGAGACGCTAAAAAACGCGATGCGCGTCGCGATTGAAAAAAAACAGGATCACCTTGTCCTGATTCCTCAAATGATTACGACCCAATGGATTGAACGGATTTTTGTTAATTATTTCGTGCTCGCCTTCAATCGAAGGTTCCGTCCCTGGGCGGCTTCGAATCCAAAATCATCCGCTTATGTGGGGATCGGGGCCTTTAACTTGATGAAGCGCCGCGTTTATGACGGGTTGGGAACGCATAAAAAAATTGCCTTAAAAGTATTGGATGATATGGAGCTTGGCAAGGCGGTTAAGCAATGCGGATTCCGCCAATACCTGATGACAGGCGCCAAATTTGTTTCAGTTCCTTGGGTGGAAGGGTTCCGCGGCGTTCTGCGGTCCATCGATAAAAACTCGTTTGCCGGTCTTAATTTCAGCTTTCCCGCGCTGATCTTTATCAGCCTTGCGGCCTTCACGTTTGATACCCTTCCTTTCGCGCTTATTTTTCTTGCGAAGGGGGTTCTTTTTCCATTATCCTTAAGTGTTTTACTGCTCATAGCTATTTGCTATACCGCCGGTCAGAAATATGACCGTCGATTTTTAACGACATTCCCGGCACATCCGGCGGCAAGTCTGCTTTTTGTGATCATTTTATGGCGTTCAGCCATTTTGGTTTTGCTGCGCGGCGGCGTGAAATGGCGGGGCACTTTTTATCCCACAAAGGTACTTAAGCAAAATTGATGAATTTAAGCATTTCACCCGAACAAAAACTTACCCCGATGATGGAGCAGTACCGCTCCATTAAAAAAACACTCCCGCAAAACACCGTTTTATTTTTCAGGCTGGGTGATTTTTATGAAATGTTTTTTGAAGACGCAGTCCGGGCTTCTGAAATCCTCAATATTACGCTTACCGGCAGGGAAGGCGGAGAGGCCGGCCGTATCCCGATGTGCGGCATTCCTTATCACGCTTCTCCAGGGTATGTCCGCACGCTCATCGATAATAATTTAAAAGTCGCGATTTGTGAGCAGGTGGGAGACCCAAAAGCTGGAAAAGGACTTGTTGAAAGAAAAATTACCCGCATTATTTCTCCGGCCACTTATCTCGAAGACGAAACCGAAGGCAAGAATCCCGAGTATATGGTGTCTGTCGCTGTTGACGGAAGCAATCACGCGATTGCTTATCTCGACCTTGGAACCGGTGAATTTTATGTCCGGGAAGTAGGGGCTGACCGTTTAACAAGTGAACTGACATTGCTCGCGCCACGCGAAGTGATATTGCCTAAAAGTGCCGCGCAAAATGTTCAGCTTGCGACATTCGCGAAGGATAGTCTCAACGCGACTCTGACCGTTTATGAAGATTGGGTCTTTGAGAAAGACGAATGCGTCAGTTTGCTTAAAGATAATTTTAAGCTGGCTTCAGAAAAAGGTATTCCGTTCCATGATCATCCGCTCGCTGTCCGGGCGGCAGGGTCCATCCTTTATTATCTTCGTGATCATCTTCATTCTTCCCTAGGGCATGTCCGCATTCCTCTTCTGCTTGGGGCAGGTGAATTTATGATTTTGGACCGTCAGGCCCAGCGCAGTCTTGAGCTTGTTTCTTCTTTGAGCGGGCAGAAAAATGGCCCCACCCTTCTTTCGTGCATAGATCAAACGCTGACCTCAATGGGCGGCCGCGCGCTTTATCAATGGATCATCCGGCCGCTTTTGAACGCGGAAGAAATCCTCAAGCGGCAGGAGAGTATTCAGGAATTTATTCAAAATCAGAACATGCTTCAAACTTTACGCGGATTATTTAAAGGCGTCAAAGATATGGAGAGAACGCTCAGCCGCCTGAATTACGGTGTGGCCAATGCCCGTGATTTTGAAAATCTTAAAATCTTTCTTAGCCGCGTGCCGGAAATATTGGCGCAGATGGCGCCTGCCAAAAGTGCTCTGCTTAATGAATTGAGAGCGGCTGTGAAATCCTTTCCCGAACTTCATAAGTTAATCGATGAGTCAATTTTGGAAGCTCCGCCGCTGAGTATTAAGGACGGGGGGATTATCCGGGACGGGTACTGCAAGGACTTGGACGAATTGCGTGAAATTTCAAAGAACGGAAAATCCTGGATTCTTGAATTTGAACGCCGCGAAAGTGAGCGCACGGGGATTAAATCATTGAAGGTAAAGTATTCTCATGTTTTTGGGTACGCTCTCGAAATCAGCAAATCGAATCTTCATATGGTTCCATCCGATTATATCCGCCGGCAAACTCTCGCCAACGCCGAGCGTTTTGTCGTTCCGGAACTTAAAACTTGGGATGAAAAGATTTCTGGCGCTGAAGATAAGATAAAAGCTTTGGAATACCAGCTTTTTAACGAGATTCGCGCGAAAGTTTTGGAGCAGCTTGCGCCCCTTCAGCAAATGGCTCACGCGATGGGAGATATTGACGCGCTGGGTTCTCTCGCGGTGACGGCGCTCCAAAGACGCTGGGTGCGCCCCGAAATTGTTAATGATTCCTCGCTTGAAATAAAGAATGGCCGGCATCCCGTGGTGGAAGCCATGCTTCCCTCCGGACAATTTGTTGAAAACGATACACTGCTTGATGGCGCGGAGAATCAGTTGATTGTGCTCACCGGGCCCAATATGGCGGGAAAATCGACTTATATCCGGCAAGTGGCGCAAATTGTTCTGCTCGCGCAAATCGGATCATTCGTGCCTGCCGCGAGCGCCAAAGTCGGATTAGCGGACAGGATTTTTACCCGTATCGGATCTTCGGACAATCTCGCGCAGGGCGAGAGTACATTCATGGTCGAAATGCTTGAGATGGCAAGTATCCTGCGGACCGCGACCTCAAAGAGCTTGCTGGTTCTGGATGAAGTGGGAAGAGGGACGGCAACTTTTGACGGAGTGAGTATCGCGTGGGCCTTTTGTGAATTTTTAGTGCAAGGAAAAGCGAAACCGCGCACGCTTTTTGCCACGCATTACCATGAGCTTTCTCAGCTTGAAGAGCATTTCCCGCGCATTAAAAATTATCACATCACGGTAAAAGAAACGAAAGACAGTATTGTCTTTTTACGAAAAGTTGTCCGGGGCGGCGCTGATAGAAGTTATGGGATTCACGTGGCGCGGCTCGCGGGAATTCCTGATGTTGTGACCAAGCGGGCAGCTGAAATTCTCACTGTGCTTGAAAGTGAAAATACGGAGGCGACGCAGATTATCGAAGGGCGCAATAAGACGAAAAAGAAGAAAGATTTTCCTCAGCAGACGACTTTTTTTGATCAAGGTTCCGCGCCTGAAAAAGAAAATCCGCTGCTTGAAGAGATTAAAAATTTTCCTGTGGATAATTTGACGCCTATCGCGGCCCTTAACAAAATTAATGAATGGCGCCAAAAATTAAACGCCCTCAGCGAGATCGAGTCATAGTTTATGGGTATCATTAAAGTCCTTCCTGAATCTATCGCGAATAAAATTGCCGCCGGAGAAGTGGTAGAGCGTCCGTCCTCGATTGTTAAAGAACTGATCGAAAACGCGCTCGACGCGGGGGCGAAATCAATCGAAGTTTCCATTCGCCACGGAGGTAAAAGTTTTATCCGTGTGGCGGATGATGGTTCCGGAATGAGCGCGGAGGATGCCGAGCTTTCGTTCCAGCGTTACGCCACCAGCAAGATCACTTCCGCGGATGACTTGTCCCGGGTTCTCTCATACGGTTTTCGAGGGGAAGCTCTGCCCAGCATTGCCGCGGTTTCGCGCGTGAAGATGTTTACCCGGACTAAAAATAAATCGGAAGGCACGGAAATTGTAATTGAGGGCAGTCAGATTGCCGCCGCCAAGCCTTCGGCCGGTTCCTTTGG
Source organism: uncultured bacterium (assembly GCA_964511315.1). Taxonomy (GTDB): domain Bacteria; phylum Omnitrophota; class Omnitrophia; order Omnitrophales; family Aquincolibacteriaceae; genus CAZEFF01. The sequence continues at coordinate 52,052 of CAZEFF010000001.1, read as the reverse complement.
AACGATTATGGAAGTGAAGGACCTCTTCTTCAATACGCCCGCGCGCCGCAAATTTGTTAAATCAGACAATACGGAGGCCGGGCATGTGCAGGACGTTGTGGCCAATATCGCGCTCGCTCGGCTCGATGTCCGTTTTGTTTTCAAATCTTCGGATAAAACTATTTTTGATCTTCTGCCGGGGCAAGCTCTGAAAGACCGTGCGGCTTCTGTTTTGGGTGTCGATGCGGAGGATCTTGTGGAAATCCAGGATGAGTCGCGGTCTATTTCAATCAGCGGTGTGATTGGAAAACCAAGCGTCGCGCGCGCTAACCGGTCATCCCAAATCTTCTTTATTAATCAAAGGCTGATTCGATCCACTTCCTTAAGCTTCGCATTGCAGGCCGGTTATCACGGACTTTTGATGCATGGGCAATATCCCGCCGCAGTCATTTTTATTAAATGCGACCCTGAACGCGTAGACGTTAACGTGCATCCGACCAAGCAGGAAGTGCGCATTTCGAATGAAGCAGAAATTAAAGTTCTCCTTAAAAATACAATTTTCAGGAGGCTCGCGGAGGCGGGGGATTTAGCCCCATCGCTTCAGGTCACACAGCCCGGACTTTCACCTTCCGCCAACGCGGAAAAGAGAAAGCTGAAAGATTTTTTTCGTCCGAATAGAAATGAAAACTCTTTTGCAGACTCTGTTCAGGAAACTATATCTACGAGTTATCCTGTGGGAACAGGCATCGCGCTTGAAGAACCGATCCCCGTCAGAAATAAGCTTGGTATTACCAAAATCTTGGGTCAGATTCACGGAACATTCATTCTCGCTGAAACTGAAGAGGGGATGATTGTGATTGATCAGCACGCGGCTCATGAAAAAGTTATGTTTGAATCACTGATGAAAAATTTTAATTCCGCGGCACCTTCGGTGCAGAGGCTCCTTATGGATGAACTCTTAAAGCTGAATCCTAAACAGTATGAGCTGCTGAAGAAAGCCTTGCCGATGCTGCAGAAAGTCGGGTTTGAAATCGAAGATTTTGGCGATCATACCTTTGCCGTACGTGCGCTGCCGTCCATTTTTAAGAATCAGCACGCGGAACCGGTGCTTAGGGCTTTTATTGAAGAAAAAGAAGATGGGAAGTTAAGTACCGCGCTCGAACGTCAAGCCGAAGAAGTGGCCGCGCTGATTGCCTGCAAACGGAAATCCGTGAAAGGCCATGACTCGATGAATCTCGAAAACATGAAAAGTCTTGTCGAGCAATGGGCGAGATGCGACAATCCTTTTACTTGTCCTCACGGACGCCCCGCTTTTTTTAAGTTTTCATTTGCTGATTTGGAAAAACAATTTAAACGAGTCGTCTAGCTCAAGTTTTGTTTGATAAACCCGGAGGATTTATGAAGAAAGCCCTGCTTATTGGTTTAGTCATTGTTTTGGCCATCGGTCTCTTGTTCGGCAGCCGCTACAATAAGCTTGTCGGTGCTGACGAGAATGTTAAAAGCGCCTGGGCTCAGGTTCAAAATGTTTATCAGCGCCGGCTTGACCTGATTCCCAATTTGGTGCAGACCGTCAAGGGCTATGCATCTCATGAAAACGAAACGCTTACTCAAATCACCGAGGCGCGGGCAAAAATCTCCCAGATTAATTTGAACGCAGATATCGTGAATAATCCGGACGCGCTCGCGGCGTTTCAGCAGATGCAGGGATCACTTAGCGGAGTTTTAAACCGGCTCCTCGTTGTGGCTGAAAAGTATCCTGATCTCAAGGCAAATACCAATTTTCTCGCGCTTCAGAACGAAATAGAAGGAACCGAAAACAGGATTTCAGTTGAACGCATGCGTTACAATGAAGCGGCACAAGATTTTAATACGCTGCGCCGCCGATTCCCAAGCAATGTGATTGCGAACGCTTTCGGATTTAAAGAAAAGGCCTATTTTCAGGCCGACGCGGAAGCGGCAAAAGCACCCAAAGTTCAATTCTAAACCTATGTCACGCGGTTGGCGTGTCGCGTTTCTCGTTTTATTCCTGTGCAGTCCCTCATTGCTGCTCGCTAAGCTGAGTGTCCCTGAAAAACCTGCGGGATACGTTACTGATACCGCCTCTTTATTATCATCTTCCGCCCGTCAAAATCTGGAGATTCTGCTCGAAACGTTTGAAAAAGAAACCTCCAATCAAATTGAAGTCGCGATATTTCCAAGTTTGGAGGGAGAAGTGCTGGAAGACTTTTCTATCCGGTTAGCGGAGAAATGGAAAATCGGTCAAGCCGGCAAAGATAACGGAGTCATTTTTTTAATTTTTCCCAACGACCGAAAAATGAGAATCGAAGTGGGATATGGTCTTGAGGGGGTTCTTCCTGATGCTTTGGCGGGTTCGATTATTCGGGATGTTGTGGCGCCTCATTTTAAAGCTTCGAATTTTGACGGCGGTGTTACCGCCGGAGTCCAAGCCATTATTCAGGCGACGAAGGGCGAGTTTGCCGGAATTCCCCAAAAAGCGCGTCTCGTTCCGATGAAAATTTGGCTGGCAGGTCTTTTGCTCAGTGCTTTTGCGGGATTTTTTTTCCCAGCGGGTCTTGTTATGTTGATCATCTATTTTTGTCTGATCATGGTGGTTAAAGCTGCCGAAGACGGTGTCTTAGTGACCCTGCAGTTTTTGAGTGTTGGCGTAACACCGATTATTACGTATATGGCCTCAGGCCGGCCGTTATTTGATTCTAAGACACTGGGCTCGGCCCGGACCCGCCGCGGTGAAACGGGATTATTCACAAGTTTTGGCGGAGGCAGCGGCGGCAGTTCGGGCGGTTGGAGCGGCGGCGGGGGCGGAAGTTTTGGAGGGGGAGGCTCAAGTGGTGGGTGGTGAAGAATTGAAAAATAAATCAGCCTGGAGAAAAATTCTATCCCGTTTTTTCTTTTCGGGAAATGAGAAAAAAAGAATTGTTGAGTGGATTCGCAAAGCGGAATCCGGCACTTCGGCGGAGATCCGGATCCGGGTGGAAAAACGTGATTCTAAAATCCCTGTTATTAAGCAAGCGCATAGGGCATTCTGCAAGCTTGGCATGCATAAAACAGCTCTTAAAAACGGTGTCTTGATTTTGCTTTGCCCAAATACCCGGGAATTCGCGCTTATCGGAGATCAAGGCATCAATGAGAAGGTACCCGAAAATTTTTGGCAGCGGGTCGTTCAAACGATGTCGTCAAATTTTCAAAAGAATGAGTTTCTGCAAGGAATCGAAACGGCTCTTCAGGTTATTGGTGAAGATCTTAAGCGGCATTTTCCGAGGAATGTTCATGATCAAAACGAACTTTCGGACCATGTCTCTTCATAACGGTTATTTCACAAAAAAATGAGACTTCTAAGGCTTTCAATTATTGCCGGCTTATTTATTCTGATTTTTCTGGGGCGGTTTGCGCTGGCTTCGGGAATCGTCCGCGATCCTTATGCCGCCGGCAGTTTTTATCCGTCAGACCCTGAGCAATTATTTTCGCAAATTGACAGCTTTCTGCAGAATGTCCCAATCAGAAAATCCGAGAAGAAGGAGCGGATTATTGGGCTTGTTGTTCCTCACGCCGGATATACCTATTCAGGACAAGTGGCCGCTTATGCGTATAAACAAATCCAGGGGCAGAATTATGACACGGTGTTTCTTATCGGGCCAAGTCACCGGAAGTTATTTAAAGGAGCCGCGGTTTGGCAAGAGGGAGATTGGAAGACGCCTTTGGGAACTGTCAAAATTGATTCTGAGATCGCGCGGAGTATCGCGCAGTCAGATCCGCTCTTTCAGCAGGACGCGGGCGTGCATGCGGAAGAACACTCGCTTGAGGTTCAACTGCCCTTTCTTCAAAGAGTTTTGAAGGATTTCAAAATTGTTCCGATTGTGACCGGTGATTTATCGCTTGAAACTTCCGCTGTTTTGGGATCAATGCTGGCGGATCAATATAAAAACTCAAAAAAGAAAATGCTCTTTGTTTTTTCAACCGATATGAGTCATTACCGCGCAGCGGTGGAAACAGCGCGAATGGACCGTGAAACGATGGGGTTCATGATGCGTTCCGATTCGGAAGGGCTTTATGAAAATCTCACGCAAAAAAAATCCGAGCTTTGCGGCGCGGGGGCTGTGCTCGCGATGATTGCCATGCAGGAGCATGTCGAAGGTTTGGGGCTGCATTATCTTAAATATTCACACAGCGGGGCTGTGACAGGGGAAAATGACTCTGTTGTGGGTTATGGGGCTTTCGCGCTGATCAAAAACTTCGAAAAGTCAGCGCGCGTAGAAGAGCCCCCCGCCTATTTAAAAATCAGCCAGCGCCAAACGCTTTTAAAAATTGCCCGCGAATCCGTCGAATATTATCTTCAGCATAAAGAGAAAAAAGAATTTCTGATCGAGGACCCTATCCTTAAGCAGGCGAGGGCTGTTTTTGTCACAATCCGAAAGAATGAAGAGCTGAGGGGCTGTATTGGCGACCTTTTGCCGGAAGCGCCGCTTTATTTATCGGTGCAGGATAATGCTGTTTTGGCGGCGGTTAATGATTCCCGGTTTAAGCCGATGACTCTTAAGGATCTGCCGCAGGTAAAATTTGAAATTTCGGTTTTAAGTCTCCCGGAAAAAATCGATAGCACTGAAAAAATTGAGCTGAGCAGGCATGGGGTCATTCTGCAATCCGGTGAACATTCGGGAGTATTTTTACCGAAAGTAGCGGCCGAAACCGGCTGGTCCAAAGAAAAGTTTCTCGGTGAATTGTGCTCACAAAAGGCGGGGCTTCCTGAAAATTGCTGGAAGGATTCACAAACAAAGCTTTTTACTTTTACTGCGGAGGATTTTAAAGAATGATCTCTATCTCTGTTGGTGATCTCACCAAAGAGTCTGTAGATGTTATTGTGAACGCGGCAAATACCAAGTTGGCCGGCGGCGGCGGAGTGGACGGCGCGATTCACCGGGCCGCTGGACCATCGGTTATGGAGGAATGCCTGAAGATCGGCGGATGCAAAACCGGAGAAGCCGTGATTACCGGGCCCGGAAATTTAAAAGTAAAAAAAATTATTCATACGGTAGGTCCGGTTTGGCATGGCGGGGGCAAGGGGGAGGCAGACCAGCTTCAGAATGCCTATGAGAGCAGTTTTTTGCTGGCAAAGCAGTACCGGCTTAAATCGATCGCGTTTCCGGCTATCAGCACGGGCGTTTACGGATATCCGAAGGAACCGGCGGCTTGGATTGCCCTTGGCGTGGGGAAGGTATTTGAAAATGATTTTAAGGAAATTCGCTATGTTTGTTTTTCAGAAAAGGATTTAGAAGTCTACCAGTTCGTATGGACAAGAATGCTGGCGGAAACCTCAAAAAAAGGTTAGAATCCTAGCACATGACAAAAGCCCCCGGTCCCTCGTCAAAAAAGTTTCGAATTCGGCCTCTTTTTCTTATTTTAGGGCTTATTATTATTCTCGAGTTCGGACTGCGTTTTGCGGTCCATGTTTTCCCCGCATTTAAATCATGGACGGGAATTTCCAGCTACAAATGTTCCGTCCTCAGTTTGATTTCATCTCCCCCCGTGTCTCTTAATATCCGAAAAGACTCACGCGGATTCCGTAATTCAGAGATTCCAGCCCAAGCGGATATCGTTGCTTTAGGTGACGATATTGTTTTTGGAAATGGGGTAGAAGAATTTGTTTCATGGCCGTACGAACTTTCGCAGATGATGGGTCAGACCGCTTATAATATGGGCGTTCCTGGGGCCGGCCCTCTCGACTATTACCTGCTGCTTGATCAAGCACTGGAGTTCAAGCCGAAGCGTTTAATTGTGGCGATCGATCTACAGAATGATTTTTTTGAGGCTTTTTCTAAGGTTTATTCGGATGAGCAATTTAAGGATTGGCGGTCAACGGATCCTTCTCGCATTGAATCGATCCAAGCCCTTCAAAAGAAAGAACCCTTTTTACAACAGAATACCGCAGTGTCATCCGGTAAACCCGCGCCGCCGAAAAATGCACTAGTGCTTGTTCAGGTCCTGCAAAAACTTTTGGCGCCAGGCCAGAGCCGTTTGCAGGGAGGAATGTCGGCCGGCGAGATTGAAGAACTTAAACAGGAATATAAAAAAATCGACCGGGATGATGCCCGGGTTGCGGAAGGGCTTGCGTTAACGCTCACCATGGTGGCAAAGGCCGCGGACAAAGCGCGCGCGCAAAACACAGAGCCTTTTATTGTTCTGGTTCCTTCAAAATTCGCGTTTCTTAAAACGGAAGATATTCCAAGTGAACTTGCGTCAG
>CAZEFF010000001.1:0-45807 GCA_964511315.1 uncultured bacterium | reverse complement strand
TCCTGAAGTCATCCAGGATTCCATTTATTGATTTGTATCTTCCGTTTACGGATGCGGCTCAGGAAAGCAAGACGCTGATTGATAAGCGGGGAAATTGGAGTCCGGAAGCGCATCGATTGATTGCGGCTGAATCTGCCGCGTGGGTTAAAGAAGAGGGATTCAGAAATCTTCACGAAAAAGTAAGGGCTTCCGGCAGTAAAGCTGCGCAATATCGGGAAAAAGCCGGAGGGATTGAGCGAAAAGTATTTTTTGGTTTTATTGTTTTGCTTATCACTCTGACATTATTTTTGACAAAATTAAGAGATAAGGGCAGGCCTATCCTGTTCGTTGTTTTTTACGGACTGATCGTGTTCTATCAAATGTGGAACCCAACCGATTTTTTTCCTTTCTCATCGACGCTTTTTTTAAATACACCCCGTCAAAAGCCGGTGATTTACCGCAAGCTTACCGCGGTACTTCAAAACGGAAGCAGTCTAAATATGCCTCTCTCGGAAATTCTTCCCGCGCTGGGAGGGAACCGTACATCGTTTTTGGTGCGCAAAGCGATTGTAAAGCCGGCGATGGCGGATTCTTTGGCAACCGCAATTGCCATCGCGTATGACAAAAAAATCGGAAGTATGGAATCGCCAAGAATCCGCGAAGTCCGCTTTGAAGAATGGAAATGGGATTTTGTAAAAGATCCATTCGACCCCGACAAAGGGTTCGTTTTAAAACGTGTGATCGGGAAGACTGCCCAGGAGACGCCTCATGCTTGAGCGTAAGTTTGTCGGATTGCCCCCAGCTAGACGCCTGGGGATGGTGAGAGCTTTAGTGGCCATTGCCGCGCTAGCGCAAGTGATTGCGGAGGATTTCCGTCCGCTTGACCGGTTTACGCTTTCTTTGTTCCAATCAATCGGAATTCTTAAACATATTCCAAAAGGCTGGTGGTACAGCTTTCTTTCCGCGGGAACCTGGGTCTACGCGCTCCAAATGATTTTGATTGGATTTATTATTCTCGCGATGCTGGGTTATTTCACCCGGTTTGCTTTGGGAGTGAGCGCGATTCTAATGTTTGTATTTTTAGGTTTGGTCAAAGCGACTTCGGGAAATGTGGACGGAGGCTTTTTGCTCCCTTACCTTCTCTCATTTCTTGCATTTTTGCCGGCCGGGGATGGATTCGCATTTGAGCGGAAGCTAAAAAATATGCCGTCGGATCTGCGTCCAAATCAGGTTATGGGATGGTCGGTATTTTTGATCCGTTTTTCAGTTGCGATGACTTTTTTTCAGGAAGGTATCGTGAATCTTCATCGGATGGGATGGTCCTGGTTTGAGCCTTGGAACTTCAAGCATATGATGCTGCGCAATATTCTTAATCATGGACAGTCGATGTCCTTTATCCAGCTGTTTCATCTGCCCGATTTTTTTTGGTCAACGCTCGCGCTGGTGTTTGTCGCGGCAGAACTGACGGCGCCTTTACTAATTGTTTCTTGGCATTTTAGGCAAATTTTTCCTGTGGCCCTCGCGGCGATCCTCTCGGTCATGGCGGTGGTGACGCAAACGTATGTTCCGGGTCTTATTCTTGTACTGCTTGTTTTCTATGATTGGGACAGGCTGATTAAAGGCTGGATGACCGCGCAAACGTCAAAAGACAAATCTTCGGTTCTTCGGCGGGAAATTTCAAAATCTTCGGTTTAGATTAGTTGACTTGAACGACGTCTATGACCTTGTCGTTATAGAATTGCACGAGAAAAGATCCTTCGTCGGTCTTGGGGGCGGTTTTATACCGCTTGTAGTAGATAAAATACCATTCTTCTGAAACATTTCTCTCTTTCACACGGATTTGCTGCGGCTGACCAAGCAAAGTAAGCACTTCTCGTGATTCCTTCCCATTCAACGCAATGACATTATTCGCCACAAATGAGCGGTTGGCTAATTGATCGCGGCCGAACTGCTGGCCGCCTGAAATCATATTGTATCCCCAGAGATCACTCGCGCTGGGAAAGTCCCAGCCTGTGCAGCCGGTTAAAAGAAGCAGGGAAGTAAGAATAGGGATAAACTTTTTCATTACCTGGTTTATCGGCTGAAAGCTCCTAAGCTTTACGTTGTATCTTGAGCTTTCACGGTATGTTATACTCTTTTTCCCTTTGAGTATGAGAGGTTATTGTGACTGCACAAACATCTAAATCCCAGCCGGAAAACCGGTTAGCCGCAGAAAAAAGCCCTTATTTGCTTCAGCATGCCCAAAACCCCGTGGATTGGTATCCTTGGGGAGAAGAAGCTTTTGCCAAGGCCCGCCTGGAAAATAAGCCCATTTTCCTCTCAATCGGCTATTCGACCTGCCATTGGTGTCATGTTATGGAGCGTGAGTCTTTTGAAAACCACGATATTGCGGCGCTTCTTAATCATTCTTTCGTTTCGATTAAAGTGGACCGGGAAGAGCGTCCGGATGTGGATCAGGTTTATATGTCTGCAATCCAAATGATGACCGGATCGGGCGGATGGCCGCTAACTGTATTTATGACGCCTGATGGCAAACCTTTCACCGGAGGCACTTATTTTCCCCCTGAGGATCGATGGGGCCGCTCGGGGATGAAAACGCTTTTGCCGAGAGTGGCTGAAGTCTGGAAGACCAAGCGCGAAGAAATTGAAAAAAATGGAAATGAAATGATGAGTCTCCTGCAGGCGCGAGCGGTGAAATCGACTGATCACACACTTGGCCGTGAAATTTTTGATCAGGCATTTCATCAGTTTGAAGCGAATTATGATCCCCGCAAAGGCGGTTTTGGTCAGGCCCCTAAATTTCCTCGAAGTCATGAACTTTCGTTTCTTCTGAGATATTGGAAAAGAACGGGCGAAGCCGCGGCGCTCGAAATGGTCCGGCGCACTTTGAGCCAGATGGCGTTCGGCGGAATGTATGATCAGCTTGGCGGCGGTTTTCACCGTTACTCGACGGATTCACAATGGCTTATTCCTCATTTTGAAAAAATGCTTTATGACCAAGCCATCCTTGCCCAGACTTATTCCGAAGCTTTTCAGGCGACAGGCGAAAATGATTACGCTGAAACGGCCTTAGAGATTTTTCAATATGTTCTGCGCGATATGACCGATCCTAAAGGCGGATTCTATTCCGCGGAGGACGCGGATAGTGAAGGTGAGGAAGGCAAGTTTTACGCGTGGCTTCCGCAAGAGATTGAACGGGTGCTTGGCAAGGATGACGCGGCAGTTTTTAACGCGGTATATGGGGTTACGGCGCAGGGAAATTTTGAACATAAGACATCCGTGCTGCATCTGCAAAGGTCTCTCACAGAAAGCGCGGAAAGCGCCGGTAAAATGGCTGAAGCTTTTCGCGAATCATTAAAGGTTATGCGTCAGAAACTTTTTGAATACAGAAAAAAACGGATTCATCCCTATAAAGATGACAAAATTTTAACCAGCTGGAATGGTCTTATGATTTCTGCTTTTGTCAAAGGGGGGAGAGCCCTTGGGAATGAAGCGCTTATCCAAGCGGCTTCGGGATGCGCCGATTTTTTATTAACGAATATGCTGAAAAATGGAAAGCTTCTTCGCCGTTACCGGAATGGCGATGCCGCGATTGAAGCCTTCCAAGAAGATTACGCGTTTCTAGCGTTGGCCCTCTTTGATCTTTATGAAGCGACTTTCAATGCTCGGTGGCTTAGGGAGTGTAAAAAATTAACCGATCTTATGCTGGAACTTTTTTGGGATGAAAGCGCGGGCGGATTTTTTTACACTTCAAAAGAGGGTGAGAAATTAATAGCGCGCGCAAAAGAGTATTACGATGGTGCTGTTCCGTCCGGGAATTCGATTGCGGCCATGCTGCTTATCCGTTTGGCCCGTGTGACAGGCGATTCTCAATATGAAACCAAAGCTCAGCGAACCGTCCGGTCGAATGCTGAGGGGTTGGTGAAATACCCTTCCGGGTTTCCGGCCATGCTGATGGCCTATGATTTCGCGCTGGGCCCCACGCGGGAAGTCATTATTACGGGAGATTTTGCGAGTTCCCGTTTCCACGAATTTAAAAAAATGGTGGATAAGGGCTTTGATCCATGGACGGTTGCCGTGGGTTATCCTGATAAGAATTCGACGGAAATTGAGGGGCTGGTTCCTTATTTAAAACATCAGCCCAAGCATGCCGGGGAAACAGCCGTTTATGTTTGTAAAAATTTTCAGTGCGAACTTCCTGTGACGGATCTAGAAAAACTGAAAGCGGTATTGAACTCATGAGAAAAGATTCGAAAAGTTTTGATGCGGTCATCGCCGGGGCGGGTATGGCCGGCGTTAATCTTGCGGTGGCCTTGGCGGAAGCCGGTAAAAAAGTTATGGTTTTCGACCGCTCTGGAATCAAGGGGCAGTCCTCTCCGGCTGCCGGCGGCATTCTTGACCCGTTTTTAGAAATGAAACCCGGCAGTCCGCTTTTTTTGTTAAGTAAAAAAGCTTTTTTACTTTATCCCGCTTTTATCCGCCGGATTGAAAGAAAATCCGGTATGAAAGTGGGATATAAAAAAACGGGCATGATTTTTATTGCCCGCGATTTAAATCAGCAGAAAGATCTCCGCCGCCGTTATCAGTGGCATCGAAAAACCGGAATTGAGGCGGAATGGGTGACCCAAAAGCAGATTTTAAACCGTTACCCGTTCGTTGCCCGGAATTGCTTTGACGGTTTGTATTATCCATCAATCGGCAGAGTCCATCCGGACCGGCTTTTAAATGCATTAAAGAGCTACGCGCGGAAGCTTGGAGTTGTTTTTATCAAATCTAAGTCATCTTTCCGTGTCCTTCTTCAGAAAAATGAAATCCAAGGTGTCTGTATCGGGACGCGAAAAATACCGGCCCGTTTTGTAATTAATGCGGCTGGGGCATGGTCTGGATCGCTCAAAATACCTGGAATCATGCCTCAGGTTTTTCCGGCCAAAGGACAAATTCTTCTTTATAAGGCAGATAAGTGGAAGTGCGGCACGATCATGCATACCGTTGACGGAGGGTATTTAGTCCCTTGGGGCAATCAGACTTACTTAGCTGGTTCTACCGTTGAGCACGTCGGTTTTAATTCTTCTGTAACAAAAGAAGGAAAAGCGGTGATCCAAAAGAAAGTTCAGTCAATCATTCCTGAGGCAAAAGCATTTAGAGTCATAAAATCTTGGGCGGGATTAAGACCCTTCTCAAAAGACTATCTTCCATGGATTGGGCGCACAAACATTAAGGGACTCTATCTCGCGACAGGATATTACCGAAGCGGAATCCTGATTTCGCCTTTAGTTGGAAAACTTCTGGCACAGCAAATCATGACGGGTAAGAGCGTTGATAGCCTTAAACCTTTTGAACCTTTTCGCCGTTTCAATGGGACAGCCCAATGAAAACACATCACGCGCCGAATAAGAAAACAGCCCTGACGACCGGTGTTCTTAAAATCTCTATCGCAACGGCCGCTTGTTTGCTTTTTATTAAGTTTCTCACGGGATTCTTAACGCATTCGATGGCGATTATGGCCTCTGCGCTTGATTCGGCGATGGACGTGGCAACTTCCACCGTCAATTTAATCGCGGCGAAAGAAGCGTCGAAGCCGCCCGATGAGGATCACGCTTACGGTCACGGTAAAATCGAAAGTTTGGCGGGGCTTTTTCAGAGTCTGCTGATCGGTTTTAGCGGGGTCATGCTTGTGGTTGAATCCGTGAAACGCCTCGTTCAGGGAACTTATATTGCCCGGCTTGATATAGGAATCGGAGTGATGATTTTCTCAATGGCCGCAAGCTGGCTGCTTGTCTGGAGGATTCATTTTCTGGCCCAGCGGACGAAATCATTAATTTTAGCGACTGAAAAACTGCATTTTACGACCGATATTCTAGCTAACGGCGGAATTATTGCCGCGCTATGGCTGATTAAAATGACAGGAATTGTTTATTTTGATCTTTTAATTTCTATCGGAATCGCGGTTTATATTTTTAAGGTATCGTTCGGGATTTTGAAAAAAGCGGTAGATGAATTGCTTGACCGAAGTCTTCCGCCCGTTTCAAAAGAGGAGATTGAAAAGCTCATTCTCGATCATGATGCAGCGATTGTGGGAGTCCATAATTTCCGAAGCCGTTTAGTCGGGGATAAAATCTTCATGGATTTTCATATTGAAATCCGGGGGGAGCATGATTTTAAAGGGGCGCATTTAAAAGCGGAGTCGGTAATATCCATGCTTGAGCGGCGTTATCGCGGTTCGGATATTACCGTTCACTATGATCCAGAAGGAGAAAGCTGAGGAAGGTTATGCGAGTTCTTATTGTTGAAGATGAAAAAAAAATGGCGAGCTTCATTGAGCGGGGACTTAAAGAAGAAGGCTACGCTGTGGACGTGGCCTATGACGGTGAGCAGGGCTGGGAATACGCGAATGTGAATGAGTATGACGCCATGATTCTTGACTGGAATCTGCCGAAAATGGAAGGCGTGGTTCTTTGCAAGAAAATCCGTGAAACAGGAAAGCAGACGCCAGTGCTGATGCTGACGGTGCGTGACTCGGTAGAAGATAAAATCAAAGGGCTTGATCAAGGCGCTGATGATTATTTAACGAAACCTTTCGCGTTTGATGAGCTTTTGGCACGCCTTCGTGCTTTGCTTCGCCGGCCTTCTGAGCTTAAGCAGAAAACTCAGCTGCAATGCGGAAATTTAGTGATGGATTTAATTGCCCGCCGAGTGCTTCTTGATGATACGGAGATCACGCTTTCGCAAAAAGAATTCGCGCTCTTAGAGTTTTTGATGCGGCATAAAGGAGAAGTTGTGTCGAGAACGCAAATCGGAGAGCATGTTTGGGATCTCCATTTTGATCCGATGTCGAACACGATCGATGTTTATATTAATTTCCTGCGGAAGAAAATTGACGGGGACCGCTCGCGGAGTCTGATTGAAACAGTTCGCGGCGCAGGTTACCGCCTTCTTGAGTCGTGAACTTTCCTCACTCGGTTAAGTTCCGCCTTACCATCTGGTACGCGCTGGTTCTTACTTTCCTTCTGTCGGCATTCTCTTTTCTTATGTTCGCCGAGCTCAACCGCGTGCTTTACCGCGATGTGGACAAAAGTCTTTTCTTTGAATCTTCAGCGATTGAGCGGTCGCTAAATGTCTATTTGGAAGGTGTCTTTGACGGCATCCCTTATTCTGATAATGGCCAAATACTAAAGCACTCTTTTTTTGTCCCGACGGAAATCCGCCTGCGGCTTAAAGAATCAATCGGCACTTGGGAGCGCACGACGAAAAGACTCAGCCAGAGCACGCTTATGGTCCGTCTTGTGGGGCTCGACGGCAAAATTATGCGCGTGAATTTGAACGGATGGGAAAGGCAGGTTATTTTCCCTGATTTTGAGCGGGATTCTGTTTTTATGGAGGCAGGTGAATCTCTCCAGGTCATTCATTTTCGGGGCAAACCTCTCCGTCTTCATTACCGCTTAATCCGCAGGGACGGCCGGCCGCTTTATATCATTCAGCTTGGAACATCCATCGATGATGTCCGTAATACATTGAACCGTCTAAGGCTTATCATCCTTCTTTCTATTCCTGGGGCCGTGCTTGCCGCGTGTATTGCCGGATGGTTTTTGGTGAAGCGGTCTTTTAATCCTGTGGATATGATGATTCGTGAAGCGCATAAAATTACAGCGGCTTATATGAAAAGCCGGCTTCCGAGAACGAATACGGGTGATGAGTTGGACCGGCTCGCGGAAACTCTTAACGCGATGATTGACCGTATCGAAAGCTCAACGCGCGCTGTTCAGGATTTTAGCTACGATGTTTCGCACGAGCTCAAAACGCCGCTGGCGATTATTCGCGGAGAAATTGACGTAGCACTGCGCCGTTCAAGGACGAGCGAGGAACTTGTTCAGACTTTAAAAACCATCGGCGGTGAGGTGAATGAGCTTATCCGTTTAGTGGATGACTTAATGCTGTTAGTCCGCAGTGATTCGAAACAGCTACGCTTCGATATGAAGCCTGTTGTTTTAAGTGATGTTTTGCAGCAAGTCGGCAGCCGCTATCAAGAAAGAGCGAAAGGGAAGTCGATTCATTTCTCGGTACAGGTTTTGAACGATGCGAAAATAAAAGGCGATGATATTTATCTTAAGCGGCTGTTGAGTAATTTGCTTGATAACGCGATTAAATTTACCCCGGAGAACGGCCGCGTTTGGATGTCTCTCAAAAAAGCGGATGAAAAAGCAGTGATTGAAGTTGGCGATACCGGAATGGGGATTGATTCAGCAGTTCAGTCAAAAGTGTTTGCCCGATTTTACCGCGCGGAGCCCGCCCGTTCTCATGAAGGCGCGGGATTAGGATTAAATATTGCGAAAGCAATTACCGACGTTCATGGCGGATCGATAACGCTCACGAGCGTTCCTTCCAAGGGGACCGTGGTTTCTATAGCGCTTCCTATTTTGCCCTAACCCCAGAGGGGGGGTACTTTCCTTAAAGTTTTTTAATCTTATTTTAATCTTTTTTTAATCATTTAATTGGTATGCTTTGGCCATTCTCAAAGCAATGCTGAATTAATTATTAAGAAAAGGATTAAAAATGGAAATTAGCTACCTAGTACTTAAGCCTCATATGGCAGTGTTGGAGGCGAATCTCAAGGTTCTCATTGATGAGGCGGGAAAACATGGTTCGATGGAAGCCTCGGCGGTCCGCAGTGAAGTTGCGGATATGCATGCCCAACTCGAAGCCTTGAAAGCGTCAGCTTCAGCGGCTGCGATTAATGGTGATGATTTCGCGGGCGCATTCCGGAGTTTAAAAATTTCTTACCGTTTGGCATTTCGCAGATTTAAAAAATTAATTTCTAACGAAGCTCGAATCCGTAAATTTCAAGAAAGGCGCCTGCATGTTTCAACATTTGCTGCGTGAGGAATCGATTAAGACAAGCTTAGAAGCGGGAAGCCGTGAGGCTGCTTTAACCGAGCTTGTTGCGACTCTGCCTTCTTGGGGAATTACGAATAATCAAAAGATTGAACTTCTTGAAAAGTTAATTGATCCATCACGCGATTGCATTGCGATCGGTGATGACGTTGTAATGGCTGCTTGTGTTGTGTCAGGAATGAGCTTCCCTTTAGCGGCCATGGGGATTACTCGGCACGGTGTTTCTTTTAGAGGCGAAGGTAAAGAGCCTTCGCATTTTATTTTTTTAGTCGTATTACCTGAGCATGAAGACACGCTTAGTCAGAAAAGCCGGTTTGAACAGGAAGTCAGTGTTTTTGCCGGTGATAAGTTTTTGAAAGAACGCCTTAAATTGGCGGATAGCGCTGAAGAAGCGTATGAAATTGTTTTAAGAGAAGGTCGGCAAGATCAAATTTTGATGCAGTACAGTATCTGATTGCTTCATTGCTAAGCATTAAAACGCCCTGAAGTTTTGAATTCGAGATCCGGGGGGCTCTTGGAGGAGAAACCCAGGGCGGTACCATCGGGCGCCGGTAGAATATTACCGGCGCCTTTTTTATGTCCGCCTGCCTATAGATTTTTGCCTTAGAGCCGAAACTAATGCCATGCGCATTTTGCTGGCCTCTCACAATGAATCTCTCTGCGGTCTTATTCAGCGTTCTCTTACGCGCTTCCGATATGAATGGGTCGTTGTTGATAATGGGCTCGACGCATTTCAAAAAGCGATAAGCCAAAAATTTGATCTTATTCTTGCCGAATTTGATCTGCCCCGCATGAAAGCTCCTGAAATGCTCCGGCGTTTCGGAGCACTGGAGCATTTTAAAAACCCTCCTGTGATTGTGCTTACCTTATCGGAAACTGAGCGCGATGAAGTTGAAGCCGGCTATTTTTTAAAGACTCAAGTGATTTCCCGGCCGTTCGCAGTCCGTCAATTTGTGGATTTGGTTCAGCAGGTCATGCATCAATCCATACGTATCGCGTGTTTGGGGGGCGGAACGGGGCTGTTCACGCTGCTTTCGGGACTAAAAAGTTTATCCGGTGTTCATCTCTCATCGATTGTCAGTATGAGCGATGACGGGGGATCCACGGGCAAACTCAGGGATATTTTTGGGGTTTTGCCTCCTGGGGATATTCGCCGGAGCTTAGTGGCTCTTTCGAACGCTCCAGACCTTTTGAATGAGCTGATGCAGTACCGATTTAAAAGGGGGAAGGATTTCGAAGGGCATAATTTAGGAAATTTGTTACTTACGGCATTGTCTGAAATGCGGGGCTCGATGTCGCATGCGGTTAAGGCGATCAGTGAAATTCTGAATATCCAGGGCAATGTGATTCCCGTTACCGAGACGATTAATACCCTAAAGGCAGAGTTGGAAAATGGCCATATTGTCGAAGGGGAGCACCGCATTGATTTATTTGAGGGGAGAGACCCCAAGATCCGCATCAAGCGGCTTTGGCAGGAGCCATTGACGGCAGCTAATCCCGATGCGCTAGAAGCTATTTATAACGCAAATTATGTCCTTATTGGTCCCGGCGATTTGTTTACCAGTATTGTGTCGAATCTTATTGTCGGGGGAATCGCCGAAGCGATTGCAACCAGCCGAGCGAAAAAGATCTATATTTGCAATATCATGACAAAGCCGGGAGAAACCACGGATTACAGTATTAGCGATCATGTCCGCGAAGTTGTGAAGTATACAGGGAAAGATGTTTTGGACTACGTGATCTGCTCTTCAACCAAGTTTTCATCGGCAGCTTGCGCGAAATATCTGAAAAAGGAACAATTTCCCGTTATTGAAGCCTCCGATACCGCTATTCAGGCAGTCACGCAGGCGAAAATCATCTGGGCGGACATTGCTTCTGAGGAGGCGCTTGTCCGTCATGACAGTCTGAAGCTTGTCGGAGTGGTGAAGCAATTGATCGATTCCGATCAAAAACACCCCTAGAGGGTCCCCAGGGATTTAATGCTTGCTTTCCCAGGTTAAAATTGTAAGATATTTTCACTTCGAGTGAAGAAACGGCATATTTTTACCGCAATATTACATTCATCAAGCTGCTTACCGTTTCTCCATTCCCATCACCTAACAGCTTTCTAACCATACAGGATTTTGGGGAATGACTTTTTTCCTTCGGGACCAGATTTTTAAGCGCATTGAGAAAAGAATCGAAGCGCTTGATAAAGGTTACCGCCAGAATGTTGGGCTCCTCGGTCTTCCCGGATTGGGCAAGACCCACCTGCTTAATGACCTTTTCTATCATTTCTCTAATCGTCCCGGATTAATCCCTGTTTATGTTGATGCGGAGGTTCTCGACTTTGATCACTTAATTGAGCGTTGGTCATCAGCCCTTTTAAGCGGTATTTTTCTTAGCCGGGGGATTCAGGCCCCTATCGGATTTCAATCTCTCAAAAAGGCCGCGGAGCCGATTGTCCCAAAAACCATTGAAAAACTGCGTCAACTGAGAAAAAACTTTAAGCGCGAGAAGAGCGCCGCCGCTTTACGCGAATTATTCGCCTTGAGCGGAGCAGCAGGTGAAGAGACTGGTAAGAACATTCTCATGATCTTAGATGAATTTCAGGCGCTTGAAAGACTGCCTTTCCCGGATCCCTTTTCCTTACTCGGAAAAGAGATCATGGTTGAAAAGAACACGCTTTATCTTGTGGCCAGCTCCAAGCCTGACCGAGCCCGCGATATTTTCCGCGAAAAACTTTCACTGCTGTTCGGTAATTTTGAAATTGTCGATCTTTTGCCGTTTGGTTTTCAAGAAACCGTTTCTTATTTGGAGAAGCGCTTGCCGCTTCGGACCTTTTCGGATTCCCAGAAAAGCTTTTTGATCCGCATGACAGACGGTAACCCCGTTTATTTGGATTGGCTGTGTGAGCAATTAGAAACGTGTTTGCCGGCGTCAAAATTGAAATCTGAGAACGCGCTTTTGTCGATTGATGATCAGGCGGTTGTCCCGACCGAGTTTTTGATCGGAGCCTTCGAGAAGGAGCTTCTCATGAACTCTGGAAGAATCAGAGCACTTTTTGAAAACCGTCTTGAGAAGTGCCGGAATATGGGCAAGGACAGCGCTTCGTGTCTTCGTGCCTTGATGGCAATCAGTCACGGCCGCCGCAAACTGCTTGGGATTTCTTCTTATATTGAAAAGAAAACACAAGAGACAAAGAAAATTCTCCAAAAACTTCTCCAAGAAGGTTTGATTGCCCGTAAAGGGGGCTTATTTGTCATTGAAGACGGGCTTTTCCGGTTCTGGCTCAAAGAAGTTAAATTGCGCCTTGAACAATGCTATCTTCCGGATTTGACCGAAGTGTCGCGCGGAGTTCGGGAGTCGCTTCGTAATTACTTTGATTGGTCGGAAGCCGAGCCTCAAAAGGATTTAGGATCCCGCGTGGAAATGCTTCTGCGGGAATTCCGCAATGAATCAATCGAGATCGATCAAAAAAAGATTTCTTGTCCGCAATTTTCTGAAATCGTATTTCATCCCGGCGAAAGCGTTTCGGCGCCTATTATTGCCCGGCATGGAAAGGCTTATTGGATTTGCAAAGTTTTCCGGGATGCTGTTCATGAAGATGATATGATGCTGTTTATCAGTGAGATTAAATTGGCGAGAAAAAAGGCTGACCGCCGATTAGTGATTGCGCTTACGGGGATTGATCAAAATGCCAGGCTGATGGCCCAGGACGCGAATATTCAAATCTGGGATCTTCGGACATTCAATGCGATGCTCGATTTATATGATCTGCCGAAATATATTTTCTGGACTGAACAGGAGAGCCATGGACAAGCTTTGGGCGCCTTGGCGCAAAACGTACATTCGGCCTGAAGGGAATCATGGCCGAGGCTGCGTTTTTTGCAAGCTGCTAAAACAAAAAAAAGATTCTCAGAATTACATCCTCAAGCGAACCTCTCACAGTTTCGCGGTCCTAAATCTCTATCCTTATAATAACGGTCACGTGCTTGTTCTGCCTCTCCGCCATGTGAAAACCACTTCAGCGCTGACTTCCGATGAAAAGCTGGATTGGCTTGAGCTTTTTGAGCAGGTAAGCACCGCGGTAGAAAAAACAATGCGCGCGCAAGGTTTTAATGTCGGAATCAATTTAGGGCGCGCCGCGGGCGCGGGTATTCCCGGGCATCTTCATCTGCATGTGGTCCCTAGGTGGAAAGGGGACAGTAACTTTATGCCGATTGTCGGCAAGACAAAAATTATTTCTGAAAGTTTGGATTCCGTATTTGATCTCTTATCCTCAGCCATTGCTAACAAGGGGACTCGAAAAAAATCGAAATGAAAATAACTCGGACCATTTATCAGGAAAGAGAAGAATCTAATTTAGCCGGTTACGCGGTTAAAAGTTCCTCCTCCCGTGGCCGTCAATACCCCGAAAAAGAACACGAATTCCGCACCGCTTTCCAGCGTGACCGCGACCGCATTATCCACTGCACAGCTTTCCGACGCCTTGAGTATAAGACGCAAGTTTTTGTTAATCACGAAGGGGATCATTACCGCACCCGGCTTACCCATACCCTTGAAACTTGTCAGATCGCGCGCTCCATCAGCCGCGCGCTGGCGTTGAATGAAGATCTCGCCGAGGCGATCGCGCTTGCGCACGATATTGGTCATGGGCCTTTTGGGCATGCCGGTCAGTTCGCGCTTCAAGAGTTAATGAAAAACCACGGGGGATTTGAGCATAACGTCCAATGCCTTCGAATCGTTGAGAAACTGGAACAAAGCTACGCCGATTTTCCAGGGCTTAATCTTACCTTTGAAACCCGGGAAGGCCTTAAAAAGCACCCGGAAAATTTTTACAAAAACCGCAAAAAACACTTCCGGTCGCTTGAAGCGGAGCTTGTGGATTTGGCCGATGAAATCGCGTATTCCAGCCATGATTTGGATGATGGTCTGCGGTCTGAGCTGATTACCGAAGATCAGGTAAGTCATATTCAGTTATGGCATGATGCGGCTAAGTATGTTCATTCAAAGTATAAACAAGTGGGCGCCCCTCAAAGAAAGCGTCTGGTGATCCGATTAATCATTAACTACCTGGCGACGGATTTGGTTAATAATACCCTTGCCCAGATCAAAAAAAGAGGCCTCGTGACCCTTGACCAGCTTCAAAAGATGGAGCATTCTATAGTTGGTTTTACAGATCCCGTGAAGCGGCAGTTGGCTGAGCTAAAGCGCTTTTTGAATCAGAACTTATATCAGCACTACCGCGTGATTCGAATGACCGATAAAGGTCAGCGGTTTTTGAAAATGCTGTTTAAGGTTTATATTGAAAAGCCCGCGCAGTTGCCCCCCGATGTGCTCAAATGGACCAAGACCGAAGGACTGGAACGGGCCATATGCGATTATTTGGCCGCAATGACAGACCGATTCGCGCTTGATGAATATAAGCGCTTTTTTGAGCCCTACGAAAGAGTCTAATCACTGATGAAGAACGCAAAACATAATCCCAGTGTGATCGAACGGTTTATGCTGCCGAACCCCATGTGGCAGGAGGGGTATAAATCATTCAATAATTTATTCGGCCGTCCGCTCGGGTGGCTTTTTCTGGTCAGTGAAGATGGTTTGAAACAGCTCATCCGGTTAGACCGAAAAGGCTGCTGTTCTTATTACGCGGGTTCTTTGGCGAATGAGCGGAGCTGCGAAGCCTTCCTTTATAAATATGGCGAGCAAGTCATAGAAAATGACGATCTCACGGAAAAACTCCCTTCGTTTTACCGCTGCGTATTTGGGAAAAATGGCGCGGTATTTTCACTTAAACATCTCGGAAAAATCCGAGGACTTCTCATCCTTGATTCTTTTACTCTTCCCGAGAGACAGCTGAGCGACTTGTTAACGCCTTTCGATCATTTTCTTTCCAGCCACATCGAATTGGCTTATAAAACATTTGAACTTAACAATTTTTATGAAACCGTTCATCCTCGCGCTCTGGCGCTGTCGACCATGCATTCTGTTCACCGCGTGATCAGTTCATCGCTCAGACTGAATGAGCTTTTACCGCGGATTGGCCGCTTGAGCGCGCAGGTTTTAAAAGCCAAGGGCTGTTCCATTATGTTATGCGATGCAGATAATAAATATCTGCTTCCTTTTTTCTCATTTGGAGAAAGCAAGCGGTTTATTCATCGTCAGAAACTGAGAATTGGCCGCGGCCTGGAAGGGCATATGGCCAAGACCGGAGAGTTTCATTTAAGCCGCAATTCAATCGGTGTGCCTTTCATTGAAGACGATGTCGTGGGCCTTATTATTCTTTGGCATCGGATTGACCAGCAGCCGTTTAGCAAGACGGATCTCGAAATCTTACGGTCTCTTTCTGAGCAAGCTGTTGTTGCGATCAAAAATGCTCAGCTTTATGAGGAAACGGAACAGCTTACGCTGGGCAGCATCAAAACGATCAATGACCTGCTTGACCTCAACTTTGGTTCGGACCGCGGGCATGTCGAAATTATGAAAGATATTATTATTGAAGTGGGCAAAGATCTTGGGATTTCAAGCAAAGAGCTTGTCCATCTTGAACGGGCCATGATGCTTCTCGATACAGGTGCTTTGGCTTTCCCGGATAAAATCCTGAGAAAGAAAGGCAAGCTCACGAAAAAAGAATTTGAGCAGATTAAAAGAATTCCGCTGCGCGGAGCGAATTTGCTGCGGTCCATTTCTTCATTGAAGCCCGTGATTCCGATTATTTTGCATCATCGGGAGCGTTATGACGGTAAGGGCTATCCGCAAGGGCTGAAGGGAGAGGAAATCCCAATCGGAGCGAGGATAATCGCGGTGGTTGATGTTTTTCTGGCAATGATCTCAAAGCGCACCTACCGCGAGTCTATGACTGTGACAGAAGCTCTGGATGAAATTCAGGCGAACCGATCCACGCAGTTTGATCCTTCTGTTGTGGACGCCTTTTTGCGGGTGGTCCATCGCCGGGATATGAACGAAAAGCTTTTGCGTCTCTACCGTGAACGGTCAAAAAGCTTGAGTCACATCTGATATGGCTCAAATCTTGTCTTCCAAGTCAATTTCCGCGTTTTCCGGGGCCAGAAAACCCCGTATTCGGATTGAAAAACCCCAGATTCTTCCTTACCAATTTTCTGCGCCTAAAATTTTAAAAGATAAGGCGCCTGCGGTCCTTTCCTATAGATACCGCTTACTTCTAGCGATAAGTATCTTTTCTTCTCTTTCCGCGCTAACGCTTGTCGTTTTCGCATGCAGCCTAAAATAATCCACGCCAGCACGACCCTGCAGCCTTGAAAAAGCCGTTTTTATCTTTAATGATCGGGATCGCTATATTTTTACTCGCATGGCCTGTCGTCTGCGGTTATTGGGTCAAAAGCCGCATTGAACACCGTATGAAAATGCCGGTGAGGGGCACGTATGTGCCGGTATTTTTGGTGCCTAGTTTCTATCTCAAGAACGCGGAATTCGAGATGCCGGGCAAGGTGAAGCTCCTTTCCGGTCATCTAAAGGTTGATTATGATCCGTTCTCCGTTTTTCTCGGAAATATGCGGGTCAAACTCTCGAGTGATCGCATCCAAATGCGTTTGCTGGGGGCATGGGCTGAGCTGGAAGGGGTTGAAGATGCCTCAGTTGATCACTTTGAGGCGGAGGTTGGAATCGGTCCTAAAGGTTTGTCAGAAATTTACGCGGTAAACGCAAAATCTCAATCATTTCAGTTTCAAATTAAAAAATCCGAAGTATAATACTGTCATTTCCGGCGGAGACGATAGTGAAACTCGGCGTATTATTTCAAGACATTTCTATCCTCGAAAAAACTCATTGGGAGCCCGGCCGCACTGTCGGTAAAATTACCGCAGATTCCCGCGCGATTGAACCGGGAGATCTTTTTGTGGCTTGTCCAGGCGCCCGCATGGACGGTCATGATTTTTTAAATCAAGCCATTCTTGCTAAAGCCGGTATCGTTGTTTATGAAAATGCTCCCGATGTTGTCATTCCTAAACATGTCACCGCCATTCGCGTCAAAGATTCCCATGCTTGCCTTACTGATTTACTGATCCGATTTCATGGGCACCCGGATAAATCGGTTAAGCTCTCGGGAGTTACGGGGACAAACGGCAAAACCACTATTTCTTATCTTTTGCATCAGCTTCTTCGGGAACAATCAAAAGCCGCCTATCTCGGAACGCTTTGGTATGAAGTGCAGGGGGAGAAGATTCCCGCGATGAATACAACGCCTGGCCCCGAGCTTCTCGTTCCTTTGCTGCATCAAATGAAAGACGCGAAGGTTCAGCATTGCGTGATGGAAGTTTCTTCGCATGCGCTTCAGCAGCAAAGGGTTCATGGGCTGGCATTTGAACTAGCGATTTTTACCCAGTTAACGCAAGACCATTTAGATTACCATAAAGATATGGAATCCTATTTCCAAGCCAAACGGCTTTTCTTTAATGCGTCGCCCGAACCAAAGCATATGCTGATTAACGCAGATTGTTCCTACGGCCGGCGTCTGCTGGCTGAAAAAAAGAATGCGAAAAGTTTTAGCATGAACGGCCCCGCGGATTATCAGGCGATTGACATTGAATCATCTTTCCAGGGTTCCCGGTTTAAGCTTAAGGTCCGCGACCGAGTCATTCCATTTCAGATTCGTCTGCCTATGCCTCACAATGTGGCAAATGTTCTCGCAGTTTTGGGCGGTATTGATTTGCTGGGATACGACCTTGATGATTTCCGCGGTGTTTTAGCGGAAGTCGCGGGAATTCCGGGCCGGATGGACCGCGTACCCGGCAGCAATGAGTTTCAGGTTTTTGTGGATTACGCGCATACTCCCGACGCGATTGAAAATGTTTTGCGCGCCGCGCATGAGCTGAGGCCGAAACGTGTTCTAACCTTATTTGGATGCGGAGGGGATAGGGACCGCACCAAGCGCCCTTTAATGGCTCAAGTGGCGTGTCATTATTCTGACCAAGTCGTCATTACTTCTGATAACCCGCGATCTGAAGATCCCGAAGCGATTATTAATGATATCAAGAAGGGCGTGCCCGCGAGGCCTGATCATCCGCTGACCATTCATGAAGTTCTTGACCGGCGTGAGGCGATTGAAAAACTGATTTCAATTGCGGAACCCGGAGACGCTGTTTTCCTCTTAGGCAAGGGCCATGAGGATTATCAAATCATTGGAGACCGCAAAATTCCTTTCGACGATCGGAAGATTGTTGAAGAGTGTTTGAAGAGAAAGCCGCGTGTTTTCCTTTCCTGACGCCGCAAAAGCTCTCCGTTCCTCGGTTGAGCTGCCGCAAGTTCCCGCAGAGTTCTATGGCGCTTCTATTGATACGCGGACGGTCACTCCCGGGCAGATTTTTATCGCGCTGAAGGGAACAAAAGATGACGGGCATCTTTTCTTAGAGGACGCGTTCAAAAAAGGCGCGACCGGCGCGCTGATCTCCCAGGCATATTTTCAGTCTAACCAAAAACATATTCTCGCCCATTCGAACATCTACCGTAATTTGATTCCTGTTTTGAATCCTGAGCACGCGCTTCGCGATTTAGCGTCTTGGGTTCGAAAACAGCATCAGCTTCCTGTGATCGGGGTGACGGGCAGTGTGGGAAAAACAACCACCAAAGAGTTTTTAGCCTTTATTCTCGGGAGCAAGCACTCTGTTTTATCTAACTTGGGAAATTTTAATAATCACTTAGGGCTTCCTCTGACGATGCTGCGTCTTAAAAAAGAGCATCAGTTCTTTGTGGCGGAAATGGGCGCGAATCATATGGGTGAAATTAGAGCGCTTGCGGCGCTGGCCCAGCCGACACACGCGATCATTACTCAAATTGCTCCCGCGCACGTCGAAGGATTCGGCGGGCTGGAGAATATCTACCAAGCAAAATTGGAACTCGCGGAGTCTATCGGTCCGAGGCAGCCGCTTATTTTGCCCGATCACGATCCGCGGCTGATCGAAAAAGCAAAAAAATTTCAATGCGCGCTTCATTTGGTAGGAGAATCTGATGCCGCTGATTTCCGGGTTTCCCATACGCATGTCAAAGCCGGATTTGTGCACTTTAAAGTGAATGACCGAAGCTACTGTTTCCCGGGCATCGGGGGATTCTTGGCGCAGAATGCCGCGATGGCCGTTGCTATGGCGGAAGTTCTCGGCGTTAAACACAAAGATATTCCGGAAGACTGGGCTGAAATTAAGCTTCCGTCGGGACGCTTTCAGGAACAAATCTTAGGAGAGGGGATTCGGGTCATTTTTGACGGTTACAACGCGAATCCCGCGTCTTTCGCCAAAGCTTTGGAGGCGTTTAGTCATCTTTCAGTTGAGGGAAAGAAATACCTGGTGATTTCAGACATGCTCGAGCTCGGAAGCGAAGAGAATAAATGTCATGATGAGCTCGGCCGCCGAATCGGAGGTTGCGCTTACGAAAAAGTTTTCGCTTATGGGCCGCGTTCTGCGCGTACGATTGAAGTTATTCATCAAGAATTCCCGGCGCATGCCGAACATTTTGGCAGTGCGGATGAATTGGCGGCTAAACTTTTGAAAGTGCTGCGTCCTCATGACGCGGTTTTGCTCAAAGCGTCTCGGGGCATGAAAGTCGAGCGTGTTTTGGAGCTTCTCCGGCAAAGCCATCCTTCCACGATGATGGGGAACGCGTTTAGTCACTAATTTACAACGGATGGGTTTTTAGCCATGCTTTATTTCCTGCATTTTTTAAGAGATTACTGGTCAGGGTTTAATTTATTCCGCTACATTACTTTCCGCGCTGCGGGCGCGAGCATCACAGCTTTTCTCTTCTGCCTTTGGATGGGTCCGCGGATCATTGCTTGGCTTAAGCAGGTTAAGTTTACTTCCTTTAATGAACGTGAGCACGCGCAGCAGATTCACGCGTTCTATGCCCACAAGAACTCCGTGCCGACCATGGGCGGAATTCTCATTGTCCTGAGTCTTTTGCTTTCGATCTTTATGTGGGGCAATCTGACCAACCGGTTTATGTGGATCCTCGTTCTCGCGACTTCGGGTTTTGGCTTTGTCGGATTTCTGGACGATTGGCTTAAGCTGCGTTCAAAAAGTTCAAAAGGTCTCAATTCCCGGGCCAAGCTTATCGGCCAGCTTTTAGTGGGCGTGGGGGTTGGGCTTTCCTTATATATGGACCCAGCTTTTGATAAATGGCTCTATTTGCCCATGATCAAGAAGGCGGCGATTTATATGGGCGTCGCGTTTATTCCATTTGTTGTTTTGGTCTTGGTCGGATCATCCAATGCTCTCAACTTAACAGATGGGCTGGATGGTCTAGCGATTGGCTGCACACTTTTTACCACCGGCGCATTTGGAATTATCGCTTACCTTGTCGGCCGCACAGATTTTTCGGCCTATCTGAATATTCCTCACGTTCCGGAGGCTGCTGAGATTACGGTGTTTCTCGCAGCTTTGGTTGGGGCCAGCGCTGGATTTTTATGGTACAACTCTTTTCCGGCTGAAGTGATGATGGGAGATACAGGGTCTCTCGCGCTTGGCGGGGCAATCGGAACTGCCGCCGTCCTGCTCAAAAAAGAAGCTGTGCTTGTGATTGTCGGCGGCATTTTTGTTTGGGAAGCGTTATCCGTTATTCTTCAAGTGGCCAGTTTTAAACTCACAAAAAAGCGGATTTTTCTTATGTCTCCGTTCCATCATCATTTGCAATTAAAAGGCTGGCCGGAATCAAAGGTGACTATCCGGCTTTGGATTATTTCGATGATCCTTGCTGTGGTCGGTCTCATGACGTTAAAGGTACGCTGATGCTCAAAGGTCCGGGCAAAAAAGTCGCAGTGCTTGGGCTTGGAATCAGCGGATATCAAAGCGCGCTCGAATTGAACCGCCGAGGCTATCAAGTTTTTGCTTCTGACGGAGGTGAATCGGATAGTCTCCGTGACCGCGCCCGTAGTTTAAACCAAGCTGGAATTCAATGCGAAATCGGCGGGCACACTTCCGAAAAAGTTCTATCCTGCGATTGGGCTGTTATTTCTCCCGGCATTCCGCCTTCCTCAAAAATTTTTCAAGCGCTTCGGGCGGCAGCGAAACCTGTTTATAGCGAAATTGAAGCGGCCAGCTGGTTTTGTCCAAGTGAAAATGTGATTGCGGTCACGGGTTCCGCCGGCAAAACAACTGTCACAACACTTATCGCAGATCTTTTGGAGCGGGCGGGAAAAAAAGTGTTCCGCTGCGGAAATATCGGAAACCCATGGATTGGTGAACTGCCCGCAATATCGAAGGATGATTTCGTGGTGATTGAACTCAGTTCGTTTCAATTGGCTCAATGTGAATCTTTCCGCCCGCATATCGGTATTCTTTTGAATCTAAGTCCCAATCATCAGGATTGGCATGCCGACATGAATGATTACGCGCAGGCAAAGCTTAGGCTGTTTAAAAATCAGAAGCCGGGTGACTATGCGATTATCCGCCGGAAAGATCAGGTGGAGCAATTTCCGCACTTTGAATTCAAGGCTCAAGTGATTCTATTTGATCAAAAGCCGTCAGCGAATCCTAATGAGGATGTTTTGAAGGAAGTGGCATGCCTGCTGAAGCTGGATGGCCGGTTGGCCGACGCGACACTCAAAGAGTTCACCGGGATCGAGCATCGGCTTGAGCGTTTCGCTTCTTCCGGCGGGGTGACTTACATGAACGATTCAAAAGCCACAACTACGGCATCCTTAGCTTGGGCCCTTCAAAAATTCGCCGATAAAAGCGTTGTGCTTATCGCGGGGGGGCATCCGAAATCCAATGATTTTGCTGTTATTCGTGATTTAATCTCTCAAAAAGTCAAATTTATTGTTATGATTGGGGAAGCTAGGCCTTTGCTTCGCGAGGCCTGGAAAGGTTTGGCTGATTTTTTTGAAACGAATGATTTTAAAACAGCAGTAGAAAAAGCGAAGTCGGCCGCCGTAAAAGGCGACACGGTTCTGCTTTCTCCCGCTTGCGCGAGTTTTGATATGTTTAAAAATTATGAAGAGCGCGGGAGACTGTTTAAAAAACATGTCATGGAAATCACCGCAGCATCAGTCGGAGTTTAAATGTCCCGCAACGCGCGTTTAATTTTTATTGCTGTTTACCTGCTTGTTGGGCTGGGCATGGTTATGACCTATAGCTCCAGCGCTATCTACGCGGGACATGTTTATAAGAACTCTTATCACTTTTTGACGCGCCAATTCCTCTACGCAATCCTAGGAACTTTCTTTTTGTTTGTGACCGCGTCCGTGCCCATTTCTTTCTGGCAGAATAATTCCCGGCTCCTGGTCCTTCTGACTATTTTCTTTCTCATGGTTGTTTTTTTACCTGTCATCGGCAAGCAGGCCGGAGGCGCTCAGCGCTGGATCCGCTTGGGGCCGATTAATTTTCAGCCGGCTGAGTTTGGCAAAATCGCGGTCGCGATTTACATGTCGGATTATCTTTCAAGAAAAAAGAAATCTATGGGGAAGGGCGGAATTATGATTTTTCTTCCTCCGCTTGTGCTTGTCGGGCTTGTCTGCGGATTGACCCTGCTTCAGCCGGATTTGGGATCCTGTGTTTTTATTCTTTTGATCGCGGCGACACTTATTTTTCTCGCGGGTATCCAGCTGCGCTATGTGCTTGGGGCTCTGCTTCTTGTCGCGCCGGTATTTTATTTTGTAGTCCTGCAAGTTCCTTATCGCGCGAGCCGGGTAACCGCTTATCTGAATCCTTGGAATGATCCGGAGGGAAGCGGATTCCAGATCATTCAGTCTTTGCTGTCATTTGGAATCGGCGGGGTGAGGGGGACCGGATTAGGGCAGGGCATCCAAAAACTTTTTTATCTGCCCTCCAGCTATAACGATTTTATTTTTTCGGTGATTGGCGAGGAACTTGGGCTGATCGGTATGGCGGCCGTGATGAGCTTATACGGCATAATCTTTGTTTGTGGTCTGCGAATGGCGCAATCGGCTAAAGGAGAATTTGAGCGCTACCTGACCTACGCGCTGACAATCGCCATTGTTTTACAAGCCCTCATCAATATGATGGTGACCACCGGATTGATTCCCACTAAGGGCCTGCCTCTGCCGTTTGTCAGCTTTGGTGGGACTGCTTTAATGTTTAACCTTATGGGCGTGGGATTGCTGCTTGCGCTTGATCGAACGGCAAGAGGGGGCAGTAAAAGATAGATGAGGTCTGCTTCCCGCCCTTCTCCTGTTTTATCCCTCTTCGCAGGACACTCAGGGGGGCATTTATTTCCGGCTTTAGCCTTTGCCGAAGCTTTCAAAAAACAGCACCCTCAAAGCCGATTAGGGTTAGTTTCCAGTATTAAAGCGAAAGCTTTTACGGCAAAGATGCCCAAAGATATTTTTGACGATGTCTATTATCTTCCGGAATTTCCTTCTCCTTCGGGATTGTCTTTAGAAAGCCTCAAATTTTTGGTACAATTGATCCGCGCATTTTTCCTGTCCTGGCGCTACTTATCCCGGTTCAAACCTGACCTGTGTATTGGTTTTGGCAGTTACGCCGCATATCCGGGCTTGCTTCTGGCCGCGGCAAAAAGAATGCCGACATTGATTCACGAGCAGAATGTTGCGCCTGGCAAAGCGACTGCGTGGCTTATGCCGCATGTGGATTGTTTAGCCCTAACTTTTGAAAAGACCCGAATCAATAAGAAGGTTAATCGGACAATTGTTACGGGGCTGCCCATTCGATTGCAGCTGCGCGAAATCGCGGCGCGGGCTTGGGAGGTAAGGCGGGACAGAGTCAATCAGGCGGGCAGGCAGAAGCTGAATTTACTTATTGTCGGCGGATCGCAGGGAGCCAAAGGGCTCAATCAGCTGATTTTAAACGCAATTTCTCAATTCAGTTCTGAAGAAAAAGAAAAATTGGCCGTTATTCATATAACGGGACAGACAGATTTTGAGCGCGTGCGAGAGGAATATCAAAAAATGAAATTTTCAGCTGAAACTTACCCGTTTAGTGAAAAAATGTCTGATCTGTATCAAAATGCTGATCTTGCTGTGACCCGCGCCGGCGCAAATACACTTTTTGAACTTGCCCTTTTTGGAACGCCTGCTTTTGTTATCCCTTATCCTCATGCCGGGGCTCATCAAGCTGAAAACGCGGTTCAATTTTATCAGCAGAAAGCCATTCGATTTTCTTTGGAAAAAGATTTGTCGGGTGAAAAGCTTGCGGCTGAGATCCGTGTTTTGATGAATAATCCGGAAAAGCTTAACCAGTTATCGCAAACCATTCACAGTCTTTCGAATCCATCCGCGGCTGAACGTTTAGCGGAACTAACCGAAGAACTTTTGCTTTTATGATTAGAAAAGCGTTCGACGAAGATTACATTGGAAAGTCCGGACATGCCTATCTAATAGGTATCGGCGGTGTGGGAATGAGCGCTCTTGCCCGCGTCCTTAAACACCGGGGATTGCGCGTATCGGGTTCCGATAAGAAAGCGAACCACACAACGGCCCAGCTTCAGCAAGAGGGGATTCAAGTTCATATCGGGCAAGAGCGGCCGGTTTTAGAAGATTCGGATATTGTGATCTATTCCTCGGCCATCAATCAAGAGCATCCAGAAATGAAAGCGGCCCGAAGCGCTGGAGTAAAAATTTATCACCGCGCTCAAATTTTATCTTCGATATTGAATCAGGCGAAAACATCGGTCGCGGTGACGGGAACGCATGGGAAGACGACCACTTCCTCCATGATTTCATTGGTTTTGGCAGAGTTGGGAAAAAATCCGACTTGTCTAGTGGGTGGGGACGTTCTGAATCTCGGTACCAATACGGTTTTAGGAGATTTGGATTTGCTGATCTCAGAAGTGGATGAAAGCGATCAGACGCATGAACTTTACGCTCCCAATTACGCCATTATGACAAACTTAGAAGAAGACCACCTGGATCACTACAAAGATCTTGATGAGCTGAAGCAGTCATTTACAACTTTTGTGTCGCAGCTTAGAAATCCGGGGATGGCTGTTTATTCGGCCGAAGACGCGGCGCTTTCCGCGATTGTGCGTGAGAGCGGAAAGCCTGCGATTAGTTTCGGTTTTAGCGATACGGCAGATTTTGCCGCTGCGAATATCCAAATGCATTCCTTTGGTTCCGAGTTTGATTTGCTGGAAGAGGGGTTTTACGCGGGGCATTTTAAATTAAGTGTTCCCGGTCATCATAATATCGCCAACGCGTTAGCCGCGATTGCGGTACTGATCCAGCTGGGAATTGATCCCGAGCAAATTGCTTCCGCGTTATGCCGGTTTAAAGGAGCGCGACGGCGCTTAGAAATTAAGTTTGAATCGCGCGATCTCGTTGTTATTGATGATTACGCGCACCATCCGACAGAGGTCAAAGCATCAATCCGGGCCCTCCGCAGCATGGGGAAACACTTGACGGTTGTATTTCAGCCGCACAGGTTTTCCAGAACGAAGCATTTTTGCCGCGATTTCGGCCGGGCTTTTGATGAGGCGGATGATGTTATATTGACCGATATTTACAGCGCGGGTGAAAAAAATGATGAGCAAGTCGGTATTCAATCGATTTATAATGAAATTGTCGCGTGGGGGCACGGTTCCGCGCGGGTTGTCGAAAAAAATAAAATTATACAGCACCTTGTAGCGCAAGCGCCGCATGGCATTGTGGCATTTCTTGGAGCGGGTGATATTGGAGAGATTGCGGATGAATTTGCGAACAGATTTAAAATCCTCGCTACGGCGTGATGTCCGGCTGTCGCTTTACGCGACAATGCAGGTGGGCGGTCCCGCGAAATATTTCGCGGAACCAGGTTCGGAAGAAGAGCTTCAAGACTTAGTCGAATTTGCCCAGCAGGAAAAAATCCCTTTTTTTATCCTCGGTAAAGGTTCGAACGTGCTATTTCCCGATGAGGGCTACCCCGGCCTTGTCATCACGACCATCCATTTGGATCAGGAAAAAATTTCATACGACCCCGAAACGGCTCGGGTCACCGCATCCGCCGGGATGCATTTGTACCGGTTCGCGCTGGCCACAAGGGATTTTGGTTTAGGCGGAGCAGAATTCTTAGCCAATATTCCAGGGACGATCGGCGGCGCGCTGATGATGAACGCGGGGTTTTCAAGGTTTGCGGGGCAGGTCAATGAAATCGGCGACATCACGGAAGAAGTGAATGTTTTGACTTTGGACGGAAAGCGTCAAACGATCAATAAAAAAGATATTATCTTTCAATACCGCAAAACAAATTTATCGGGGAAAATTATTCTTTCCGGAACTTTTCAGCTGTGGAAGCGTGATAAGGAATCGGTTCAGAATGAAATCAAGGCGAATTTTGATTACCGAAATTCAAAACAAGATTTAAGGCATCCCAGTTCAGGTTCAATTTTTAAAAACCCCGGAGCTCCCGTGCCTTCCGCGGGACTTTTGATTGAAAGGGCTGGGCTTAAAGGTTTTAAAATCGGCGGAGCCTTGGTTTCGCCGCGGCATGGAAATTATATCGTTAACTCCGGAGGCGCTAAAACTTCGGATATTGTTCAACTGATTCAGCATATTCAAAAAACGGTTTTTAATGCCACAGGTATCGCTCTCGAGCCGGAAGTTAAAATTATTGACGCTCCAAAAAAAGCTTAAGCCTCTTCGTATCGCTGTGATTTGCGGAGGCAATTCCTCTGAAAGAAAGATTTCACTTCGTTCTGGAAAAGCTGTTCATCAAGCGCTCAAACGTTCAGGTCTAGCCGCCATCCGTCTTGACCCCTCCCGTGCGGGTTTTACCGGAAAACTTTCTCAAGTTGACGCCGCTTTTCTTACTTTGCATGGCAAAGGGGGAGAAGATGGGGTTATTCAGCGGGTTCTCGAACGGCATAGAGTTCCTTATATCGGGTCGAACTCGGCGAGGAGCCGGCTCGCCTTTGATAAGACTTCTGCGAAAAAGGTATTTACCCAATCTGGAATTCCTACCGCGGATTACGCGATGGTCTCTTTGTCCAACTGGAAGAAGCGGTTAAGCGCTATGTCGACGCCTCTTTTTTTGAAACCGCCTAAGGAAGGATCGAGTATTGGCGCATTCCCTGTTGAAGATTTAGCAAAATCAGCCGTAAAAATTACCCAGGCTCTGCGCCGTTACAAGGTGCTTATGGCCGAGCAAAAAATTGAGGGCCGCGAGTTTACCGTGGGTGTTTTGGGAGATCGCGCGCTGCCCGTCATTGAACTGCGGCCTAAAAGCCGGTTTTATGATTATCATTCGAAGTACACCAAAGGCATGACTGAATATTTAGTTCCCGCGCCGATCACGAAAAGGGAATCAGAGACCCTGCGGAAGATTGCCTTGAAAGCGCACCGTGTTTTGGGGATGCGGGATTTATCGCGGGTAGACATCATGACAGATAAAGCGGGCCGGCCATTTGTTTTAGAGGTCAATTCACTTCCGGGTTTTACGGAGCTGAGTTTGCTTCCGAAGGCCGCGCGCGCGGTGGGAATCTCATTTGAAGAGCTTTGCTGCAGGCTCATCGATATGGCATTGCAGCGGAAAAATTTCAGGAGGAAACATGGCTAAGAAAAAGAATAAAAAATCAAACCGCAAGGGCGGATTAAAAGCTCTCGGGAGTTTTGTTGTTTCAGCGGGACATTTTATCGGACGTGCTCTGCCGTTTGTTGCCGTGGCAGTCGTTGCCGGATATTTGGTCTTCAGCGCGAAACAGTTTCTTTACGCGGATAATGGTCTTTCCATTCAAAAAATCAGCATTGAACCCGCGCAGGCGCTCTCGATTCAGCAAATGCAGGCGATTGATGCTAAATATTTAGGAAAGAATATTCTAAAAGTGAATATTCACGCCCTCGCGCAGAATCTTGAAAAGGATCCAGGGATTCAATCGGCATCAGTAACAAAGAAGTTTCCTTCGGAACTTATGATTCAGCTTCAGCCCCGTGTTCCGGCGGCCCTTATCCGCTTTTCACCTAAAGGGTCTTATGGCGTCGTGTCTGATGACGGAATGATTTTGAGGGTCACTGATAAACCTGGCCCGTCCGATGTGATTATAGAAGCGTTTGAGTCGGGTCTCAAGGAACCGTCCCTTGGATATCAGATTCCTTTACGCAGCTTTCTTGAATCGGTTAAGTTTTTGACCGCTTTTTCTGAACATCCTCTTGCATCTGAAGAAAAAGTGACTAAAATCACCTTAGATCACTCCGGGAATGTGATCGTGAACTTGCGGCAGGGGCCGCCGATCCATCTTGGACGCCGGCCTTCTGAACGGCTCAACGCGCTGCAAGAAATGCTCCCGCTCTTAAACCGTGAAGACCGCAGTAAAATTGATTATGTCGATTTGCAATTCGATAACGTAATCGTGAAGAGGAAAGGATAACGCATGGAAAAGCCGGGGATGGCCGAAAGCGAAATTGTTTTTTATGTAGGTTCCAGAAAATTGGTTGCGCTTGCCGGAACTTTAAGCGGCACAGAGCCCCGAATTCTTTCCCATGCTATTCAAAAACATCCCGCGGGTTTTGAAAAGGGTTTTGTTGTGAGTCTCGATAAAGCTGCCGCCTCGATCGAGAGCGTTTTGGAATCCCTTCTTCCCGGCCGGGATCACGCAGAGATATCGGCCTCGGTTGTTCTTGGTAACGGCAAATTAAAAACCTATCATTTTGCAAGTTCTCAATATTTTGAAACCGCCCGCACATTGAGTGCTCTGGAAGTACGCTCGGTGATCAATCAAACTAAAACCGTCGCGACGCTCCCGCTTACCGAATGCGTGCTGCAAGCGATGCCGGAATCCTTTACGGTTAATGATCTGGCAGGAATCCGTGATCCTCTGGGTCTTGAAGCTGCCCGGCTGGGTGTGGATTTGAAGATTTTCACTATGAACCATCAGGAATTCAAGAATATTGCCAACGCGTTTGAGGCGGCTGAAATTTCCGTAAAAGGTTTTTATCCTAAAACCCTGACCGTGTCAGAAGCGGTGCTTACGGAGCGTGAAAAAGAAGAAGGTGTGCTTGTGATCGATATCGCGGATGACGCGGTTCAGCTTGTGGTTTGGAAAGCCGGACGATTACTCGGAACGCATTCGCTTCCCCTCGGAAGCCGAGTCCTAACTGAAAAGGTTGCTCAAGAATGGGGGATTGAGAATCATGATGCGGAGAAAGTGAAAGAGCAGTATGGTTCTTTGCAGCCTGACATTAAATATGGCGATGAACTTATCCCCTTAGTGGAGCGTAAGGGAAAAGGGGCTTTCACCGTCCAGCGTTCCGCGTTTCATGAGAAATTTTCTGAATTGGCAAAGGCTTGGATCACTGAAATTTTGGGGCAAGCTGAAGTTTTTGCGCAAAATCAAAAGACGCTCTATCCGCATTATGTTTTTACGGGCGGCGGGACGGCGCTTGAGGGATTTCTCGAATGTTTGCAAAAACAATTTTCACGGGATGCCCGCCTTGGAGCCTCGCATAAAGTTGAAGCGCCGCATGAACTGCTTGTCGATACGTCACTCGCTCCCGCGCTTGGGATGTACCGCTGGCTGGCGGCCAATGGATCCGCGCAAAGCCGCATGACTGCACCGACGGGGACGCTACAAAAGACACTGGCGACTGCCAAAAGCTGGTTTTCAAATTATTTCTAATTTGATTACGCGGTCACTCCGGACAATCTGCAAAACGGCCTTTCTCCTCCTGCTTATTGTTTCTAACTCAGCTTTTGCTGACGAGCCGCTTAAACTTGAGATCACGCTTGTTGATAATGAAAACCCCGGGCAATCTGTAGCAATTATCAATGGGGAGTCGGTGAAGCGCAACGATCAAATCAGCGGTTACCAAATTATTTCGATCGGGCCTTCCAGTGTCACTTTAAAAAATCTTCAAACGGGAGCTGAGTCTGTTCTTTCGCCCGCGTCGGCAGAAATGCCTAAAGTAGAAAATGCCGTTCCACCGGCTGAAATTGAAAAGCCGTCGGCGCAGCCGCAAAAAAACGCGTTTACAGAATTCCTTCAGACGCCGCAAAAGCTCATGAATCGCTTTTGGGAGCTTCGGGGGCTCAGAGATCTCGCGATTGTGAATAATGCGGCTGTGAGTTTTCAGCATTCAAAAAATCAATTTCCCAAAACATTTAATGACTTGATTCAAGCTAACTTTTTGCCGGCAGTGTATCAATCCGGCATAAAGGAAAAATACCGTTTTTATTTCATCGTTCCTCCTGATCCTAAAGATTTTGGTGTTCATGCGGACCCTCTGGATAGCGCCTCAGGGCTCCGGTCCTTCTATATAGGGACTGATACGGTCATCCGAGAATCCGCGAAGGGCCCAGCGGGCCCTAAAAGTGCCCCGCACGCCTATTAAGGGAATCATTTCCCTCTAGCACCAGCGCAAAAAGCCCTACTTCTTAAAACCTCTAAAATATGATTCTTTTGATCATTCCTCCAATCTCATTTGAAATCAGTATGAGATCAAGCTAGGTTTAAAGTAGAAAACAACTCTTCCTAAACGGCTGCAAGAACTAAGTTTTTTTAAAGGGATAAAATGATCAAGAAAATTAAGAAAGCGAAAGCCGCGGCAAAGATTAAAGAAAAAATTTTTAATATTTTCCATCCCATGAATTCATTCACATTTATTAACCCTAAGTTTTTTTATCACGCCAGTCTCGCCGGGACAGGTCGTTCTTCAGGAAGGTAGCCATGATTGATTTTGATAACCGCATCCTCGATTCAAAAATATTAATCATTGATGATGATATGGCTGTCGGTATGTGCCTTGAAGAAATGCTTAAGGACAATGACTACCAGATGGTGCGGTATATCTCAGATTCCCGTCAGGCCGCGGATGTGTACAGGCAGTACATACCTGATTTGGTGATGCTGGATATTCGTATGCCGCATATCGATGGATTCGGCGTCATGGAAGAAATCCGTAAGATCGATTCAAAGCGTTTTGTGCCTATTCTTGTTTTAACGGGGGAGACCGAAGAAGAAATTTGTCTACGCGCGTTAAGCATGGGCGCTTCGGATTTTCTCAATAAACCTTACAAGGCCAGTGAGGTTCTTGCGCGCATCAAGAATCTTCTTAAAGTGCGCCAGCTTCAGCATCAGCTGGAGAACCGCATGGATTTTTTGGAAGAAAAAGTTAATGACCGTACATCACAGCTTCGCAAGGCAGTCCAAGAGCTCGATGCGATGAACGCCGCCGTGAAGGAAGCTTATATTGAAACGATTTACAGGCTCACCCGCGCGACCGAATATAAGGATGAGGAGACGGCTGATCACGTTAAGCGTTTATCTCTCTACGCGTCAACACTTGGCAAATATATCGGGATGAATGACGCGCATGTCGAGCTTCTGCTTTACGCGAGCCCCATGCATGATATCGGTAAGATTGGGATTCCAGACCGCATTTTGTTCAAAGGGTCAAAGCTGGATGAGGAAGAATGGAAGATTATGAAAACCCACACTACGATCGGTTATGAAATCCTTAAAGAGTCAAAAGCGCCCGTGCTTAAAATGGGTGCCATTATCGCTCTAGGGCATCACGAGCGATGGGACGGCTCGGGCTATCCCAATGGTGTTAAGGGCGAACAAATCCCTATAGAAGCCCGTATATTGCAATTAGTGGACGTTTATGACGCGCTTCGCAGTAAGCGCCACTATAAAGAGGCGTTTGATCACGAAACAGCCTGTAAAATTATTTTACAGGGGGATTCAGACGGCCGGGTCAAACCGGTTCACTTTGATCCCAAGCTTCTTGAAGTTTTTCGTTCGAACCACGCGGAGTTTGCGAAGATCTTCGATGTGAACGCCCACTAGCTGATTAGGATTAACCGCCTTCTTTCTTTTGACAGCAGCGCCCGCCAGACCTAGAATAACCCATGCGATCTTTAAAATTATTTTGTCTCTCCATAATATTCGCCCATAGTTTAAGCGGGGCCTTGGCTCTCGCGGAGAATTCCGCGGAAAGGGGAAGCGCAGTGTCTGATATTTATTCCTTTACAGTGAAAACGATTGATGGCCAGGAAAAAAGTTTGAAAGATTACCAGGGAAAAGTGCTTTTAATTGTGAACACAGCATCCAAATGCGGATTCACGCCGCAATATAAGGGGCTGGAAGAGCTTTATCAAAAGTATCACGGCAAGGGTTTTGAGATTCTTGGTTTTCCCGCGAATGATTTTATGGGACAAGAGCCGGGAACCGACGCTGAAATTAAAAGTTTTTGTTCTCTAAAGTATAAAACGACTTTCCCGATGTTTTCTAAAATTAGCGTGAAGGGGAAGAATAAGCATCCTTTATTCCATTATCTTACAGAAAATCCTAAGATGCCCGGCGAGGTTTCGTGGAATTTTAATAAGTTTGTTATTGCCAAAGATGGGACGCTTGCCGCGCGTTTTGGTTCGCGTACCGAACCGCTTTCTAAAGACCTCACCGAAAAATTAGAATCTTTGCTGTAACTTCCGCGGTCGCTTCATGACGAAACAGCTTCCGCCTCTTTTTTTGCAGAGACTTTCCGCGATCATTCCTCCAAATAGGATTTTTGCTGATGATTTGAGGTGTTTTGCGTACGGAACGGACGCGAGTTTTTACCGCCTCACACCGCAGCTCATTATCGAAGCGGATTCTGAAGACGAGGTCTCAAATCTTCTAAGGCTATGTTCTGAACTTCATGTTCCGCTAACCTTTCGCGGGGCGGGCACGAGCCTTTCGGGTCAGGCTGTTACCGACTCAGTTTTAATGACGTTATCGCCCCGGTGGAGGAAAGTCCGCATTCTTGACCGGGGTGAGCGGATTGCGATGCAGCCCGGAGTAATTGGATCTCACGCGAATTTGGCGCTTTCGCCCTATGGTTATAAAATTGGTCCCGACCCCGCTTCGATTCAATCCGCGATGATTGGGGGAATAGCGGCCAATAATGCCAGCGGCATGTGCTGCGGCGTAAAATTTAATTCCTACCACACGCTTCAAACGATGCGCGTCATTCTTTCTGATGGAACCCTTCTGGATACTTCCGACATGAAGA
Organism: uncultured bacterium; assembly: GCA_964511315.1. GTDB lineage: Bacteria > Omnitrophota > Omnitrophia > Omnitrophales > Aquincolibacteriaceae > CAZEFF01. The sequence goes on along the minus strand of CAZEFF010000001.1, from coordinate 13,061 downwards.
GTGTTGAAAATTTTAAAATTCAGCATCCTGCTTTGGTGGAAGGGCTCTCCGGGCTGGCGAAAAAAGTTATGGGAAATCCGGAATTGAAAAATCTGATCCGGCACAAGTACTCAATTAAGAACACGACAGGCTATAGCATTAACGCGCTCACGGATTATTTAGATTCTATCGAAATACTGCAGCATTTAATGATTGGGTCGGAGGGAACTTTGGGATTTATATCCGAAATAACACTTAAAACAATTCCCGTAAAACCTTTTCGAGCCGTAGGACTCGCGGTTTTTAAGGATTTACAACATTGCGTTCATGCTTCTGTGGATCTTTCGAGGCTGCCAAACATTCAAGCCCTTGAGCTGATGGATGATAAAAGTTTGCTGGCCGTCTCTAAAAAGAGAAATTTTGCGGATATTCTGCCCCGGAGTTTAGCCGGAACGGCGGCTTTACTCATTGAGACCGCGGGAGATTCAACTGAAGAAATTAAGATAAGTTTAAGCGAGATAGAAAGACGGCTTAGTCCATTTGAACTTCTATGTCCCGCAAAATTTTCATCCGCAGCGGATGTCATGGATCATTTTTGGAGTGTCCGCAAAGGTCTATTTCCTTCAGTCGGAGCTATGCGTCAGTCGGGTTCCACCGTCGTGATAGAAGATATCTGTGTGCCTTTAAATGTTTTGGATCAAGCGGTGATGAAAGTAAAACAGCTCTTTGAGCGCTTGGACTACCGTGACGCGGTTCTGTTTGGTCATATCCGTGATGGTAATTTACATATGGTTTTTAGCCAAAAATTTGATACCCCGCTTGAAATTGCCCGGTACCGCGAACTGATGGCGCGTCTTACGTATCTTATTTCCGTGGAATTCGGAGGCTCTTTAAAAGCGGAGCATGGAACCGGGCGCAATATGGCCCCCTTTGTCGAAAAAGAATGGGGAAGCGCGGCTTATGGCTTGATGGTTGAGATTAAGCGTTTATTGGATCCGCTCGGGATTTTAAATCCGGGCGTGCTGCTGAATCAAGATTCGGAAGTGCATCTGAAAAACCTGAAAAGTTTTGAGGAAAGCGACCCGCTTATTGACGGGTGTGTGGAATGCGGTTTTTGCGAGCCGGTTTGTCCGTCCAAGGATCTGACACTGACGCCGAGGCAGAGAATCGCGGTTTCTCGTGAGATCGCGCGGCTGGAAAAGAGCGGAGATTATCCCGGCACGCTTGAATCGATGAAGCATGATTTTCAGTATTGGGGTGAAAAGACATGCGCGGCCGATGGATTATGCGGAACCGTTTGTCCCGTTGATATTGATACAGGCGCTTACATCAAGTCTTACCGCGCGCTAAATAAGCCTACGTGGCAAGTGAGGATTGCCGACTTTGCTGCCGATCACTTTTCTTTTGTGACGGGGGTTGTTGGTTTCGGTCTGAGGGCTGCCGATTTTATTGCCCGCTGGTTTGGAGATGCTTTTGTCGAAGGCGCGACGGCTTTTGCTCACAAAATAACTGGTGGAAAAATTCCGGTTTGGTACCGGGAATGTCCAATTCCGAGTGAGCGGATTACTAAAAATTCGGAGGATGCTCCGGTCAATATTTCTGCTGAAAAGAACCTTGGGTATTTTCCATCCTGCGTTTCACGGACCATGGGGAAGGGGCGGAAAGATTCCAGCGGCCGGTCATTGCCTCGCGCGGTACTCGATGGATTGAAAATGATCGGCATCCGTGCTCAAATCCCTTCAAATGTTGAAAGCCTTTGCTGCGGGCTCGTTTTTTCGAGTAAAGGTTTTCCGCGGCAGGCGGAAGAAATGAGAACGAAAGCGCTTAACGCGATGTCCGCTCTTGGCACTGAACAGGTGCTTTGCGATGTCAGTCCCTGCGCGCAGTGGCTTAAAGAGGGTTCCGCTCAATATCGTTTTCAGGTCCTTGATTCGATCGAAGTCATCCATAATGCTTTGAACCAAGGTGATCTTCAGCTGCGGCCGATTGGGGCCGCGGTTATTCATAGTGTATGCAGTGTCAAAAAAATGGATCTCGAAAGTAATCTTAAGAATATAGCCAAGAAACTCGTTCAAAAGCCGATATTTCCCTATAACGGCTGCTGCGGTTTTTCGGGGGATAAAGGTCTTTTCACGCCTGAACTGTCTCAGTCCGCGCTGTCTCAAATGAGCGTAGACTGTTCAAGCGGGACCGCGGGATATACGACAAGCCCAACCTGCGGAATTGCGATGAGTCAAGCGACCGGGATTTCGCATCAATCGTTATTTCACCTTGTTTTACAATGCGGCATAAATAATTAATAGAGATCAATGGCGTACTTTAATTCAAAGAAGTTCTGGTTAAGACGGCTCGCGGTATCTCTCAGTCTCTTTGTTGGGCTCATGCTGCTCAGCCGTTATCCGGGTTTTAAAAATTTTCTTGAAAGTGACCGGGCACTGCCCATGGCCGATATTGCGGAGGTCATGATTGTGAACCTCCACCGGGAAATTTCAGCCAAACCCACGCATAAGGTTCATATTCATGTCTATGGTCAAATCGACGGACGCGCGGTGATCGAACCCCTTGAAAATCACCAGGCTTTTTCGACATATCCGCTCGGACCGGGTAAAATTGATTTTAAGGTTGAGATCCCCTGGGATCAGCCGAAATTATCATTGCGGTATACACCGGAAGATGTGAGTTCCGGAATGTTAAATGTTAAGTACAGATTTGAGTAGCTAAGGAGATCGCGGATGAGAAAAAACTTTCTTTGGCCCGATGTCAGCGACTTAGACGGTTCGAAACAGGCATGTTACAATGCGGCCGGTTTTGCCTGGTTCATGGGGATCGCGACGGGAGTGATTGTCGCCATGAGCAGTGCGGGAAAACTTGATTTTTTGCATGGGCTTGTTGATAAAACAAATTATCTCGATACGATCATTTTAATTTTGCTAGGGCTTGGATTGTTTTATAAATCACGAATCGCGGCTTTGGCAGCGCTGCTTTATGTCATCATGAACCGTGTGCTGATGATGCAGCAATCCGGAGCCGCCAGCGGAATATTCGCGACCATCGTTCAAGTTGGAGTTTTTTTAGGCGGTGTCCGGGGAAGCTTTTCTTATCATGAAATTGTGAATGCGGAGCGCCGGTTTGAGGAAAAAGGTAAAGCCCTGGCGGCCGATTCCGGAGAGGCGCAAAGCGAAACGAAAAAAGCAGGCCCCTCGGGTTTTCGCAGGGTTATACCGTTACTGGCAGTCGCCATTTTTGGGGCAGCCGCGATCGTGATTATGCTTTTTGTTTTGCAAGGGCGGAGCGGCTCGAAGCCGGGAAAAGAACAGGCGGTGATTACAGATTTTCAATCTTCCGCGCCAGCCCCGCAAGTCGCCGAAAGTTCTCAACCTTCCGTAAAATCCGGAGCACGAAGTTTTAAACTGAGGAGCGGTGAGACGGTCAGCGGAAAAGTGATTTTGGATGATCCTGTGTATTTGACGCTTGAAACATCCGGCGGCAGTGAGAAAATTGTGATAAAAGAAGATATCGCGCAAGAAATTAAAAGTTAACCGATCCAGGCATAGGGAATCATGGAAGCTAAAACATCCTTTAAAGAAACGTTTGAAAGTTTTTTAAGCCATAATAAGACCTTAAAAACAGTAAGCGTCGCGTCCAGCGATGCCGGAACTCCGAATTCCGCCATTAAGATGCTGATTGATATTGTGGCGCCCAATATTGTGTATTTATTAGATTATAAATTCACGAAGACTTACGCCAATCTCTTAAAAAATCACAAGCTCTCAATCTCTTTTATGAATGATGATAGCTTTACCGGCTACCGCATGACCGGTCACGCGGAAGTACTGAAAGCCGGGGAAGAGTTTGAGCGTGTGAAGCAAGCCTGGGAAAAGCGTCTCGTGGCTTATGAAGCTGAGAGAATTATCAAGCGTATCCAAGGGCTTTATTCCAGCCGGGAAGCGGAAAATTCTCTGCCCAAAGACTTTGTGATCATCAAAGTTATTGGTAAGGAAGCCGCTGTTATTAAAGCGGACAGGGTCTTTCTCGCCATTAATCACGATTGAAATTACGCCCAAATCTTGCTACAGTCTCCCTCTATGACACAGCCCTCAGCCCCATCGCACACGCACGGTTCAGCGCATAATCCTCAAGGCACGGCTCCCGCTGAGACCTTGGATCTTCGTGAGCACGGTGCTCCTAAAAATGGAGAACCCCAGAGTACGGATAAGCGGCTTTTTGTGCAGCTTCTCGTTTTTACAGAATGTCTTAATCCGGAAAATTTGGTGAAGCCGGTTCAAGCGTGCGGTGTTGACGCGGCGATTTATTTAGATGTCAATGATCCCCGCGGAATCGGGCTTCTTTTTTTAACTGAAAATCCTTCAGATTTTACAGATAAAGTCAGAAAACTTTTAACGCAGGAACCTTTTACGGCCTTGAAGCCCCGCCCTGAAATGACCATGATCGGACGTACGTACTCAGGCGGACGGGAAGCGGATTTAGAAGACTGGCTTTTACGGAAGCCGCGCCGCAACGCGTTCAATCCAAAATTGCCATGGACGGTTTGGTATCCGCTCCGCAGAAAGCCTGAATTTGAATTACTCACGAAAGAAGAGCAGGGCAAAATTTTATTTGAACACGCGAAGCTTGGGATGACTTACGGGCAAATGGGATTCGCGCATGATATTCGTTTGGCATGTCACGGGCTTGATCAGAATGACAATGAATTTGTCCTCGGAATTGTCAGCCCTGATCTTCATCCGATTTCACGGCTTGTTCAAGATATGCGCAAAACGCAGCAAACCTCGAAGTATATCCAATCCCTGGGCCCTTTCTTTGTGGGTAAGGTGTTTTGGCAATCGCCTATGCCGCTGGCACCTGCACATTAGTTTTTCTCAATCAGCAAAAAACGCTTAAATTGACCCCAAAATATATACTAGTACTGTATGCTGTTATTTGATGATTTCCTGCTATACTTTGTTAGTATGAGTTTGTAAAAGAGTCAAGTGAGGGATTATTAATGTACGGCATGCGAAATGGATACAAAGCGGTTATTCTTCAATCTTCGATAGAAGCAATGCTCGCTGTGAGAATTTACCCAGTTACCTCAACTCCCTTTATTCGTCGCACTGATTCCAAAGGCTTGGACAAAGAAGCGCAAACTTTTTATGCCTGAAGAAAAGAACGAAAATATTAGTACGCCGCAGGACAAGAGTTTTTTTCGGCGCAGAGACACAGATCGTAAACTCCCTTCTTTTTTTTCAAGGCTTCCGTATGCTCAAATCATCCATATTGCAATTTGTCTCATCTTTATCATTCTAAATATTCTTTCGCTTACGCAGCCTCTTATGGAAAGATTCGAGTATGTTTTTTTAGATCATTTTTATTCGAGCCGCACAAAAATACTTGCGGATCCCTCAATCGTTATTGTGGAGATATCCGAAGATGGTCTAGAAGCTATTGGGAGATGGCCGTGGGCGCGTCATTATCATGCTGTTTTAGCGCATATGCTGACGGAATGGGGTGCGCGCGCAATTGTTTTTGATATTCTTTTTAGCGAGAAAAGTACCGAATTTGATGATGGTGCGCTTAAAGAATCCATAGAACAATCAGGTAAGGTTTATTTGCCCATGGTGCTGGAAGGCGAAGGAATAAATAAGAAATGGATCAAAAGTTTGCCTGAATTCAGCGAGAGTGCAAAAGGGGTGGGCCATATTAATGTTCTACCTGATTCGGATGGAAAAATACGGCGGATAGAACCTTTTTTGAAATTTAATGGTGAGTCTAATCCCCATTTGGCGCTACGCGTTGCGGCTGATATCCAGGGAGAATCTGTGGACCGTCTTGCCGAGGAGCTGCCGCGGGATAATCGCGGTATGCTTATGATTAATTGGGCGGGTAAGTGGAAAAATACTTTTCAGCATTATTCATACATTGATTTGCTCAAAAGTTATGAGGCCATAAAAAGCGGGAAGCAGCCGATCATTGCGCCGGAAGCTATCGCAGGCAAAGTCTGTTTCATCGGCCTTACAGCTTTCGGGCAGACGGATATCAAACCGATTCCTATTGAGCCGCTGTATCCAGCATTAGGAGTTCATGCCAACGTTTTAAACAGTATTTTAACAGGCGGGCAAGTTAGATCCGCGCCGATGTGGCTCAATGCGCTCTGCTTGTTTATCGTTGGTATTATTGCGAGTTTTCTGTTTGCTCTTTTTCGGTCTGTGCGGTCATTTCTGGCAGGGCTCGCTTTGGGCGGTGTTTGGCTGGCGATTAGTTTTGTTGTTTTCAAAGACTACGGGCTTTGGCTTCTGGTTTTTCATGAGCTTATTCTCATATTTATCCTGTATGTTTTTTCTACAGCTTATGCCATGGTCATTCAAAACAAAGAAAGGCTGGGTCTATTATTTCTTGCGACGAGGGATGGTCTTACGGGCCTTTATGTCATCCGTCATTTTCGATACTTGCTTAATCTCGCAGTTTTTGAATCGGTCAAGAAACAGGAAAATCTTTCTGTCATCTTGATCGACGTAGATCACTTTAAGCAGATCAACGATACATACGGGCATCAAGCTGGAGATGTGGTTTTGCGAGAAATCTCTTCAATTATAAGCGGAATGATAAAGAGTATGCGTCCTAGGATGAATGATGTTATCGCGCGGTATGGAGGCGAAGAAATAATTATATATCTCAAACGGTGTTCGCTAAAAGAAGCTTCAGAGCAAGTTGCGGAACGCATACGCATGGCCGTATCGGACTCTGTGATTCATTATAAGGGATTGAGAATTTCAGTCACCATTAGCCTCGGAGTTAGTACTTTGCACTCTAATGAGCATATTCCTGATCTCATGGTTGGACGCGCCGACAAGGCGCTTTATGCCGCGAAACATGCGGGCCGCAATCGCGTTTGCGTGGAAAGCGAAGAATCGGAAGAGGCTTCCCCGGCACCTCAAGACAAAAAAATGACAATATAGCCAATTGAATGACGCGCCTATCGCCATAGCGCAATTTCATTGCGTGAGCGGCAGGGCAGGTCAAAGGGCTGTTTGTATTTTTAGCGTCATAGAGTAGAATAACCCGTTATGAAATCAGAATTCGCCATATTTGCCGCCGGATGCTTTTGGGGAGTTGAAGAAACATTCCGAAGACTTCCTGGGGTTCTTTCCACGGCTGTCGGTTATACAGGAGGAGGCGCGAAGAACCCTTCTTACGAGCAGGTTTGTATGGGGCTGACAGGTCACGCCGAAGCAGTATTGATCGAATTTGATCCGTCCAAAATAGCCTATGAAAAATTACTCGATATTTTTTGGGCGAATCATAATCCCACAACTTATAATCGGCAGGGGCCCGATGTCGGCGAGCAGTACCGGTCAGCAATTTTTTATGCATCGCCTGAGCAAGAGAAAGCCGCAACGGAATCCAAGGATAAGCTTGGAAAATCAAAAAAATGGCGCGATCCCATCGTGACTGAAATTGTGCCGCAAAGTCATTTTTGGAAGGCTGAAGAATATCATCAGCAGTATCTGGCCAAGCGCGGCCTCGGGAATTGCCACCTCTAAAATGGAAACTTCAGATAAAGATCCTTTTGGCGGGGCGGAGCTTATATTTCCTCTTGATTGCCAATACCGCATTATTGCGGAAGATATTCCCAATATCCATTTCGTGATTGAAACAGTTTTGATCGGCCTCGGCGTTACTACGCCGCTGAAATTCGGGCAGTTTTCTTCTAAAGGGAAATACATCACGTTTTCCGTTGATGTGAAAATTCTTTCCCGCGAAATGATGTATGAGATCGATGCTCAGCTTCGCCAGATTCAAGGTGTGCGGATGGTTTTATAATAATCGCACCATTTTCCTGAAGTGAGCAAATGGCAAATGAAGTTCTCTTCCGAAAGCATTCGTCCCGCAAAAACATGAACTCCGGTTTGAGCGGGACTCATTCGACACTCACTCGGATCCTCCATTACCATCGAGGATCCGGCTCGAGACGTTTCTTCAGAGAACTCCAGTTGCCTTGATGAATAAGCCCGAAGACTCTGCTCGGAGAAACGTCCGAAGCCATATTTCGGATGGAATGCGAAATATGTGCTGAGGTCGAGCGAAAACCACTCAAACCGGTATAGATTATTTGTGGTTTGAGCGTTTTCGAAGGGCAGAGTTTGAGGGATTTGTATGTAGTTTGGGATGTTATCGTGGGATAAAAGAAATTGACAAAGTGCCCCGAGATTGGGCATAGTGTCCGCAGTTCCAGGCACCCTCTAGTGAGAACTCGCCGCGTGATTGCGGTTTGAGAATTGAAAATAGGCAGATAAGGGAAATACGGTAACGGCCGATGGCTGGTTTACCTCCTCAAGCAACCTACTTCGAGAATAGGACAGCCGGCGCTGAGCCGAGCGGGGTCCAGAGGATGATGCGGAAAGTAATAAGGTAAGGTTTGGATGGAAATCCAAAGGAAAAGCAAGAACTTCACAAAAAACTTCTTCTTCGAAGAAGAATTAACCTCAAAAGGAAAATAAAAAAAACATGGGCAAAAAAGGTGTTTCACTCAAGAAGCTTTTCACCGGTAAAAATGATGAAGAGAAAGATCTGAAGGATGATGATTTGGAAGCGGCAGATTTTGGCGATAAGCAGCCGCAGGCGCTGGAAATTTTAAGAAAAATTCAAGAACAGCTCATGTTCCTTGAACGGAAAGTGGATTCTTTGCTTGCCCAGGGCGGCGGCGGAAGACCTCGTTTTGGCGGCGGCGGTGGAGATCGCGGCCGTGACCGTGGATTTGGCGGCGGCGGAGGCCGTGATCGCGGATTCGGCGGCGGAGGCGGAGATCGCGGATTTCGCCCGAGACATGACCGGGGCGGGGATCGTGGCGGTTATCGCGGCGGACATGGGGGCGGTGGAGGCCGTGACCGTGGATTTGGCGGCGGCGGTGGCCGGCGCGAATGGCAAGGAAATCGTCCTGAGCGCGCAGATCGTCAGCCTGATTCAGACCGTCAACCTTCTAACTGGTCTGATCAGCCTAAGAACTTCTAATTTTTAAAGCAGGATGAAACTTTTCCTTAAAAATATCCTGCTGTTAATAGTCACGCTCACAATTTCGCTGGGCGTCATCGAGATTGGATTCCGTATCTTCCGTCACGATGACGCCCTTCGTCTTTCTATGGGGCGTGTTGACACAAAATATCATCACACCTTTCAGCCGCATTCAGCGATTCATATGAAGTCCTCCTTTCCCGGCGAATACAATGTTACGGCGCATATTAATAATTTTGGTTTCCGCGGGCCTGAGATGGAAAAGGAAAAGCTCGAAGGGGATAAACGGGTTTTTATAGTAGGCGACTCATTTACTTTTGGCGTGGGCGCTGAAGATACCGAAACAATTCCTGCCTTTTTGCAATCAAAGTTAGATCCCGCGCGCGAGCATTTTGAATTTATCAATGTAGGCAGGGGGAATACGTCGCCGCTTATTGATTATCTTCGTTTGCGTGATGAAATTCCCGCGTACAGTCCGGACGCGGTTATTTTAATGCTGGATTTTACAGATCTCTGGGATGACTGGAACTTTGAAAAAAATCTTCTATATAACGCAGACGGCAGTCTCAAGGGATTAAATCCCTACTATGAATATGGGAAATTTAAAGTTTGGAACTTTCTTCGGGCCAACAGCGTCTTTTGTTCTTATCTCCATAATAAGCTGGTGCGAACATTCGGCAAGATTGGAAAGCTGGGTTTGAGACGGTATATTGAAATTAAAATTAGCGGTAAAAAAGCCAAGGGTGAAATCGCAAAATTGACTGCGAACACGATGGATGTAGATTCCAGAATTTTTCTGCGCGGCAGTGAAAAGGCTGATCTTATTCGAGAGCATTTTGCGCGTACCGCGAAATATATTCTTATGTGCCGGGATCTGGCAAAGGCTCAGAGCCTTCCGTTTATTCTTGTGATGTATCCCTATGGAGTGCAGGTTGGTCCTGAACAATGGGGGAAGGGACGAACGGCGTGGGGATTTGATGCCGGCAAGGTTTACAGTGATCCGTTTTCTTTTAACCTAGTTGAGCAATTCGCGAAGGAAAATCAAATTCCATTCATCAATCTTTGGCCGGATCTTTTAAAGCACGCGGCTGATCCGCTCTATTTTCCTTATGACGGCCATTTTACTCCGCAAGCCAACGAGGTTGTGGCGGAGGCTCTTCTCGAAAATCCTGTTCTGAAGTACTATCTTCAAAAGCCCCGCTCCGCTGTTGAAGGCGGCTAGATCATATCTGACGATGTAAGTTAGTTAACAGGCTGGTGCCTTCAGGACGTGAGGATCGTTTCCCCACTAAACTCAACTTTTTGACCTGCTCGAATTTTGCAAGCCTTCCGCGTTTCTGTTTTTCCATCGATCCGGACATGTCCTTCAGAAATGGCGTGTTTTGCCTCGCCTCCGCTCGCGCAGAGGTTCATGACTTTAAGCAGCTTATAAAGTTCGATAAATTCACCCCGAATTTTGAAATTGCTCATGAATAAATGGCCGCGCGCTGGCGCTTTACTTCTTCGCTTTCCAAATATTCATCGTAGGTGGTGTGAGGTTTATCAAGAACGCCCGCGGGTGTGATTTCGACAATGCGGTTCGCGGTGCTTTGCACGAAAGTGTGATCATGCGAGGAGAAGAGGATTGTGCCGTCAAATTTAATGAGGGCATTGTTCAGCGCGGTGATCGATTCGAGATCAAGATGGTTGGTCGGCTCATCCAGAATCAAAACATTCGCGCCAATGAGCATCATTTTTGCGAGCATACAGCGGACTTTTTCGCCTCCCGAAAGAACACTGGATTTTTTAAGGGATTCTTCGCCTGAGAAAAGCATGCGGCCCAAAAATCCTCGGATAAAATTTTCATCCGTCTCTTTTGAGAATTGACGAAGCCAATCCACAAGATTTAAATCCGTATCAAAATATTTTTTATTATCTTTGGGAAAGTAAGCTTGCGAAGTCGAAGCGCCCCATTTGAATTTGCCTTCATCCGCCTTAAGTTCACCGGCAAGAATCTGGAAGAGGGTGGATTTCGCAAGGTCATTTCGTCCGACAAATGCGACTTTATCGCCTTTGGTAATGCGGAGGTTCAAATTTTTAAACATGACCGCGCCGTCGATGGTCTTTGTAAGGTGTTCGATGTCTAGAAGTTCATTGCCCGCCTCGCGGTTGGCTTTAAATTGAATATTCGGATATTTGCGTGACGAAGGTTTGATGTCATCGAGAGTCAGCTTCTCGAGCAGTTTTTTTCGGGATGTAGCCTGGCGCGATTTGGAAGCGTTCGCGCTGAAACGGGCGATAAATTCCTGGAGTTCTTTGCGCTTTTCTTCTACTTTTTTATTTTCTTCAGAGCGCTGGCGCAGGGCGAGCTGGCTTGATTCAAGCCAAAAAGTATAGTTCCCCGAATAAAGCTGGATTTTGCCGAAATCGATATCGGCGATATGGGTGCAGACTTTGTCCAGAAAATGCCGGTCATGGGAAACAACGATGACAGTATTTTTAAAGTCATATAGGAAATCTTCGAGCCACATGCACGTTTCAACGTCGAGCTGGTTGGTCGGTTCATCCAATAGCAGGATATCCGGATTTCCAAATAGGGCCTGGGCGAGAAGGACGCGGACTTTTTGACTTGCTTCAAGTTCCTTCATTTTCTTTTCGTGCAGGTTCTCGGGGATTCCTAGGTCGCTTAAAAATTTAGCGGCTTCGGATTCCGCGTTCCAACCGTTCATTTCGGCGAATTCATTTTCAAGCTCTGACGCGCGCACGCCGTCTTTTTCTGAGAAATCCGGTTTCGCGTAAATCGCGTCTTTTTCGCGCATCACATCATAGAGTTTTTTATGACCCATGATGACTGTGGTTAAAAGGGGATATTCGTCGTAAGCGAATTGGTCCTGACGCAGAATCGAGAGCCGTTCTCCTTCACTGATGGATACCGCGCCTGTAGTGGAGTCGATATCGCCTGCTAGAATCTTCAGAAATGTTGATTTGCCGGAACCATTGGCGCCAATGAGCCCATAGCAATTACCGGGCGTAAAGACCATGTTTACGCTATCGAAAAGCACTCGCTTCCCATATTGTAGAGACAAGTTATTGACTTGAAGCATAGAGGTTTCCTTTAAAGAGAGGGGATTATACCAAATTGTGCTCTTAGGGCATCAATTATCTCATCGTTAATCGTTCCCAAACCTTACAAAACTATCAGTCTTCAGGTATACTTATAGCAGGAGAAAGTAATGAGATTGAGAACACAAACGGGTTTTACCCTTGTCGAAATTATGATTGTGGTGGCAATTATTGGGCTTTTGGCTTCCATAGCGATTCCTAACCTGCTTCGTGCCCGGCTCAATTCTTATGATAATGCTATGAAGAAGGACTTACGGTCTTTTAGTTCTGCTAATGAGAGTTACCGAGCCGCGCAAAATCCTGCAACATATGCGCCTGATATTTCTTCGCTCACGACTTCCGGTGCTAGCGGTCCTCAGTATCTTGACGCAACATGGGATAATAGTGCGCGTCACGGGTTTGATATCGTCTACACTGTTGCAGGTGTTCCTGCTGCCAGCTATTCTGCTACAGCGACTCCTCAAACTGTTGGGGGCACAGCGCTAAACACCTTTTGTGTTGATCAAAACGGTGTCATACTCAGTTCTACGGCTGACGGGACAGCGAATATTCCTACCGGCGCAGCAACAGGATGCACAGGCGGATCCGCGATTCCCTAAAATTAAGCTCGAAGGTGGAAGTTTGAAGATCGAAGTAAATTCACGGTTATTTTTCCACCTTCGACCCTCGAGCTTCGCCCTTCTTTTATATTATTTCGCATTGCAATTTAGGCGACTGTCCCTATAATGTCCCAATACAATGACAGCGCCCGCTATGATTAACACTTCCAGACTTCCACTTCATAATGAACATGCCGCAAAAGGAGCCCGTTTCGGCGCTTTTGGTCAGTGGGAAGTTCCTCTTTATTACACCAGCATACTTGAAGAACATCAGGCAGTCCGCACGGGCGCGGGTATTTTTGATATTTCTCACATGGGCGAGTTTTTTTTTAGCGGTCCCGACGCCGCCCGAACTTTAAATCAGCTTTTGCC